>NZ_JACJDY010000031.1:0-45322 GCF_014163785.1 Pseudoalteromonas sp. SR43-7 | reverse complement strand
AGCCAAGCAAGTCATAAAGCTATGTAAGAGACGTATTACACAAAGCTATATAGAAAAAAGTTTAAAAAACTTTATTTTGAATTACGAAAAAGAGGCCGCTGGATAAAATGGGGATCCCTCAGCCCGAAGGGTTCTGCCTTGGGGCAATTAACTCTTTGTTGCCTACATAGATTTAGTCAGTAAGGTAACGCAGGAGCAGTTACCCTACTGGCTTACAAATCTCGCATCGCGATTTAATCGCCCCTAGATTGAACAAATTTTAATCTTGAAGGGTCACAGCCCCTAAGGCTTGTTGTGCTAACTCGGTGTATTTTTCGCGTAGCAGGTTCATTTTATCAATGCTTTTATCGGTACTGTACGCTCTAAATAATGTAAGTACTTTTAAAATACCATGATATATATCTTGCTCAGCAAGGGTACCGCTTGGCCTACGAGCCTTAATATAAGGCGTCCAAAAACTAACAGTTAACTTTAGTGTATGGGCTAAATCAATGACATCTTGCTCATCAATAGCAATCATTTCACTATCACGAAGACCTAGAATAATTTTACGAACTTGCTCTAATAACTCTAACTGAAAATCAATGTAAGCTTGTTTTAGCTCAGTGTCTCTGGCGAGTATATCGCCAAGATTGTCGTAAAAAAAATGGTAACGCCACATCAATTCAAATAACGAATCTAAATAAGCCGTTAAATGATTAAATGCATCATCATCTTTATTAATAGGTTTAAAGTGAGTATTTAAATGATCGCGATACAACGCAAAAATATGACGGATAATGTCTTCTTTATTTTTAAAATGATAATAAAGATTACCCGGGCTCATCCCTAAGTTTGATGCAATATGATTTGTCGTTATTGCACGCTCACCATTTTCGTTAAACAACAAAATACTGGTGTGTATTATTTTATCCTTGGTATTC
This sequence comes from Pseudoalteromonas sp. SR43-7, assembly GCF_014163785.1. Classification (NCBI taxonomy): domain Bacteria; kingdom Pseudomonadati; phylum Pseudomonadota; class Gammaproteobacteria; order Alteromonadales; family Pseudoalteromonadaceae; genus Pseudoalteromonas; species Pseudoalteromonas sp. SR43-7. The sequence continues at coordinate 44,399 of NZ_JACJDY010000031.1, read as the reverse complement.
ATATGCTAATACTCAAATTATCTATAGGCTACATTACACTCAAAAGAGGTAAACAGTATAAACAAATATGAATCATTAAAACACTCAAACCTTGGACTGACCTGTTCAAAGAAAGTAAGTGTTTATATGCTTTATTAGCTAGGCTGCTTTGTGGCATAAACACTGTTAAACTAGCGCTAAAATCATAAATAGTGAACATTATGAAAGTTATTGCAATTTACCCGGGCACCTTTGATCCACTAACCAATGGTCATACAGATCTTATTCAACGTGCAGCTAAAATGTTTGATACTGTATTAGTTGCGGTTGCGAACAACCCAAGTAAAAAACCCTGTTTTAACCTTGAAGAACGTGTTGAACTTGCAAACTCTATTTTAAGTCACTTAGATAATGTTAAGGTCATTGGTTTTTCTGGCTTATTGGCTGACCTTGCGCGCGATCACAATGCTAATGTGCTTATTCGTGGTATTAGAGCGGTATCTGATTTTGACTATGAATTTCAATTAGCTAACATGAACCGCCGCCTGAATCCTGATTTAGAAAGTGTATTTTTAACACCCGCAGAGCGAAATTCATTTATTTCATCAACGCTTGTTAAAGAAGTAGCACGTCACAATGGTGATGTAAGCGAGTTTGTAGACCCTGTAATTGTCAAAGCGCTAAAAACTAAATTGGGCTGTGGTGCCAGTTAATAATAAATAAGGCCTGTTAGCACTGAAATCCATTACTAATAGGCCCTTTTATTAAACACTTTATTTAGCTTTCCTTCTAACCAAGCAAGTTTTAAAACATCTTTACCTATAAAGAAAACTAAAACCATGGTCAAATCTGTAAAATTTATACCTACTATGTACACCCACCAGAACCACCAAAATTCATAATGGTGCATAACATCATTATCTATATACATTGCAAAAAATAATAAAGTGTTTATACCTAAACCAAATAATAAATAAATGTATACACCGCTAATTTTTATAAAAAAACCAGATAAAATAATAACAAATAGAGTAATACTATCGAATAAGAAAAAATCGAAGTAAGTTATCGAGTCCATATCAATAAAAATACTAGAAGAGTAAGAAAGTGCCATGATGAAAGATAGCCAAACAATGCTTTTATCTGCGTTATTTATAGAGCTTACTAAAGAATATAGAAAAGCCATCAAAAAGCCCCACTGTACAAATGCACCTATATAAAAAGAGATATTTGTATTTAAAAGTAGCTCAATCATCTCACCCCAACACTATATAAACCATTATTGTACCGCTTAACATATAACGGCAACATAAAAAATGCACAAAATCACTCTTCTTTTAAGTTGAGCTTTACTGCCTCAGCGATCTAAACTTAACCTTCTAACACACCTTAAAAGCTTGTTTAAGCCTAAAACATCCTTATTGATGATTAATACCAATGCCATTGTAAAGTCGACAAAATACATTCCAAAAATATAAACTGTCCAAAACCACCAATAGTAAAGAGTACCTGCAATTTCAATATCGTAATGCATACCTAAAAATAAGCATGCATTAATAAAAAGCCCTACAATTAAATAGTCAAAAGCAATTGGTACTAATTTTTTATATATAAATCGCCAAAGTATCAGGGCGCTAATAGTAGCAAGATCATAATAGAAGTAATTTAGGTGAGGATTTTCAATCAGTGGATCCATAAAAAGACTAGATATATATGAAACCATCATTATAAATGAAAGATGCGCTCTACTTTTATCATTTTTATTAATACTCGCTGATAGGTTATATAAAAATGCGATTAGGAAGAACCATGTAAATAGTATTGCTACGTTATATCCTAAATCTACCAGTGCCCAAAGTATGTCAGCTACCACTATTATTCCTTTTCATAATACTATTGTGGAACCATGTTTTAATTGCAGCTAAAGCTAAAAAATCTTTGTTTATAAAAAATATAGCTAGCATCATAAAGTCGGCTAAATTAATAACAATTGAATAAAAAAACCAAAACCACCAAGGTTCGTAATTTTTAAAAACTGACACATCTATATACATACCAAGAAACAATGATGAGTTTATAATCAACCCTAACAACAAGTAGATCGATATAAGATTTTCAATAATGAACAACCTTAAAATAATAATGGCGAAAATAGTTGTTATATCAAACAAAAAGAGCTGAAGATACGATATGTGTTGTATATCTATAAACAGGCTTGAGGAATAAGAAATTGACATAACAAATGATAACCATACAGCTTCTTTTCGAGGTTTGTTAATACTTATAACTAATGAGTACAAAAAAGCCATTAAAAAGCCCCACTGTACAAATGCACCTATGTAAAAAGAAATTGCTGGATTAACTAGAATATTATCCATTATTTTTGAGATTTTTGTTGAATACTAGTGACAGAATCATTAAAACATCGAACATATTTACACCAACAGAATAAACACTCCAATACCACCAAGGCTCATAGTTATACAAGACGTATAGATCGTAATGTAATATTAAGGTAAGCACAGCATTTATTATTAACGCAAAGATGATGAAGTGAAAAGCCATAGAGCGGTGAAGTACTTTAAAGTACTCTAAAATTAATAAAGCTAAAATAGTAACAAAATCGTAGAGCATCGAGTTTAAATATAAACCTTCTAATAAGTCTATATAACCACTAAAAACATATGAGCAGAGCATAAGCGCAGATAAATAAACAGGAGACTTATTTTCTTTATTTATCGTAGAGGTCAAACAATACAGAAAGGCCATTAAAAAGCCCCACTGAGTGAAGGCTTGTACATAAACCATTAGGGGTTCAGTAACGTACATTTAAGCTAAGTTACTTTGTGGGTATCGTTTGACTTGAAGTAATTAAGGAGTTTGCTTTTTAATTTATGAAAACCAAGTAAGTCTCTATCTACAATCAAAATAACAATCATTATAAGATCGATTATATTGACTGAAAATGTATACAAATCCCACAAGAACCAAGGTTCCCTGTTATTGTAAACATACATATCTAAGTACATACACAAACTCAATAATGAATTAACTATAAGGCCTATTAATAAATACATAAATGAGGGAGTTGTTTTTTTTAATAGTAAATAAACTGATAATAAGGCACCCACCGTAGCATAATCATAAAGTGCCCAATCAAGATAAAGTGAGCTTTCAACTGATAACCATGAGAAAAAATAGTCTGATGTAGAATAAGAAAACATCATAATGAAAGAACTGAGCAATAAGGTTGTATTTCTTTTTATATCTAATGAAAAAACAAAAATATTAAAAAAAAATGCCATCAAAAAACCCCACGAGGCAAAAGCTGATAGCGAAAAGAAACCAAAAAACTCAGTTAAAAACATTCATTACCTTCATTAATTATTTTGGTTTATTTGGGGGATAAAGTATCACACCACCACGCTGTAAATCAGTACTCGCAGCAGCCATAGCTTCTTGTGAGATGCTTACTGTATCAGATTGCAGGGTTTTAGGGCTAGCAGTTTGTTCCATTGCAGGCTTTAATTGTTGTGTTTTGTTGTATGCTTGCATTTGTAATTGGCTATTAGCTGAAACTTGCATGTGATTGATCCTTGTAAAAGTTTTAATTATATTCGGTGCAACTTTTAACCACATTATTATGTAGATAAATGCATTACCTGTTTTAAGCAGTGATAGCTATTTTGCTATCTATCTTATACTTAGCAACCAATGTGCCAACTTTTTTTGACGCATTAAAACTCACTCAAAAAAATATAATCAAACCAAACAACTCCGACCAGTTTACTGCAAATATAAAAAAACGCACAGGGATAACCGTACGTTTTTTGTATCCAGGGAGTTTAAGCTACGTATTTACACGGGATCTCCGCACGTGTACTTAGCTTCAAAATATATTCCATTGCTACTTCGTCACAATTTTCTTTACGAAGGCAAAGTTCACAATCTTTCATTACTTTTTCAGGCAAAGAGTCTTTGCTACAAAAAGTAAAACGTTGCTGTTCAAAAAAATCGGGGACACGGGTCAATACAATAACTCGGTTAAGTGCCAATTTTTTGGCTTTAGTAAGTAGGTGCTCTACAAGCTGTCTACCCTGCCCCGTCACTTTACTTTTTGGGTCTATACCCAATGAGCGTATTTCAGCAAGGCCGGTATCGTAAATGTATAACGATGCACAACCTGACACTTTTCCATTTATTTCAGTAACTGCAAACTCGTTAATAGAGTGCACCATATCGCTTTTTGCACGAGGTAGGTTTTCGCCTACCGTTGCCCAATGCTGTATAAGTGTTGCAATTGCCTCTACATCATCTAAATTTGCATCACGTACCGTTATTTGCTGTTTTTTTTTGGCTTCTTTAACAGCATTAGTTACTTGCTCAATAGACGTCCCACCAAGCGCTTGACGCGCTTTTATACACGCATCAATTTCAAGTACTGGGTAAACATCATCTTCAAATACAGTGTTTACTGATTTGTACTGCTCAAGTGATAGCTCCTCAAGCGTTTTACCTTCGCTAATCGCAAGCTGTACAAGTACACCCACAATGTGATGCCCTTCTCTAAATGGCACACCTTTAGCAACTAAGTAATCAGCAAGTTCGGTGGCATTAGCGTGGCCGCCTTTTGCCGCTGCTAACGTTTTATCACCATTTACTTTTACGCCTTTAATACACGCTTGCGCCATATGAATACATGCAAGCCATGTTGGCATAGCGTCAAACAGGCCTTCTTTGTCTTCTTGCATATCTTTATTGTATGCAAGTGGCAACGCTTTTAATGTCATCATCATAGCGCTAAATGCACCAAATACACGTCCGGTTTTACCGCGAATAAGCTCAAGTGCATCAGGATTTTTTTTCTGAGGCATGAGCGATGAGCCTGAAGTAACGTTATCAGCAAGCTCTATAAATCCGGCTTCACCCGAATTATAAAAAATCAGATCTTCAGACATACGAGATAAGTGAATCATCGAAATAGACGCACAACTTAAAAGATCTAACACGAAGTCACGATCAGATACGCCATCAAGGCTATTTTTTGTAGCCGCTGTAAAACCTAATCCTTGGGCTAATGCTTGGCGATCAATCGGATAAGCTGTACCTGCTAATGCACCACTGCCTAATGGGCAAAAATTCATGCGTGCTTTAGCATCTTGCAGGCGGCTTTCATCGCGTTCTAGCATTTCTACATACGCCATACACCAGTGGCTAAACAATACTGGTTGTGCGCGCTGTAAATGCGTGTAACCTGGTAATATTGTGCCAAGCTCTCGCTCTGCAAGCGCTACAAACTCGCCCTTTAGCTGTGCAATGGCATCTAGTAAATGATCGGCTGTATCACGGCACCATAGTCTAAAATCGGTGGCAACTTGGTCATTACGGCTTCGGCCTGTATGTAATTTTTTAGCTAAATCACCTACTTTTTCAATTAGAGCTGCTTCAACATGTGAATGAATGTCTTCTGCACCTGAAGTAGCAACTGATTGTGGATCAGCTTTAACTTCTTCAAGTAGCTCATTTAATGCAGCAACTAATTTTGTATGCTCATCACTTGAAAGTACATTTACCTGTTCAAGTGCACCAGCCCATGCCACAGAGCCAATAATATCTTGCTCTGCTAACTGGTAGTCAAAGGGAAGAGAGTCGTTAAATTGCTTAAACGCCTCATCTGGACCCGTAGAAAAACGTCCGCCCCATAATGCCATGAAATCTCTCCAAACCCTGTAGTGCCCCTTTTATAAGGGGCTATAAATAATTTACTTTTTAGCCAATGCTGAAATTCTGCTTGAAAGCGAGAATAAACGAATAAAGCCTTCAGCGTGTGACTGGTCATATACATCATCTTCGCCAAATGTAGCAAATGCTTCGCTGTATAAGCTATTTGGTGATTGCTTTTGAACCGCAGTTACTTGACCTTTATATAGCTTAAGTACCACTTCACCTGTTGCCACTTTAGAAAGTGCTTCTGCACCAGCTAAAATAGAATCTTTAAGTGGTGTAAACCAACGGCCGTCGTATACTAAATGTGAAAACTCACCACCTAGTACTTCTTTCCACTTACGGCTTGCTTTATCAAGCACTAGCTCGTCAATGGCTTGAAGCGCAGCCATAATTACTGTGCCACCTGGTGTTTCATAACAACCGCGTGACTTCATGCCAACTAAACGGTTTTCTACAATATCAACACGTCCAACGCCATGAGGTGATGCAATATCGTTTAATTTAACTAAACAGTCATATGGTTTAAGTTCTTCGCCATTTACAGCAACCACTTCGCCTTCAACAACTTTTAATGTTACTAGTTCTGATTTATCTGGTGCTTGCTCTGGAGAGTTAGTCCAAGTCCATACTTGCTCAGTTGGTTGGCACCATGGATCTTCAAGCTCACCGCCTTCGTGCGAAATATGCCAAGCGTTAGCATCACGGCTATAAATTTTTGTAGCAGATGCTGAACACGGAATGTCACGCTCTGCTAAGTAATCAAGTAATGATTCACGACTCGATAAGTCCCACTCACGCCATGGCGCAATTACTTTTAAATCTGGAGCAAGGGCTGCAAAACATGATTCAAAACGAACTTGGTCATTACCTTTACCAGTACAACCATGAGAAAGTGCATCAGCACCTACTTTACGTGCAATTTCAACTTGTGCTTTAGCAATAATAGGACGCGCCATAGACGTACCTAGTAAATAAGTACCTTCGTAAATCGAGCCCGTTTTAAGTGTTGGATAAATGTAATCACTTACCATTTCATCTTTTAAATCAACTACGTAACATTCTGAAGCACCTGAAGCGATTGCTTTAGCTTCTACGCCTTCAAGTTCTTCTGCGCCTTGACCTACATCCGCTACAAACGCAACAACTTCACAACCGTAGTTTTCTTTTAACCATGGCACGATAGCCGATGTATCAAGACCACCTGAATAGGCTAAAACGACTTTTTTAATTGAACTCATAGGTGTTCCTTAACAAAATTTGGATTTAGTAATGTAACTAGCAAAGCATTTTGCGCGTGCATGCGATTCTCTGCTTGTTGAATAATTTTCGATGCTGGACCATCCATTACCTCAGAGGTAATTTCAAATTCACGGTGTGCCGGTTGGCAATGTAATACCGTAGTTGCACCTGTTTGATCTAGCAATGCCTGATTTAATTGATAAGGCATATATTTTTCTTTAACTTGCTCAAGTGGTGTTGTATCACCCATTGATACCCATGTATCTGCATATACAACGTTTGCACCAACAGCCGCTTCAACACGGTCACTTACCATCACTGATGCGCCATTCATTGCCGCTATTTGCTCTGCCTTTTTAAGAATTTGCGAATCAGGCGAGCTGCCTTTTGGCGTTACAGCAACAAAATCAGTGCCAAGCGTTGCCGCTAAAAGCATTAATGAATGAGTTACATTGTTGCCCTCACCTAAGTAAGCCACTTTAAGCTCGCTCACATCGCCGTGAACTTCTTGAAGCGTTAAAAAATCAGCAAGAGCTTGGCATGGGTGGTATAAATCACACAAACTATTTACTACCGGTACTGATGCGTATTCACCTAATGTAGTTAATGTGCTGTGCTGATTTACGCGCGCAACAATACCATCGGCCCAAGTAGAAATATTAAGTGCGAAATCTTTAATTGATTCACGTGCACCCATAGCGCCATTTTGCTGATCTAAATAAACTGCATGGCCACCAAGGCGGTTAATACCTATATCAAACGATAAGCGAGTACGTAAACTTTGTTTTTCAAACAATGTTACGATTGATTTTCCCGCTAATACATTGCTGTATTTTTCTGGTTTTGCTTTTATATCTTGCGCTAACTTTAATAAATTAAGTGCGCCTTCTTGGTCTAACTCTAAACCCGTTAAAAAATTCTCAAACATAATAAACCTATGGTGTAATCTTTGTTCCGACATGCTCGCCTTGCAGCAGAGCAGTTAAATTTTCTGGCTTTTGCCAGCTGGAAATATACACACCGCGTCGTAAATGTTGGGCAGCGTGAAGGCTGGTCTTAACTTTGACCTCCATCCCGCCCACAATTACTCCATTTGTAATTAAAGTATCAATGTGTTTTGTGTCAAGTTGATGTAACGGCTGTTTATTTTCGTCAAGCACTGCTTCAACATCCGTCATAAAAATAAGCTCAGCATTTAAGTTACTAGCAATAGCCGCTGCTGCTTCATCTGCATTTACGTTGTACCAAAGCCCTTGCTCATCAAAGCCTATAGAGCTAACAATGGGTAGGCGACCGATTTTGAGTAAATCATTAACAATAGAATCGTCGTTGCTTTTACATTTACCCACTAAGCAAAGCGCTTTTAGCTTTTGAGTGGCAGTAACACCTGCCTCAAAAAGACTTAAGCCAACAGGCTTGTGCCCAGCACTAATAGCTTGAGTCATTAATTGTTTATTAGCGCAACCTGCGAGTGCTCCGACTATATAAGGCATTTGCTCTGCTGGGCTAATACGTAATCCTTGGTGTTTAGCACTGGCAAAACCCGCTTGTTTTAACCATGTATCAACTAAAGCGCCACCGCCATGTACAATGACAAATTCATCATTTGTTTGCTCATTTAATACATCAAACAACGCTTTTGCTGCATTTTCTGTATTAAGTACTGCACCACCTAGTTTAATTACCCACGTTTTTTTACTCATTTAAAACGCTCCTTTTAATCCAGTGGTATGATCTAAATTCATAGAAATATTAATACACTGCAAAGCTTGTCCAGCAGCGCCTTTTAATAAGTTATCAATAGCAGACATCACAATTAACTGCGTTCCTTGTTGCTGCCAGCCAATATCAACAAATGGCTGCTTAGCTACACCTTTAATTGAAGGTACTTTATCGCCTAATAAACGAATTAATGGCTCGCTCGAAAGTACTTGATAAGCCGATGCAACGTTTTCCTTGGTAACGCCTGGCTTAAGCTGTACATAAATAGTTTCTAAAATACCGCGCGGAAAATTACCTAAGTGCGGTGTAAACAACACTTTGTGGCCAAGGTGTTGTTCAATTTCAGGGCCGTGGCGATGGTTAAACAAACCATAAGGTGCAAGCGACACTTCACAAAAATGCGTTCCTACACTGGCTTTACGCCCTGCGCCTGTAACGCCCGAAACCGCATTAATAATAATACTTTCGCTGCTCAATAAGCCTGCTTGCTTAAGCGGTTTTAGCGCATTAAGCGCTGCTGTTGGGTAACAACCTGCAACAGCAATTAGCTTTGCATTAGCGATAGCATCATGGTTCCACTCAGCTAGACCGTAAGCCGCTTCATTTAAAAGCTCTGGATGTTGATGCTCAAAACCATAGTAAGTAACGTAGTCGTCATTGCTTGCTAAACGATAGCCACCAGATAAATCAAATACCTTTTTACCCATAGCTAAAAATTGCGGCGCTAGATCAACACTTACTTTGTGATCGGTACATAAGCATACGTAATCAGCATCACTTTGAATGTCATCAAAAGCTGATACGCTAAGAGGAAGTAAAGGGCAGTCTAGTAAGCCAAGGTGCTCCGGGTATAAATCACTTAGCAATTTATTTTTATCTAAGCTACCCTCTGATACATAACAGCCTGTTAAAGTTAAGTTTGGATGCTTAGCAACTAAACTTGCTAACTCTGCGCCGCTGTATCCGCTTGCGCCAATAATCACTACATTCATTTGTTACTCGTTATCTTAAAATTAATTACTACTTATCTATAATGTTCGCTTAAACTAGCTTAGACGCTAATTAAGTCTTTTTTATTAATGAATTTTGATTATCGTCGCATTATTTTCATGGCGTTACTTTTAATATATTTATGCTTAAAAAGTGAATTGATATTCATCATAAATACTTTTATATTGTTATGCAATTAAATTGAATAATAATTTTGGATTTTTTTATGCCTTTGCCTTCGTTTATTTCCATGTACCAACAATTGATTGCAGCCCCTTCTATTAGTGCTATTGAAGACAACCTGTGTATGAGCAATAAAAACGTAATCGAACTCCTAGCCAGTTGGTGCGAAACAATCGGTTTTACGTGTGAAATTATAGAATTAGAAGGAGGTAAAGGGCGCTATAATTTATTAGCAAAACGCGGAGAAGGTGATGGCGGATTAATGCTAGCTGGTCATACCGACACAGTGCCTTTTGATGACAGTCGTTGGAATCATAATCCATTTAAACTTACCGAACTCGATAACAAATTGTATGGGCTAGGAAGTATTGATATGAAAGGCTTTTTTGCTTTTGTATTACAAGCGATTAGTGAACTTGATGAAAAGCAGCAAACTCAGCCTATTTTAATCCTTGCCACCGCCGACGAAGAAACAACGATGGCTGGTGCACAACAAATATGTAAGCACCCGAATTTAAAACCTGCGCGTTGTATAATAGGCGAACCTACTGATATGACGCCAGTATTTATGCACAAAGGCCATATGAGTACAGCAATAAGAGTAGTTGGTCGCTCTGGGCATAGCTCCGATCCCGAACGTGGTCTTAACGCCATTGAAGTAATGCATAAAGTGATTACAAAATTGATGATCTTAAAAGAACAATTAAAGCATAAGTATTCAATAAACCACTTCGAAATCCCTTATCCAACATTAAACTTAGGTAATATTCATGGCGGCGATAACGCGAATAGAATTTGTGGTTGCTGTGAAATGCATATAGATATGCGCCCATTACCAGGTTTAAGTGTACAAGAACTACAAGCATTAGTACTCGATGCAACGAAAGAGATAAATCAGCAATACCCAAATGCGGTGAGCGTTATTGATTTACATGAACCAATACCGGCATTTAGTGGGAGCACCGACAGTGCTTTAGTAAAAATGGCTGAAAAAATAGCGGGGCAAAAAGCGGTCGCGGTAAATTACTGCACTGAAGCGCCGTTTATCCAGCAACTCGGTTGTGAAACGATTGTAATGGGCCCAGGCTCAATTAACCAAGCACACCAGCCTGATGAATTTTTAGCGATGGAAAAAATAAAACCATCACAACAAATAATCACTGATCTTATAAAAGCAAATTGCTTTAACTAATAAGATTACAATAAAGGCGCCAATTGGCGCCTTTATTAATACAGAACTAAGGCCTAATTACCTTTAACTTCTAAGTTAATAAACTTAACTAGTTCTTCAGGTTGCCCTACTAGCATCATAACTTGTTGGTTAATTTCCATCATAGTTTTACCTTCAGGTAGCTTTGCAGACATACTGAATGAATTTAAACCTTTCGCAAAGCTGGTTAAAGCCTCTGCAATATCTTCAGTTACAGGAGCTTGTTGTAACTGTTGCTCTAGCGTCATTTCCATTTGCTCAAGCGTCATACCTTGCTTTTCAAGCTCGCTTGATAGTAAATCTTTTAATTTACCTTGGTTATTTAAGGCAAAGCTAACATTACGCGGCTCTAATTTACTCATTGCTTGCATAACAAGTGTTTGCTGCTGTAATTCTTGTTCATACGTCAGCGGTTGATCACCCGCTTCTTGCTGCGCCTTGCTAATAGCTAATGAAGCATCCATTAACGCTTTTGAATTAGCTAAACCCATATCCATATTAAAACTAACAATGTCTTTTGCATCAAGCTTAACTACTACATCACTATTGCCAGACTCTTCATCGTAATCAAGTGATGAATGTAAATCGTAACTTGCCGACGCTAACATTTCGTTTGTATCAGCTGGTAATTTTGATACGAAGCTTTTATCAAACTGAAAGCTTTTTACATCAAATGATGTATGTGGTGATATTTTATCCGGCTCGTAGCCAGTTATTTCAATGCTTTGAATATTAGCAACATTGTCACCTTCAGGGCTTATTACTTCCATGTTTGTTATTTCTACACTCTTTGAAATAACACTTGCCGATAAACCAGCGTATTTAAATGTAGCGCCAGTTTGCTCGCTTACTAAAGCAAGTTGCTTATCTACTTCTGCACGCACTTCTTGAGTTGCTACGTAGTTTGCGTAACTAACACCACCCACGCCTGCGGCCACAAGAGCTGCAACTATAACTAATTTTTTCATGTCATTTCCTTATTTAATTCTTTCTATAAAGTGTCTCAACTTAAGAGTAACACTGAAGAACATCACCGATAAGTGTTAATTAATCAAACTAAGTAACTCATGTACGGTTTTTACAGGGGTAATTTTAGCGCCTAGCCCTTCCATCGATTTATGGTAATTGCGAAATGGAATATATATTTCTGTAAAACCATGTTGTGCAGCCTCTTTAACACGCGGTACACCACTGTCTATTGGGCGTACATCGCCGTTTAAGCTAAGTTCTCCCATAATACACGTGGTACGAGGTACAACAAATTCGTTTAAACTGCTAAGTAACGCGGTTACTAATGCTAAATCGATGCAGGTTTCTGTCTCATCAATTCTTAAACCACCCACAATATTAAAAAACGTATCGTGAAATATTTTAGTTTTAGTATGCTTACGTAATATACCGGTCAGCATTTTTATACGATTCATATTTAAACCAACACAAACACGCTGCGGAAATTCAGCTTCTGTTTCGGTAGTTAAACATTGAATCTCAAGCAATAAATTACGATTCCCTTTACGAATACAGGTAATAGTAGAGCCAGGTGAGTCGGTGGTTGAACCCGATAAAAATATTTCACTTGGATTATCAACGCTTAACATCCCACGTTCACACATTTTAAAAATGCCAACAGTATCAATATCACCAAAGCGGTTTTTATTTGCCCTAAGGGTTCGTATTTGCCCATCGTTGGTATCTATGTGTAAAAGCGCATCAACAATATGTACAAGTGTTTGAGGGCCTGCTATTTCGTTATTTTTATTTACGTGAGCAATAATGAACATAGTTACATCATTTTGCTTACAGTACTGAGTTAATGCTTGGGCGGCGCTTTTTACTTGCGAAGGCGAACCTGGGCTACCATTTGCCGTATCGGTTACAACAGCTTGAATAGAGTCAATAACAGCAAACTTAATTTTATTTTTCTCGAGCTCTTCGATGATGGTTTCAACGCTCGTTTCTGAAAGTAAATAAAGCTCTTCCGGGTTATAGTTTAACTTTAAACGATTTACCCTGTTTTTAAACTGCGATAAAGATTCTTCTGCCGTACAGTAAAGTGACGGCATCCGTTGTGACATTCTCGCCACTAAGTCAGATAGCAAAGTTGTCTTACCCGCCCCCGGATCGCCCGAAATTATATTAACAGAGCCAGTAGTCACCCCGCCGCTTAGTACGCGATCAAGCTCGCCGATTTCAGTTAGCTGCTTTTCAGCCTCTGATGTAGCAATATCATTGATTTTTTTAGAGCCACCACCAACACCACCAGCATAACCACCAACGTTCGCTCGTATTGATGCTTTTTTACTGTGCCCTGCTGAAGGCTTAAATTCCGCTAATGTGTTCCACGCACCGCAGCGACATTGACCCTGCCAACGTTGATAGTTCATGCCACATTCGGTACAAACAAATTCTACTTTTGCCGCTTTAGCCATTGATAACTTTACCTACTATTCTTTAATTAAAAAAATTCTTACTATGAAGCGCTTATTTTGCCATTTCAGGCATTTACTTAGCAACAAACTCTTGCCTGCTTAAAAATCTAGCGTCACAATCAATAAATACACATGGTGTTTCTTTTTAGCTATAATTTAGGGCATACTTTTTGCTTTGTAATAGTTTAAAGTAACTTGCCAATAAAATGGCAAATAACACATACATAACAAGAGCTAAACAGTAGTAACTCAAATAATCGTACCTATATTAATAACATAGCGCGATTTAACGTTTATTGAACTTCTAATAAATGGACTTAACAGTATACCTACTTTTTCAATTAGACGGTGATGGTTTTATAAATGGCTGATGACATAATGCTCAAACACGAAGACCTCGTGAATGAGTTAAAAACATATTTAGGCAACGCTAAATTTGATCTAATTTTCAAATCAAAAACCGCAGGGTTAACTAAACCTGAGCAATTTTTAATGAAAATGGAAATGTCGCGTTTATCTCAGCCAGTGGCACGTTTTGTTGATCTTCGTGGATTAGTGACAGGCCAAGTAAAACCATATGAGCATAACGGCAAGCAACACTTTATGGATGACACAGCCATTGAAGTGTTTGAAAAAGCGCTTAAACAACATGGTGAATACACCTTAGCTGTTTACGAAGCCGTAATGAATACAGAAAATAACCACCGCGTATTACAAAAACAAGCAGCCGAAAAATCAGAGTTACAAGAGTTAGAAAATAACTTAAACACTGAAGTAATTAAGTTTGCCTCTTACGAGAGCCGCCGTGAAGAACGGATGAATTACTCAATAAAAGTAACGATTGATTACAAAGATAAAAAGAACATTGCTGCTAGCACCTCAGATATATCTTTAAGCGGTTGTAAAGTTAAGCTTGCAACGCGCTACTCTATAAAAAAAGGTGAGCTCATCGCAATGCGCTTAGTAGGCCTTGAGCAAGACTTTGAACTTGGCCTAAAAAACGGTATTCAATACGAAGTTGTTGCAGTAGAAAATATCTCTCGTGAATTTAATCACATCCGCTTAAAGCGCACTTATATAGAAAACAACGATGCCTTTAATGACTTTTTAGAAAGTTTTATTCATGGTAATAAGCGTCGTTATAAAGTAAATCTAGATAATACGCTCGATGCTGTAGTATCAAAGGGGTATGAGCAGTACTACATTCCTCGCGTAACGTCTTTATATGTATTTTTAAGTAAAAAAGATGAGCAATATTACCCAAGCCTTAGCCTTACCACTGAAAATAATATTTTTATTCAGCGCTACTTTACCGATGAAAGAAAAATACCGTGTTTGTACAATATACTTAATCATCAGCGTATTACACAATTACTAACTCAAATTACCGCAGTAAAAGAGGATTACCTCTATACATTTACACATATATCATCAGGTAAAATTTATTACTACTCAGCGACGCGTACAGAGTTAAATAACAACCCTAAATTACGTGATCTATTTTTAGGTTTTGGTAGCCAAAAAGAGAGCTGGCAGTGCTTTAAAATACAAATAATGCCAAGTCATCCAGATGATTCTTTTATACCGCTTTCACTACCTAATAGTGCCGGTGAAAACATAGAAAAATTAAATAAGCCACCTTCACCTCGTGTAAAAGGCCTTATAAAGGATGTTAAGTATATTGTTGTACTTACAAATATTGGCAATAAAACTGAACAAGCAAATTATAAACAACTTACTTTTGATAAAGCATTAGTAAATCAACTTAAGCACTTTGGCCACGCAAAACACAAAACACCACCCCACTTAGATATTGTGCCACTTGAATACGTAAATTTACGCTCGCATAAGCGCTATCTTTATAAAACACCAGTTAGTGTTACTATTAATGATGAGGTATTTAACGGCTATACACGTGACTTTTCGGTAATGGGTTTACAGTTAGAGTGCGAACAAACTGCCACATTTAAAAAAGGCGATATAGTACTTTTAGCATTCCCTGAACTTCAAAAAATAACTAAAAAGCATAAGCTTAGTGAACTAAAGTACGAAGTAATGGCCATCAGTAAGTCATTTACTACTATTAACCTAAAAGCAAATCGTATTGCTGATTTACCCCATGCTGGCGTGACCTTTTTCACTCAGCTAATAGAAGGTAATAAAGACAAACTTAAAGTATCTGAAGAAGCACCTAAAGTAGAAGGCTTATCTACCGCACTTAGAAATATGGTAACAAAAAGCGTTTGCCAATTTCCGCTATATTTACACAAAAAAGCCGCACACTTTAAAACGGGTGCAATTGGATATGGGTTATACGCCAGCCCTATGCACGTAATTTTGCAAAACTTTGGTTTATTAAGTAACAAAACTGACTTTTCGAGCATTCTGACTGAAGAGCAAATTATTAATGTAATAACACCAAATATCAAAGATCGCAGCCGCCAAGATGCACCACTTGCTTTTACACTTGCTATTAACTTCGACCCTCGAAAAGGCAGTATTGAAGAGGCTATTGTTAGCCAATGCGCTTTAGGTGAAGACTACTCAAGCTTTTATAAACAAATTAGTAAAGGTATTACATCGCAACTTATATTCGTAATGCGTTTGTATATATCGCGCACAGGTCGCCCCGATACTGATTACCTTTCTAATGAGCTAAAATACGTAAGTCAGTACGCAATGCACAAAGCTAAAGATTTAGAAGAAGCCTTATGGGCCGTAGCTGGTGTGGGTGATGTAGTAGATATAACTGAAGAAGCGCTAAGCCATTTAGAACTTAAAAAAGAGCAAGTTGCACAAATGAGCCGCCGTAAGCTAATTTGGTTAAACCGCTTACGTTAAGCGGTTTAACTTAATTTATTTTAAAGTGTTGGTTGTTTTTCTAACGGAATAGCCAACATATACAACAATTGCAATAATGACCCTTCACAAATAGCCGCTTGTGCTTGCTCAACCACTTTAGGCTTACCATGGACGGCAACACCTAGGCCAGCTTTAGCCATCATTACTAAATCGTTTGCGCCATCCCCAATAGCTACAGTTTGTGCTTTTTTAAGCCCTAGCTTTTGCTGAAGTACCTCTAAAACGACCGCTTTTTGCTGCGCATCGACAATCGTACCCAGTACTTTACCTGTTAGCTTGTCGTCTTTAAATTCGAGCACATTAGCGTGCACTTCATCTAAATTAATCAGCTCTTGTACACGCTCTGCAAAAGGCACAAAACCACCTGAGGCAATCGCCAAATACCAGTTATGTTGCTTTAAAATTTGGCACAGTATTTTAATACCAGGCATCAATGGTAATGTACTTTTCAGTTCTTCAATTAAGCTTTTTTCAATACCTTCAAGCTTAGCTACACGCTGATATAAACTCTCACTAAAATCAAGTTTACCCGCCATTGCAAGTGCAGTTACAGAGGCAACTTCATCGTATACGTTCGCAAGGCGTGCTATTTCGTCTATGCACTCAATAGTTATTGCAGTTGAGTCCATATCCATAACCAATAAACCTGGCTCATATAAATTAGGCGGCGTAGCAACTTGCACTAATTGACAATCAAGCGTGTTTGAAAATTCTTGTAGTACTAACGGGTTTATAGTTTTATCTGCATTTTGCGCGTAAAAACACAGTGCTGGTGCAAGCCCTAAATCAGGTTGGTATTTGCATATAGCGGTGACGTTTTGGTTATGTGTCGCTAAAAAGTCAACAATACTGGCAATGTGTTTTTCTGCAAAATCACCTGCAAATGCGATGCTAAATAACCCTAATGCTTTGTTTGGAATATAATCGAGAGGTGTAGATACACCACCACTATAGCTAAACCATTTATTTAGAGTTAAGTGTTGTAATGGTTGCTCAGCAGCTTGCTGTGCCATGTTGATTTGCGACATGGGATCTCCGTGTTTATTTTTATTTTCCTGATAGTTGGCATCTCAAAACTGCTATTCTCAACACTAAATTCGCCATCAGGTGGGGTTTAAGGTTATAGTTAGTGTAGTTGTAACATCAAATCAAAATGCTGTCAGTAGCATAAACGGTGACTATGAAAAATAACCATATTAAAAACCCTATAAGCGCATCCCAAAGAAAGCGACTCGTTCGCTTAATTCTTGCGGCTGGCTGTTTTGTATTACTAAGCTGGGTGGGTGTTAATAGTAGTTTTCAGAGTCACCAGTTACTTTACGATAGCGCCGACAGCACCGCAAAAAGCCTCACTCAGTTTATGGCTTTAAATGTTAAAACACCTTTAATCGAAAAAAATAAACCCCAGCTCAATGCAATTTGTAACGATATAAGTAATGATGAGTTCGTACTTTCGGCCACTATTTACGATCAACAGGGTATTTTATTAGCCAGTAGCGACAATTGGCAGTCGCACCATGTTTATGGTCAACTTTCTGATTCTACCCCCGGAATAAGTAAGTTAAAAACACCTTTTATGGAACCTGTTATAAGCGATGATGACCGCCCTATAGGTTTTGTATCTATTACTTATTTAACTCGCGCTGCAATATCCGATAGCCATAATCATTTTCATGACTTAGGCAGGCAGGTTTTACTAATGCTAGTGATTGCTTGTATTTTTACGTGGCAGTTAGGCCGTGGATTAAAGCGCTGGCAGGTAAATCGTTATATGCAAAAAACATCTGAACAAGAATCATAAAGCTGCTTTGCAAACGTCTCTTTTTCGCTGTGTGGCTTTAAATCACATAGTGCGTCAAACACATCAGGTATATGCAATGGCGTGTTAACCTCCCCTTGGTAGCCACTTAACGGCATTGAAGGTGAATCCGTTTCAAGCACTAAGTGTTCGGGCTCAATAGCGGCAATAACAGCACGGGTTTTAGCTGCACGTTCATAGGTAATAACACCGCCTACGCCAAGCTTAAAGCCCTGTTTGATATAATACTTCGCTTGTTGGATTGAACCTGAAAATGCATGAATCACTCCCCCATTTTTTGGCTTACAACGTTTAAACGCTTGCGCAATTAAATCATGGCTTTGCCTGTGATGTACAATGAGCGGTAAGCTTAGCTCGTTAGAAAGCTTTATTTGCTGTTCAAATAAATAAGTTTGTTTAGAGAGGTTTTCAATGCTTCTATCAAGCCCACACTCACCAATGGCCACTAACTGATGCTTATTTGTAGTTGCAAACTCGAATAACGCTTCTATGTGCGATTCTTTATGTTGATCTAAGAAGTAAGGATGTAGCCCTGCCGCTATTTTTATACTTGGATAGGTTGCTTTGAGCTCTATAAGAGTATGCGATTGAGCAAGCGTAATACCCGGTACAACAAACTGATTAACTCCCTTTGCGACGCACTCGCCTATGAGCGATTCACGACTTGAATCAAACTCACTAAAATCGAGGTGGCAATGAGAGTCAATAAATTGCACGGTTACTTACTCATCGATTTATTAAGGGTTTAAGCGTGTAATTTGCCAGCTGTTATCTGCTTGGCGCTGATACATAAAACGGTCATGTAAACGATACGCCCCACCTTGCCAAAACTCAATTTTAGTGGGCACTACACAATAACCGCCCCAAAAATCAGGTAATGGAATTTCACCTTTAGCAAACTTGTTTTTCATATTAGCAAAGGTTTCCATGAGTACTTTACGTGATGACACCGGACGACTTTGCGCTGATGCCCACGCTGCTAATTGGCTTTCTTTAGGACGAGATAAAAAGTACTTTGCCACAGCAGAAGTTGGTAATGGTTTAGCCTCGCCATAAACAATAACTTGGCGTTCCATGTGATGCCACGGAAAGTGCAAGGAAATTTTGTTATTGCCTTTAAGCTCCTGCGCTTTACGCGAACCTGTATTGGTAAAAAATACAAAGCCGTTATGATCCAGATGCTTTAAAAGCACTATACGCTGTGAAGGCTGACCGGTTTCATCAACAGTTGCTACAACCATCGCTGTTGGATCGGGTAATTGGCTTGCTACAGCATGCTCAAGCCATGTTTCAAACTGCTTGAATGGGTCATCTTGCAAGTTATCTTCGCTTAACGCGTCTTGCAGGTATTCACGGCGGATATCTTCGAGTTTCATAACAAATCCTTTAAATAAAGACTTAGAAAAGAGCTTAGAGTAGCGAGCTTAAAACAATAGATGTTGAGTAGTAACAAATATTAAGATTCAGGTATATCAATAGCAATAAGTATAGAGTCTCAGATGTATCGTTGGGTTTCGTTTCTCTCAACCCAACCTACAATGTAAAACATTACATCTGCAAGTGTAGAAGTGCTAGCAAGGCGGTAAAGCTATTTATGCCAAGGAGCATACGGTTTGTATGTGACTTAGGCTAAATAGTTTTACCAACGCAGCTAAAGCGAATTACACAATTCAGATATCTGCAAGTGTAGAAGTGCTGACAAGACGGAGTGGTTCTTTATGCCAAGGAGCATACATTTAGTATGTGACTTAGACTAAAAAAGCACGACAACGCAGTCAAAGCGAATTACACGCAGCAGACGGTTCACCTAAGTAGTTTAGCCTAAGACAAGGCATCCAACCCAACTTATCCCTATGAGCATACGGTTTGTATGTGATTAGGGTAAGTCGGATTGGATAACGCAGTATTAGGTTAAAATACGACGGTGATTACATTTGCTCCATAACTTCAATACCTAGCAAATCTAATCCCGTTTCTAATGTTCTTGAAACCAAATTACACAATACTAAACGGCTATCGCGCACGCTTGGCTCTACGCCTTCTTTAAGTACTGGGCAGGCTTCGTAAAATGTCATGTATAAGCTTGCAAGCTCGTATAAGTAACCACATAGTACGTGCGGTGTTGCTTCGCTGATCATTAAATCAAGTACTTCTTCGAGCTGTAGTAGCTTAAGTGCAAGTGCTTTTTCTTGAGGCTCAACAATTGCAACGTCTGAATTTAATGTAGCAGCATCAACGCCTGACTTACGGAAAATACTGCGTACGCGTGTATAAGCATATTGTAAGTAAGGAGCTGTTGCGCCTTCAAAACTTAGCATGCTGTCCCAGTTAAAAATGTAATCACTGGTACGGTGCTTAGAAAGGTCGGCATATTTAACTGCGCCAATACCTACTTTACGGGCAATTTCGCTGCGATCGCTATCACTTAAATCAGACTCACGTTCAGCTAATTTTGCTGCTGCGCGGTTAATTGACTCTTCTAATAAATCAGCAAGTTTTACTGTGCCACCAGTACGTGTTTTAAATGGTTTATTATCGGCGCCCATCATGGTGCCAAACGGGCAAAACTCGTAGCTTGTTTCGTCTCTTAATAAACCAGCTTTACGCGCTGTTAGCTCTACTTGGTTAAAGTGTAGATTTTGACGTGCATCTACAAAAATTAAGATGCGATCAGCACCTAATTTATTTGAACGGTAGTCACATGCCGCTAAGTCTGTTGTTGCATATAAAAAACCACCGCCAGATTTTTGTACGATAAACGCTGATGGCTCGCCATCTTTATTAGCTAGCTCATCTAAAAACACCACTTGCGCGCCTTGCGACTCTACGGCAATGTTTTTATCTTTAAGTAAGCTAATAATATCGTTAAGCTCTGCATTGTATGCGCTTTCAGCCATAATATCGGCTTGGGTAAGCGTTACATTTAAACGCTTGTATACTTCTTCAGAGTGTTTAACTGAGGTGGCTATAAATAGTTTCCAAAGTTTTTCACAGTGCGCATCGCCGCCTTGTAATTTAACAACGTAGTCACGTGCTTTATCTGCAAAGCCTTCTTCGTCGTCAAAGCGTTTTTTAGCATCGCGGTAAAAAGTTTCTAAATCAGCAAGCGCAACAGTATCTAAGTCAACGCCTTGACTAATTTGATCTTCTAAATGCGCGATTAACATACCAAATTGCGTACCCCAATCACCCATATGATTTTGGCGCACAACCGTATCGCCTCTAAATTCAAGCGCACGTACAATTGAGTCACCAATAATAGTTGAACGTAAATGACCTACGTGCATTTCTTTAGCTAGGTTTGGTGATGAATAATCAACAACAACTTTTTGTGGCTTAGCGTGCTCGTTTACAGCTAGTTTTGCATCATTGTTAGCCGCTTTAACGCTTTGCGCTAAAAACTCAGGCTTTAAATGGATATTAATAAAACCAGGACCCGCAATTTCAGTCTTTTGTGCAATATCGCTTACATCAAGGTTATCAATAATTTTTTGTGCAAGCTCACGCGGGTTGCTTTTCATTTTTTTAGCTGCGCCCATGGCTGCATTAATTTGGTAATCACCAAATTGTGGACGCGTGCTTTGCGTTACTGCCGGGTTTGTGTCTTCAGGTAAGCCTGCACCGACCATAGCTGCAATGGCTTTTTCAATTAAAATAGTACGAATATTCATATTTTTTTACCTTTATAAACCCGCCAAAGCAGGTTTTCTTTTAATTCTTGTAAATGAGCTCTAGTTTTCGCGTGTATGGCTAAACGTTACTTCTGGGTAACGCTCTACCGATAAGTTAAGGTTTACACGGCTCGGTGCAATGTAAGTTAAGTTATCACCGCCATCGAGAGCTAAATTGCTTTCGCATTTACGTTTAAATTCTTCAAACTTTTTAACGTCATCACTGCTTACCCAGCGTGCCGTATTCACGTTTACGCCTTCATAAATAGCATCAACGTTATATTCTGCTTTTAAACGCGCTACAACCACATCAAACTGAAGTACGCCTACCGCGCCTACTATTAAGTCGTTATTAATAAGTGGTCTAAATACCTGTACAGCCCCTTCTTCAGAAAGCTGTACTAAACCTTTTAGCAATTGCTTTTGCTTAAGCGGATCGCGAAGGCGAATACGACGAAATAGTTCAGGGGCGAAGTTAGGAATACCACTAAATTTAAGTTTTTCGCCTTGCGTGAACGTATCACCAATTTGAATTGTACCGTGGTTATGCAAGCCAATAATGTCGCCAGCGAAAGCATCTGCGGCACGTTCACGATCGCCCGCCATAAAGGTTACCGCATCAGAAATGCTCACTTGCTTGCCAATTCGCACGTGATTCATTTTCATGCCTTGGCTGTACTTACCCGATACAATACGCATAAATGCAATACGGTCACGGTGTTTAGGGTCCATGTTGGCCTGAATTTTAAATACAAACCCGGTAAAGTTTTCTTCAGTTGCAACAATTAGTCTGTCTTCGGTTTCACGTGGTAATGGCGTTGGCGCCCACTTAGTTAAACCATCTAACACGTGATCAACACCAAAGTTACCAAGTGCGGTACCGTAATAAACTGGCGAAAGCTCACCGGCTAAAAACAGATCTAAATCAAATTCGTTTGATGCACCAATAACAAGCTCAAGCTCATCACGTAACTGCGCAGCTAAGTCTTCACCAATGGCTATATCTAACTCTGGATTATCAAGGCCTTTAATTGTGCGAACATCTTGAATTTTATGACCTTGGCCCGTTTTATATAAAACAGCTTCATCATTATGAATGTGATAAACACCTTTGAACTCTTTACCACAACCAATTGGCCAAGTAATGGGTGCACAGGCAATATTTAGCTCTGTTTCAACTTCGTCCAGCACTTCCATTGGGTCGCGAATATCACGGTCACATTTGTTCATAAATGTAACAATAGGTGTGGTACGCAGGCGTGTAACTTCCATTAGCTTACGGGTACGGTCTTCTACACCTTTAGCCGCATCAATAACCATTAAGCACGAATCTACTGCTGTTAATGTACGGTACGTATCTTCAGAGAAATCTTCGTGTCCTGGCGTATCAAGTAAATTAACAAGTGCGTCGTTATATGGAAATTGCATTACAGACGTAGTAACTGATATACCACGCTCTTTTTCCATTTCCATCCAGTCAGATTTAGCATGCTGGTTAGAGCCGCGACCTTTTACAGTACCAGCTCTTTGAATAGCTTGTCCGAATAACAATACTTTTTCGGTAATCGTTGTTTTACCAGCATCCGGGTGAGAGATGATAGCAAAGGTCCTTCGCTTGCTGATTTCATTGATAATAGTCTGGTCTGCCATTGATAAATTCTTTTAGTTTATATGCGGGGTTGAATGCATTTTAATAAGCGTCTGCGAGTAAACCCGTTATGTTGATCGTAATTAACTACTATTCTCGCTGATTTTCACGTTGCAAACAGCTGATAATAAAGCGTCAATAGTTGATTTTTTAATAATGGCAATTGTAACAGGAGTCGGTATAAAAGTGTGCTATCTACTTAAAAATATCTTAGCTTTTAAATAAATGTGTACAGCAAGCGATATTTAAACGACCTACAATTTGCTCGTAGATCGTTTAAATAAAAATGAGTAGTTACTTAACAACATCAATAGTAGGTACAACCGACATTCCAACACGTAGTTGACTAAGTAAAAGCTGCTTAGCATCTAAACTAATCTTTACCGGTAGGCGCTGCGCTATTTTAGTAAAGTTGCCTGTTGCATTATGCGCATCAATAGTGGAGTAACTTACACCACTTGCTGGACTTAGACTGTCAACGTGTCCTTTTAATGTCACGCCTGGCAATGCATCAACTTTAATTAGTAACTTTAAAAGATGTAAAACTATGTAAGTTTTTTAAACAGCGAATTAATATTATATCCATGTAACTTGTTAAATTTAAATAACTTAAACATAAAAAAAAGAGCTAAAGATCATGCAACTAATGATTGTAATTTAGCCACCAAGACCGCTATAAGCTTGTGTAATCAGGTCGTAACGCATATTATTGGCAGATTGCATGGAGGATAAGTCGTTTGGTCATGAAAACCAGTAAGTTAAGTATAAGATTATTATGGTATATAACACCTCTTGTTATTCTACCACTGCTATTTTTAGGTGGCTTTACGCTCACCAATGTCACTAATTCAACACAAAAACAAGCTGATTTAATAATGAGCCGTTTTGTTGAGCAACAACAGCAAAAAATATTCAACTATATCGACTCTTTTCACTCTACTGCAAAACTACTTTCAAATTCGCCAGTACTTAGTGACTTTTTAGCAAACGATATTAGTGCCAACGGTAATTACACCCGAAAACTTGGCGCGCTTATGGATGTATTTGCCAGTTACAGTGAAGCTTATCCAGATATAATTAGCATTAATTTAGTTTCAGCAAGTGGGAAAAGTGATGCCTACTACTCTAATAACCTAACAACAGCACCTAAAAGCTATCCATTTTTTAATCAAGTATTGCAAAGTAATTTAAGTACACAGCAATTTATGATTCAAAAGGACGATGGCACCACGAGCTTATATTTCATTCAACGAATTGACAGCGTTGATTACTACTTGAAACGTCCACAGCAGCTTGGTTTTATTGTAATACATATAGAGCCTTCAATACTCAACTCCAGTATTTTAGAAGCGCCATATAACAACACACTTAATTTAATGTTGACCAAAGACGGGAAAATTTTATTTAGCTCCGACTACAACATGCGCGGCCAATACATAAGCGAATATGAACTTAACCAAGTACACGATCTTGCCGATATAGGCATGCTTTCTACCATTGAACTCTCAAGCATAGATAAAATAGAGCGAATGATTTTTGCCGTACAAATGCCCGGTGGATATTATTACGTTTCAACCATTCCCAAAGGTGTGCTTTATCAATCTGGTAAAGCCATAAGCTTAATAACAGGCTTAATTGTTATTATTTCGATAATCACCCTGCCAATATTAATTTTTATAGTGGTACGTAATTTATTACTTAACCCAATTGAATTATTAGGTGCTGCAAGCCACCGTGTTGGTGATGGCGATTTGTCGGTGCACTTACCAGCTCATACAAATGACGAAGTGGGTGTTTTGTTTAACGACTTTAACCACATGGTTAATCAAATTAGACACTACCAGCAGCAGCTTGAAGAATATAAACACCACCTTGAAGATAAAGTAGAAAGTCGTACTAAAGCACTTGAAGCCATGAACAGCCAACTAGAGCTTGCAATTGGCCAAGCCGAGCAAGCTAATCAGCTTAAAAGTCGTTTTTTAGCTAATATGAGTCACGAAATACGAACGCCACTTACGGCTATTATGGGCTTTACAGAGCAATTACTCCACAACGACAAAGTAGCCAACGACAAGCAACATCTAAGCACTATTTTACGTAATTCAAAACACTTACTAGAATTAATAAATAATATACTCGACTTATCTAAAATTGAAGCTGAAAAGCTAGCTGTCGATTTGTCTGCGTTAAACGTAGTGCAGCTTGTGCATGATATTGAATCAATTATTCAACCACTGGCACAAGAAAAACAATTAACCCTTAATATTGATTACCAACTGCCGCTACCTCGCACCATTTATAGTGATGTGACCCGCTTAAAACAAATACTTATAAATATTGCAAATAACGCTGTTAAATTTACCGAAAATGGCAGTGTGTCTATTTGCGTACATTATTTACAAGCAAGTCAAAAGCTGGAATTTGTAATTAAAGATACCGGTATTGGTATGTCTGAGCATCAAATTGAGCGTGTGTTTAAACCGTTTGAGCAAGCCGATGCAACAACCACACGCCGTTTTGGTGGTACAGGCCTTGGGCTATGTATTTCTAAAAATTTAGCTCTGTTACTTGGTGGCGATGTAACGCTTGAAAGTGAAGTTGGTGTTGGTAGCCGCTTTACAATTAGGGTGTCGTGTCAGTTATCTGATGATCAACCAATGCTTGAGTTTTTAACGCAAGAAAGCCAGTTGATACCAGAGAAAGACCCTCTCTTATCGTTTGCGACCAATAACTTTGAGGCCAATATTTTAGTCGCTGAGGATAACCCTGATAACCAACTATTAATTAAATTATTACTGCAAACTTGGGGCCTTGAACCCGATATTGCTAGTAATGGCGCACAAGCTGTAGAAATGGCACTCGTTAACGACTATCAGCTTATTATAATGGATATGCAAATGCCTGTAATGGGCGGATTAGAAGCAACTAAAATGCTTCGTCATGCAGCGTACGATGGCCCTATTATTGCCCTTACTGCTAATGTAATGAACCACGATATAGGCACTTACCTAGAAGCAGGCTGCAACAAAGCACTCGCTAAACCCATTGATAAAGATGCTCTGGAAAATGTACTCGTAAGCTACCTACATCTTGAAAAGGATAATCAAAATAAGTGGGATAGCTTATTAAAAAGCGAAAAGTTTCAGCAAATTACTGATAACTATTTAGCCAACTTACCTACTTATTTAGAAGAAGTTAAAACTCTGCAACATTGCAATGACTGGGAAGCATTAAGAAGTATAGCGCACAGTATTAAGGGTAGTTCTGGGTGCTTTAATTTTGATGAAATTTATCACAGCGCTGCGGCACTTGAAGAAAACTTAAAAAGTAACAATAAAGTGCCAAGAGACGAGCTGGTAAATAAATTAATAGCAGCCATTGAGCAAGCAATTAGCGGCAAAGTAACCTAAAAGAAAACTTACAAAATAGTACAAGTTCGGTGCGTTAGCGCTCTATGCTTAAAACGCTAATCACCGACTTTAATTATGAAAAGTTTAAACCTAATGCCATGCCCATTAAAATAGCGTCTTCAAAGCCATTTTTGGCCGGATTATCACTTGGATAGTAGTTTTTACGCACTGACATCTCTGTAAAGCCAGCGTTCTCGTATAGCGCAATAGCCCGCGTATTAGATTCGCGTACTTCTAAAAAGAGGTTTTCAGCATTTTGCTGTTCACCATATTCAATAAACTGGGCTAACAACTGCCTTGCAATACCCTTACCCTGGTGGCTTGGTGTTACACAAATATCCATAAGCGTAAAATCAGGCCCTGCTTTTTCACCAATATAAAAACCAATCATGCTCACCTCATCAAATGCGGCAACATTAAAATAGCGCCCGCCTATACATGAACTCATTGTATTTAAAGTCCACGGATGGCTATGACATGCTGTTTCGATGGCCATTAATTGAGGTATTGCAGTTTCATCTACTGATTTAAAGTTTATCAAGGTGTTCACTCATTAAAGCCCATAAAGCGCGCTTCTCAGAGGCGTTGAGCTGTGGGGTTGGCAATGTAAGCTGATTGTCGTTTAATTGCATCTCACTACCCTGTACAACGCTATTTATAATAATAGGTTCTGCACTGAGTTTAATGTCTGCAAGTAGTTGCTCATTTATCGTTAAAGAACTAGCTGTCGTGCTTTGCGATAAAGTATTAGCTTGATCATTTGCTTGAGGGCAATAATGCTGATTGAGTTCAAGATTTTCTATATCAAAAATAGCTGCGTAACGTGGATGCATAACAACTCAGTAGATTAGACATTTGAACAATATAAGAAGTAATAAAAACGATGTAAAGAAGAAATGGCAGGGGCGGAGAGATTCGAACTCCCAACCATCGGTTTTGGAGACCGCTGTTCTACCAATTGGAACTACGCCCCTGCAATGACGACGAATTATAGAGAAGTTTCGCCAAAGGTAAAGAGAAAAATCACTCTTTTAGTTTAACTGCTTTTTAAATAAACAAAACGGCGAATTAGCATGCTAATTCGCCGTTTTTTAATCACTTAAAATTAGTTAATTAAAACTAAAATTAATTATTCCCATTCGATAGTTGCAGGTGGTTTACCTGAAATATCGTAAACAACACGAGAAATACCATCAATTTCGTTAATGATACGGTTTGAAACCACACCTAAAAATTCATATGGTAAATGTGACCAGCGTGCTGTCATAAAGTCGATTGTTTCTACACAACGAAGTGATACAACCCAATCGTACTTACGTGCATCGCCCATAACCCCTACCGATTTAACTGGTAAGAATACAGTAAACGCTTGGCTTACTTTATGGTAAAGCTCAGCTTTGTGTAGCTCTTCAATGAAAATCGCATCTGCGCGGCGTAGTAAATCACAGTACTCTTTTTTGATTTCGCCAAGTACACGCACACCTAAACCTGGTCCAGGGAAAGGATGACGGTAAAGCATGTCGTACGGTAAACCAAGCTCTAGGCCAATTTTACGTACTTCATCTTTGAATAATTCACGCAATGGCTCAACAAGGCCCATTTTCATGTCATCTGGTAATCCGCCCACATTGTGGTGAGATTTAATAACATGCGCTTTACCTGTGGCAGATGCCGCAGATTCAATAACGTCAGGGTAAATTGTACCTTGTGCTAACCATTTCGCATTTTTAAGCTTTTTGGCTTGCTCATCAAATACATTAATAAACGTGTGACCAATGGCTTTACGTTTATCTTCTGGGTCTGATTTACCAGCTAAATCATTTAAAAACTGCTCTTCAGCTTCAACTTTAACAATGTTTAAGCCAAATTTATTACCAAACATGTCCATCACTTGCTGACCTTCGTTTAAACGAAGTAAACCATTGTCAACAAATACACATGTTAGCTTTGCGCCAATTGCACGGTGAATAAGCATAGCCACAACTGATGAATCAACACCACCAGATAGACCTAAAATAACTTCGTCATCACCTACAGTTTCTTTAATACGCTCAATAGCATCATCAATGATTTTTGCAGGAGTCCATAATTTTTCACAGCCACAAATATCAATAGCGAAACGCTCAAGCAAACGTAACCCTTGATGAGTATGCGTTACTTCTGGGTGAAATTGTACGCCGTAAAAACGCTTTTCTTCGTTAGACATTGCAGCATGTGGACAAGTAGATGTTTTAGCTGTTGTTGTAAAATCAGCTGGAATGTCCATTACTTTATCGCCATGACTCATCCATACGTCAAGTATGCCGTTGCCGCCATCAGTAATATGGTCTTCAATTGCATCAAATAATGCACAGCTGCCTACTTTTTCAACTTGTGCGTAGCCAAACTCTTTTTTATCAGAGCTGTGTACACTTCCACCAAGTTGAGCTGCCATTGTTTGCATACCGTAGCAAATACCTAGCACAGGCACGCCTGCATTAAATACATACTCAGGAGCGCGCGGGCTGTTTTCAAGTGTTGTTGATTCTGGACCACCAGAAAGAATAATACCTTGTGGGTTGAACTCGCGGATTTGCTCTTCAGTCACATCCCATGCCCAAAGTTCACAGTAAACACCAATTTCACGCACACGACGGGCGATTAATTGAGTGTATTGTGAACCAAAGTCTAAAATGAGAATTCGTGAATCGTGAATATCTTTGCTCATGGAGTATCTCGTAAAGTCTGATGCTAAATGCCGCTTTGAATACCAATTTTATTAAACATTACTAATTCTTGCAGGCTAAATAACTCACTAACCACGTTAAAAATCTCTTATTTAGAAGAACTAAAAATCGAAATTTTTGCCTCGTTATTGAGCCATTTATCTGTCGCAATAATTGACCACTTTATTAATGCAATTGGTATTTATATAAACGACTAAAAAGAGGGCTTGCAAAGCAAGCCCAGTATATTAAATTAATTACGCTGCTTAACCTAAGCGGTAATTTGGTGCTTCTTTAGTGATTTGCACATCATGAACGTGCGACTCACCCATACCCGCTGAAGTAACACGTACAAATTGTGGTTTTGTATTAAGCTCTTCAATTGTTGCACAACCCGTTAAGCCCATAGCACTGCGTAAGCCACCTACTTGCTGATGAATAATCGTTGCAATAGGACCTTTGTAAGCTACGCGACCTTCAATACCTTCAGGTACTAACTTGTCTGCTTCGTTTGATTTTTGGAAGTAACGATCTGATGAACCTTCTTTTTGATCCATCGCGCCCAATGAGCCCATACCACGGTAAGATTTGTAATAACGGCCTTGGTACAATTCAACTTCACCTGGTGCTTCTTCTGTACCAGCAAGAAGAGAACCCACCATTACACACGATGCACCAGCAACAAGTGCTTTAACAATATCACCAGAAAAACGAATGCCACCATCAGCAATAACAGGAATGTCGCGACCTTTTAAGCCTTCAACAGCATCTGAAATAGCGGTAATTTGTGGAACGCCACAACCGGTAACAATACGTGTAGTACAGATAGAACCAGGGCCGATACCTACTTTAACTGCATCGGCACCAGCGTCTGCAAGTGCAATCGCACCTTCAGCCGTTGCAATGTTACCTGCAATAATTTGTAAGTCTGGGTACTCTTTGCGAGTTTTAGTAACACGGTCAATAACGCCTTGAGAGTGACCATGCGATGTATCGATAAGTAAAACATCAATACCCGCTTCTACTAATGCAGCAATACGCTCATCAGTACCTGCGCCAACACTTACAGCAGCACCTACACGTAAACGACCTTGGTCATCTTTACATGCGTCAGGTTTGTCTTGGGCTTTTTGGTAATCTTTTACTGTGATCATGCCTTTGAGTTTAAATTCATCATCAACAACAAGGATTTTTTCAATGCGGTGTTCGTGCATTAAGCCTAAAATTTCTTCGCGTGCTGCGCCCTCTTTAACGGTAACAAGCTTTTCTTTTTTGGTCATAACGGTAGAAACAGGCTGTTCAAGCTTAGTTTCAAAACGCATATCACGACTAGTAACAATGCCTACAAGCACATTATTGCTGTCGGTAACCGGAAAGCCTGAAAAACCTTTTTCGTGCGAAAGCTCAATTGCATCTGCAATTGTTAAATCGGCAGTGACCGTTACAGGGTATGAAACAATACCTGCTTCGTAGGTTTTAACTTTACGTACGTTTTTCGCTTGTTCTTCAATAGTCATGTTTTTATGAATAAAACCAAGACCACCTTCTTGCGCAAGGGCAATAGCTAAACGAGCTTCTGTAACAGTATCCATAGATGCTGAAATAAGCGGCAAGTTAAGTTTGATACCACGCGTTAAGCGAGTTGAAATATTTGCCGTGTGTGGCAAAACAGTAGAATGACCAGGTACTAAAAGTACGTCATCAAAGGTAAGAGCTTCTTTAGCGATTCTAAGCATTTTGGCAACTTCTCACATGTGGATCTAAGATAAGGAATTGCGGCCAAATTTTAACAGCGTTGTTGGCATGAGTAAATAATATTTCGCAAATATTTATGATAATATAGGGTCTCTTAGCCTTTCAAGGTTAAATTTGCAGCAGTTTGTTAGGTATTTAGGCAAGGCAGAGCCTATGCAGTGTGGTTATTCCCCATAAATAGGCGATAGCGTAGCATCAATTCCAAACAAGCGCTGCCCAAAGGGTTCAGCCTAGGGGCGATTAACTCTTTGTTACTCGGTTTTTACTTAGCCCACTAGGTTACAAACCTCGCGCCGCGATTAAACCGCCCCTAGTTTGAACAAATTTTAATCTACAAAGGTCAATAGACCCTTGCTTTATAAATAGTTTTAGGTTGTTTTTTATGTTTTCGAAGCCTTCGCAGGCGGTTTACACCGTTTCACGCCTTAATAGAGAAATTCGCACAATCCTTGAGCAAGGTTTTGCATCTTTAGTGCTCACGGGCGAAATTTCTAATTTTATTACCCCAGCATCCGGCCATTGGTACTTTTCGTTAAAAGACGATAAAGCACAAATTAAAGCCGCTATGTGGCGTGGGAATAATCGCAACCAAAGCTATCGCCCTGCAAATGGCGCGCAAGTTACAGTAAAAGCGCGTGTATCACTTTATGAACCTCGCGGTGACTACCAGCTTATTGTTGAGCATATGGAACCGGCCGGCGAAGGTCAGCTAAAACAAGAATTCGATGCACTTAAAATGCGTTTGGCCGCCGAAGGATTATTTAGCTCTGCGTATAAAAAACCACTTCCGCAAAACATTAATCGTATTGGTGTTATTACCTCTGCAACCGGCGCTGCTATAAAAGATATTTTAACGGTACTTAAACGCCGTGCGCCGCAGCTAGAGGTAATCATTTACCCTGCTATGGTACAAGGCAAAGAAGCACACCTACATTTAATTAATCAAATTGAATTAGCTAATGCTCGTGATGAAGTTGACGTACTTATTTTAGGACGAGGCGGCGGATCACTTGAAGATTTATGGTGTTTTAATCACGAACAGCTCGCTCGAGCTATTTTTGAAAGTGAATTACCGATAGTAAGTGCAGTAGGCCATGAAATAGATACAACCATTAGCGATTACGTTGCTGATGTTCGTGCAGCCACTCCATCAGCCGCAGCTGAGCTTGTAAGCCCAAATACGCAAGAGTTACACAACAAAGTAACACAATTAGTTAATCGTTTATCTAACGCGTTTAAGCACGGTATTGCCGATAAACGCGCATTAGCAACGCAGTTACAACACCGCCTTAATTTGTGTCATCCGCGTAATCAGCTTAGTCAAAAATCACAACGTTTGGATGAGCTAAGCATTGCGCTGCAACAAGCTATGCGTAATCGTTTATACCAACAAGAACGCACACTCAATAACTTAACGCCGCGTTTGATGCGCCAATCACCTGATAAAAAACTCGCTTCAGCAAGCCATCAACTCTCGCAATTACAAGCTAGGCTAAACCAAGCTATACAGCATCAGTTACAACAAGCGAATAATAGCTTAGCACTGCAAGCAAGCAGGTTAGACTCGGTAAGTCCGCTTAATGTTTTAGCGCGCGGTTATAGCATCACTAAAACACAGCAAGGAAAAGTAGTTAAATCTGTGGGGCAAATTAAAACAGGCGATGTTTTAGTTACAGAGTTAGTCGATGGCTCTATAGAATCACAAATTATTTAAAGCTCTGTACTTAGCAACATTTTAAGTTCGCTATCGCTCGATGTGGAGGTAGTGCTTTTAAATTGTTGCCAAAACTCTTGTTCCATCAACTTATCGTTTAGCTCTCGCCATTGAGCATTACCAAATGTGTCGTTATCAGTGGGAGCGGCAAGTTCAAATTCACATACTGTTTTTTTACATTTTGCACTAACAACGTCAGGAATAATTGATAAATCAGCTGTTAATAAAAAATCTTGTAATGCCATTTCAGTACGATAAGCCCATTCTTCATCGCGCGTTTGATTTTCAAATTTATCACGTAAAATCTGCTCAAAATCTGAAGGGTCCCTCATTTTCTTTAAAACACTTTTGAGCGCCGCTTTCTGTTCGGCGAGTTGCTGCTTAAGCTGAGTTACTTGCTCTTCTAAAGGGAGTTCATCAAGCTTTTGGGTTTCTGAATTGGTTGTAGGCGAGACTTCAGCGGGCTCTATACTAGCGACTTGCTCAGGTACTGCAGAGTCTGCATTACTCAACACCTCATTACTTTGTTGTTCAGTATGAAGCTTTTTCTGTTTTTCATAACTTGGCTGCGACTTAACAGATTCTGGATGACTTGAAGCTGCATTAAAGTAGCTCCAAGTTAAACCTACACCCGCAATAAACCCAATCCCTAGAGCCAATAAACTATTCTTGTTCATGTTAATTCCTTTTAAGTTTTATTATTTTTTAATTACCTATAGCATTGCACTCGTGTGCGATTCGTTTTCAGGCTCAGGATTTGATAAAAAGTTTTGGTTCATACTTTGCGCCGGACACTCACAATCCGGTCGACCAATAATTTTAGCGGGTACGCCAACAGCGGTTGTGTGTGGTGGAACATTGCTAAGCACAACTGAGCCCGCACCAATTCGTGCGCCCTCACCTACTTCAATATTACCCAGTACTTTAGCGCCGGCGCCAATTAATACGCCTGCTCTAATTTTAGGATGACGATCGCCCTGCTCATTACCTGTACCGCCAAGCGTTACAGATTGCAAAATTGATACGTTATCTTCAATTACCGCGGTTTCACCAATAACAATACCGGTTGCGTGGTCAAACATAATGCCTTTACCCACTTTACATGCTGGGTGAATATCGACCCCAAACACTTCAGAGTTACGGCTTTGAATAAAGCGCGCTAGCTCTTTGCGATTTTGTTGCCACAAACAATTAGCCAAACGGTGCGCCTGAATAGCATGAAAACCTTTTAGATTTAATATAACCGTAAGATAGGTTTCTGATGCAGGGTCGCGGTCTTTTACCGCTTTAATATCCTCAGCAACAAAAGATAGCATACGGTCACATTTTACAAATGCTTGGTCAAACAGCTCTCGGATAGTAAATGCAGATACCACCGCATCAGCCAACTTATTAGCAACAATAAAGCTCAATGCCGAACCTAAACAATCATGATTTAAAACACATGAATAAACATGACTTGCTA
Source organism: Pseudoalteromonas sp. SR43-7 (assembly GCF_014163785.1). NCBI lineage: Bacteria > Pseudomonadati > Pseudomonadota > Gammaproteobacteria > Alteromonadales > Pseudoalteromonadaceae > Pseudoalteromonas > Pseudoalteromonas sp. SR43-7. Next base: position 9,871 of record NZ_JACJDY010000031.1, on the reverse strand, counting down.
ATAATGGTTCACGTTTTACTACATCGTTAGCTTCGTCGCGAAGCTGTTGCCAAATTGCATGACGCATAATACTGCACTGCCTTAAGTTGATATAAAATAGCCTTTTCCCAAGTCTAACGGATTTAGCCATCAAGGTGTTAATCCCTTAGTTATTTGTTCTGGTTATTAGGTATAACTGTTTATTAAGTTTCATTATTAAATAATAAAAATGCCTCGATGCTTATAGCACCGAGGCATTATTTTAACGCTTAAAAAACACTTAAATTATTGAAATACTTTATCGACTTTTATCACTTCAATATTTTTTGCAGGAATTGCCAGTTTATAATCAGCAATCACTTTATCTTCAGCCACTAATTCGGCAGGTTTATCGGTGTTGTAAATCATTGGCGATGTTTGCTGCGATGCTAAACGTTTTTGCATATCAGCGCCGTCACCAGTAATAAATACATAGTGAACATTGTCTGTTTGTAAGTTTTCTTTAATAACGCGATTAACATCAGCAAGCGTTAGCGTTTTAAGTTTATTAGTTACGTAACTTACAAAGCTATCAATGTTGTAAAATTCGCTATCAAGCGCGTAACCTAATTGGCGATTTTGACTTGCAACCATTTGCGGCACAAAGTTAATTAAAAAGTTACGCGTAGCTTCAAAGTCATTTTCGCTCATGCCATTTTTAATTAGCTTATCTAGTTCAAACAAGGCGGTACGTGTTGCAAAGTGCGCATCGTTATTAGAGCGAAGTGGGCGTAACCACACTTGAAATATTTGCTCTGAGCGCCCTAGGTTTGCATCTGGCTTGGTTTGAAACATACCACGTGGAAAGTATTCAATATATGCGTAATCGCCATAGTTCATGCCGCGAGTTTCACGAATGCGCTCATATAAAAAGCTGTTAGAACTACGGTGCTCACCAAAGTACGAACGCACAAGCCAAAGGGCTGTCCAGTCTTCGCTACTTCTTATTGTATCAATAGGGAAACCAAACGATACCGCTGTAGATTGCGCTGACTTTTCTACAATAGTTGCATGATGACCTTTAAGCGCTGGCGCATCAGGAATACTTAAACGGCTTTGCTCACCCTTTGGTAGCGTTGCAAAATCGCTCATCATTTTAGCTTTAAGGTTTGCAGGCACAGCCCCAATTAAGCCAACCGTGAGTTTAGATTGCGTAAGCTCGCTGTTATAAAACGCTTTAACATCATCTAGCGTCAACGCTTCTAAATCCGAAATATCACCGTAGTTGTAACTTTCGTAAGGGTGATTTTTGTAAAGTGCACTATATAGCACTTCTTTGCCTAGCTCTTCATCGTTAGATGCTTTTAAGCCTGATTTAATACCGTCGATTATTTCTTTTTTAAGGCGTTTAAAGTCGTCATCTCTAAAGCCTGGGTTTAATAATTGATCGCTCACAAGTGAATACCACTGCGCTGCATTGTCTTTATGAATACGCCCTTGGAACGACAGCATTTCTTTATCTATTTGATAACCAAAGCTACCTGCAAGCGGATAAAGTGCTTTTTGAATATCTTTATAGCTTGTCGCCTCTGAGCCACCTTGTGCAAGCATTGCCGCAGTGAGCGCTGCAACACCTTTTTTGCCTTGAGGGTCGGCAGCCGCGCCGGTATTGAATAAAAAGTTAACATCGATTAACGGCGAGCTATTGGTTTTATCAAGTACTTTAAATGCAGGTGCCGCAGGTGCTTGTTCAAGCTTTGCAGTAAGCGCATTTAAATCAACTTCTTGCTCAAAACCTGGGGCTTTATCAAGTGCCGACATTGTTAATGTGGTACGTGCGTTATCAGTAAAGTATTTATTAGCAACGGCTTTAATATCTGCGCTGGTGATGTTATCTGCCGATTTATACAGCTGGTTTATAACCTCAGGATCGCGCTCAAAATGCATGTAGCTGGCAAGGGTTGATGCAATCGCTTGCGAAGAATCTAAGCCATTAATAAAGCTGTATTTAAGATTCGATTTTAAATCACTTAGCTTTTGCTCATCAACAAGCTCAGTGCGTGCTTTTGCATAAGTTCGATTGATGGCATCGCGCGCAGTGGCTAAATCGTCTGCGTTTTCTACTTTAACAAATACGTGTAATAAACCCGGATCTTTAGTCTCTGGGTTATAGGTAAACATTTGGCTGGCAATTTGTTTGTCGACCACTAGCTCTTGATATAAATCTGAATTATTTGAAAAATAAAGCTGCGAGATTAAATCTAGTGCAGCTCTGTCTTTTTTAGCAGGCTCCCACGCAGCGCCTTTGTACGATACAAGTAACCAATGCCCTGGTAGCGCTTCATCTTGCTGGTGCAAATATTTTGGTGCTTGTTGAACAGGTTCTGCTTTAATGTCAGCAACATAGTTACCCTTTTCCCAGCTGCCCCAATGCTTTTTAACCATTGCCATTGTTGCTTGTGGGTCTACATCGCCCACGATGACAAGTGACACATACTCAGGCTTATAAAACTTAGCAAAAAACTCTTTACCATAGGCCATTTGATCAGGCATGGCTTCTATGTCTTTAAAAAAGCCCATAGTGGTGTGTTTATACGTGTGCTTATCAAACGCTTCTTCGCGTACAGCGCTTAATAATTTACGAATTGGGCTCGCGTTGTTTTTTAAGTACTCACCTTTTACCGTTTGTGCTTCTGTTCTAAATTGCTCTTCGGTGTAGGTTAAGTTTTGAAAAATATCAGCTTCAAGCTCAAGTACTTTATCAAGATGCTGCTTTGAAAAGTTTAAATGGTAATTTGTGTAATCGTTTGTTGTATAAGCGCGGTTATCAACACCTGAATTTTTTAATATGTCTGAGTACACATCTTCAGGGTATTTTTTTGAGCCTTTAAACATCATGTGTTCAAAAAAGTGAGCAAAGCCTGTTTTGCCCTCTTCAACTTCGTTACGCGATCCAACCGATACCGGAATTTGCAGCGACACGACATCAGGGTAATCGGTTTTAACAACCATGATACGCAAGCCGTTTTCTAGCTCTTCAATTAAGTAATCTTGTGAAAAAACACGGTCATCAGCTTTATTTACTTGTTCTTGTTGTGCTGTTGTTTGCGTGCTTTGATTTTGTTGCATGGTGCAACCTGTTAACGCCAGCGATACCGCTAAGCTGGTTGCTAATAATTTAAATTTCATTGTTGTCCCTTTTTAAATTGAGCAAATTTGTTGTCAGATTTAACTCTTTAATTATGCCCCAAAGCCAATAAATATAAGAGCCCCAAGGGAATTTATTATGTAAACAACTGTGTCAATTATAAATAATGGGAACAAGCACTATGAATAAACATCATGTTAATTGAAAAACTTTCATTAAATAAATCTATCTAGACGTCTAAATGGCTGCTATATTAAATCCATCAAAACAAACTTAGCTGGAATGAGGATTATGGCTTTATCACTAAAAGAGAAGATAGTGGACACCAATCAAGGTGTTTATCTTATTGGTACTACCCCGCCTAAAATTGGCACCGATAAAGCGCAATTAAAAACCATTGCAGAAAAGCTATTAGGTCGCTTACACGAAATTGAATACGACGGCGTGATAATTTACGACATTCAAGACGAAAGCAGCCGAACTAATCAAGACCGTCCATTTGCGTTTAAACAAACCGTTGATCCGCGTGAATACAGCCATTTACTTCGTAATTTATCTGCACAAGATGTAATTACTTATAAAAGTGTGGCGCAGCGTGGCGTAGGCGAATTTAAAGATTGGCTAAGTGAAACTAAAAACGACTACGATTTACAAAATGTTGTTTTAGTAGGTAGCCCATCATCGATAGGCGATATAAAGCTAAGCCTGCCAGATGCTTATAAAGCATTGGCTGAGCAATCAGATGATTTCTTTTTAGGTGGCGTTACTATTGCCGAGCGCCATTCAAGTAAACGAAATGAGCACGAACGATTAACAGAAAAAACAGCACAAGGTTGTCAGTTTTTTATATCGCAAGCTGTTTACGATGCACAAGCGACTATAGAGCTAATCACTAGCTACGCACGTACATGTAAAGCGCAGGGTATTACACCACAACGTATTATATTAACGTTTACCCCGTGCGGCGGCGAAAAAACCTTAGAATTTATGCAATGGTTGGGTATCTCAGTGCCAGAGGCAACTAAATGGCGCATGCTTGATGCAGACAATACATTAAGCGAATCGGTCCGTATTTGCCGAGAAAACCTCGACTTAATACTTAAAAGCTGTGCACACCTAGACGTGCCACTGGGCTTAAATATTGAAAGCTTAACAAACCGTAAAGAAGAAATTGATGCATCAATTAACTTATACCGTTTATTAAAAGCTATTATGGAATTAAACCTTGCTGAAAAGCTAATAGCTTAAAGGCTAGATAAGAGCTAATTAACACCCTTCTTGGCAAGCCTCATGGCTTGCTTTTTTATGTCCGTACTTTGAAAAATAAATTAAGAAGTACAAGTAAAAATTTGCAGCTTAAGCTATTCATTGAAGCTATTTTTGGTTATTACTCTCAAGCCTTTTTAAGGCAAACCCCATAGAGGAGCACATAACACCTAAAATAAAACCTATCGCAGAAAAAACTAGCCAAGTTTTTGTGGCATGAGTCATGACGAACTTACTTTTATTATTGTGCTTTTTTAGCGAGTCTATACGCTTGTTTATTTTTATACATTGCGTGGTCTGCATCATTTAATAGCGCTTCAAATGGCTGCTTTTGTTTATTAGTAAAACTATAACCTATGCTGAGCGATAAATCGCAAACGTCTTCTTTGAGTAAAGCTTTTGAATACTCAGAGGATATTTTATCTATGATGTAGCTAATTTTACTTTTATCGCTTAATTGCATTACTGCAACAAACTCATCACCACCTAAACGCCCTACTATGTCGGCATCTCTTAAATGGTTTTTTAACGTATCCGCCAAAATAATTAAGGCTTTGTCACCTACTTCATGTCCAAAGGTGTCGTTTAATTTTTTAAAGTCGTTTATATCAATAAACAAGCAACATACGTCGAAGCCCAAACGCAGTGCTAAATTAAGCTTTTGCTGAGCTAGTAAGTTAAGTGCTCGGCGATTATAAATATCTGTTAATGAGTCTAACATGGCTATTTCGCGCATTTGTTCATAGCTGTAAACAAGCGCTAGGTCGTCTTCAATTAAATCGCGTAGTTGCTCTATGAGCTCAAAGTATTCATCGGTATAGCTAGTTATTTTAGTGTCTTTTAAGCATAGCGTGCCAAATACTTCACCTTCTGGCCAATGAATAGGTAAACCTAGGTAGGATTCAACACCATCCTCAACTACTTCTGGTAGTGTGTTCCATGCATCGTTATTGCTTGCATCATTAACATATAAAATATTATTGGTTTCAGCGACGTGCCGACAAAAAAGAGGTGTTTGAGGAGGAAGTATCGGATTGGTTTCAAAGCTTGAGCCACCTTCGTTACTTCTAATAACAACGCGATAGCCTTTGCTTGTTGCCTGAACTATATAACCAGACGGGGCAGAAAAAAGCCCCGTGATAAGGTCGATTGTTTTTTGCCATTTATGCAAAGATATTTGGCCATCAACACCAGAGAATGCCCATTTATCAGTTTCAAACATTAACTTTACCTCGGCTATTTAATAGCTCCAGTATAGGCAAAAAAGCAAAGTAAAAGCTATTATTTACGACGCCTACTTGGCTCTCTTTTACCTGTTATGCGTTTTTTATCGCGATCTTTTCGCGACTTGTTAGTATTTTTACGATTATCTTTTGGCTTTTTATTAGGATCTGGCTCGTAACCTTCTAACCACTGCGGCGTTAAACGCGTATCGAGTAGTACTTCAATTTCTTCTAGCAGCCATTGCTCATCAAGACTTACCAGCGACATAGCAAGTCCTTGTTCACCAGCACGACCTGTACGGCCAATACGGTGCACGTAATCTTCGGCAATGTAAGGTAGTTCAAAGTTAATTACGTATCTAAGTGTAGAAATATCTAAACCACGCGCAGCGACATCGGTTGCAACAAGTACGCGTGTAATACCTTCTTTAAAGTTTTGCAATGCACGGTCACGTGCGCCTTGCGATTTATCGCCATGGATTGATTCGGTTTTTAACCCATCTTTACACATTTCTTTAGCGAGCTTATCAGCCATTTGTTTTGTGCGAGTAAAAATAAGCACTTGGCGCCAGTTTTTCATGCCAATCATGTGCGATACAAGTTCGCGCTTACGGTCTTCATCTACAGCGTAAATAACTTGCTCTACTTCAACCGCAGCTGAGTTACGTTTATCAACTTCAATTAGTTCTGGGTTTTTTAGTAGTTTTTTACTGAGTTCAAACACGCTGTCATCAAACGTAGCCGAAAAGAGTAAAGTTTGGCGATCGCCTGGTATATGGCGCAATATACGTTTAATTTCGTCAATAAAGCCCATATCAAGCATGCGGTCAGCTTCGTCAAACACTAAAGAGTCTACGCTTGAAAGTACCACGCTGCCTTTAACTATATGATCAAGCAAACGCCCTGGTGTCGCCACTATAACTTGTGCTGTTTTAAGTGCTTTTATTTGAGGGCCAATACTTGCACCACCATAGGCTAAAGCGCCATTAATGTTAGTGCCTTGTGCATACTTTTCAAAGCTGGCAAATACTTGCTGAGCAAGCTCTCGTGTTGGCGTTAAAATTACAACGCGGGCAAGGCCTTGCTCATCTTTTTTAGGGGTATTTAAAAGCTTATGTAATAGAGGTAAAACAAAGGCGGCGGTTTTACCCGTACCTGTTTGCGCGCTGCCCATTACATCACTTCCGGCTAAAATAGGCGGAATAGTTTTAATCTGAATTGCGGTAGGTTGAGTGTAATTATTTTGCTCAATCGCTGTTAATAATAACGGGTCGAGATTAAGTGATGAGAACGTAGTGGCAGACATAGGCTTAGCTTTAAAATAACAAAGAGCGCTATTGTACGCATATTACTGTACTGCGTAAATTAACCAGTCCAGAAAAGTATTTAATCGCGGTTGATCTCTTTCGCCTTAGCGCTAAAACAATAAAAAAGGCGCTAAATAACCTTTGTATTTAGCGCCTTTTATAATTTTCTGTAGCTTTAGGCTGGCTTTAGTGTTGCTTTACGTTCGTTGTAAAACGCGATTAAATCGTCAACTGTTGCTTGGCAGTATTCGCGAATACCCGAAACCACCATGTGCTTTTCACCACTGCCCACTTTAACGCCGTTTTCTAACAGGTTAAAACGTAGTGTAATTTTTCCGCGCTTACCAGTGTACTCAAAGCTTGGCTCTGCAAATTCAAGTATTGGCGTTGTTATATCAAGGTTATCAAGGTTAATGAGCATTGATTCGTAAATTACCATCGGACGAGCAGGGTTTATCATTACCTCTTGCTTGCCCATTAATGGGATAATTACATGCGGAAAGGTAGTACCAGAAAACTCAACATAATTTTTTATTAGACTATTAGTTAGTGCTGGGCATTGGCTGGTTTTACCGCTGCGCTTTACCTTTAAAATTACTTTTTCGCCATTGGTAACATCAAACTCATCGGCTCCCTCAGGGAAATGTAGTTTGGTGTTTTCATCAACCATACCGGCAAAAGTAAATTCCATTTGTTCACTAATACCGTAGCGGTCTAGTACCAATGAAAAAAGTAAGTCTCCTGGCGCGCAAAACTTTTTGGCATCTTTGTCATGAAGTGGATTGTAATCGTCAGCAACGCATTTAGCGAAGCGACAACCCTGCTCACGAGAGATAGAAACATAATCAGCATGCTGCTGAAAAAAAGGACTTAACATAGTTTGTTCACTGCTTAAACTGCTTATAACCTATCTATATTACCAGAAAAAAAATATTGAGAGGTCGAATCTGTTAGATTAATGGCTAAATAAAACAGAGTAATAAAAAACAATGACCTTTTATTTATTAGCACTATCAATTATATGTGTTTTTCCGTACTGCAAAATATCAATAATGCGGCAACCCCTTTGGCACTACTTAATAGCTTTAAGTGTTCTAAGTGGGTATTTTCAAGGTTATATAAATTTGTATGCTCTGCTCAGCACTGGGCTTTACGTTGTTTTATACTACTGTGCGCTAAATACAAAGCGGGCAATAATACGCGCTATTTTAGGTACTGTTTTTATAATTTCCTCACTGGCATTAGCACTTCATTGGGTGCCTGGTTTTAATAATCTCCCTATTGTTATAGATGAGCGTATTACAAGCGATGCGATTGCTTTTACCCTTTATGCTAATTTTGATAAAGCTATGGCTGGGTTATTCCTTTGTGCTTACTTTTATTCGAATAAAAAAGCTTTAAAAGCAGACTCTAATAAAGCAGGCCCATTAAACGTTAAACAACCTATTTTTATAATTATTGCTACTGTTTTAGCTTCGCTCACTGCGGCTTTAACACTTGGACTTGTAAGCTTTAACCCTAAGGTTCCTGACTTTTGGATAGCCTTTATTGCTATTAATCTTTTATTTACCTGTGTAGCTGAGGAAGCTTTGTTTAGAGGTTTATTACAAACCAAACTTAGCCAAATAATCACATCTACTCGCCTAGCGCTACTTGCTCCAATAATGACAGCAGCAGTGTTTGCTTTGGCGCATTTTGCTGGAGGATTTAACTATGTATTGGTTTCATTTATTGCAGGCTTAGGATATAGCTATATTTTTTATAAAACGCAGCGCTTAGCGTGGGCTATTTTATGCCATTGGTTAGTTAATGTTTGCCACTTCTTTTTGTTTACTTATCCTATGCTCAGTAAAATCTAAATACATTTACAAATGCTAACAATTTACTTAGTAGTAAACATTGCCCGCATTTGATTTTGTTAGTAATTTACTATTTCAAATAATAAATTAAGGGACTAATAAATATGCTACGTTTTATAATGGCAATAACAGTGCTGGCCACAATAACTGGTTGTGCAGGTATGACTTATCATACAGATATAGACAACGGTGTTTTATCTCAAGAAATTGGCACCTACGTTAATAAAAGAGATTTACAGCAATTTTATAGCGACCAAGAAGCACACGAAAGTGGCGCAACACTTTTAGGCCGAATAGAAGGTGAAAGCTGTGATGGCGACGGCATGGGCAGCAATAATGTAAGTTACAATCGCTCTAAATCAAACGCGATTGATTTACTTAAAGCTGATGCTATGCGCAGAGGCGGGAATGCTTTTACTATCAATTCCTGTAGTGAAACCTCTGTATCGTACTGCGACTTATCTGTTTTATGCACCGGACAGGCCTACGACTATTAATAAATTATATATTAAGCGCAAAGCTCAGTAGCACACGCTTTCCAGACTCGATTTTAGATACGCTGTGTTCGTACTTATCGGGTCTGAACAAATACACGCGATTAAATAAATTTATAATGCATTTAGAGCATTTAAATACCCCACCCGCTTTAGGTTTCTCTAATACAAAATTGAGCTTGTAATAGCGCCCTTGCTGCACAGGGTCAATATGGTTCATTACGCTATGATTGGTTGGGTAAGTAACAAGGTTTATCGAAAATGTATTACTGCTAAAAATGGCTTTGTTTTTAACGGTTGCAATCATACTGCCTCCTATGAGTTTATATTCCCTATTGTATCATTGGGCTAAGTACTAGGGTCTGTTGATCTTTCAAGGTTAAATTTGCAGCAGTCTGTTTGGTATTTAGGCAAGGCAAAGCCTATGTAGTGTGGTTATTCCCCATAAATGGGCGATAACGTAGCATTAATGCCAAACAGGCGCTGCCCAAAGGGCTGAGGGATCCCCATTTTATCCAGCGGCCTCTTTTTCGTAATTCAAAATAAAGTTTTTTAAACTTTTTTCTATATAGCTTTGTGTAATACGTCTCTTACATAGCTTTATGACTTGCTTGGC
>NZ_JACJDY010000030.1:0-45709 GCF_014163785.1 Pseudoalteromonas sp. SR43-7 | reverse complement strand
CCAAGCAAGTCATAAAGCTATGTAAGAGACGTATTACACAAAGCTATATAGAAAAAAGTTTAAAAAACTTTATTTTGAATTACGAAAAAGAGGCCGCTGGATAAAATGGGGATCCCTCAGCCCATCGGGTGCCAAATACTGCAGCTTTGGCATGAGCCAATTGGTGTTTGATACTATGGTGATCAAGGTGCCCTAAATAGGTATCGCAGGGTTTTAGTAAAGGCCGCACTACGTCATCCATATAGTGTTGATCGGCTATGGGGCCGGCAAATTTAATAGCAATCCCCATTTGCTGAGCTGTAGATATTGCTATATCAATGCCCTTACTTGGTAATATTCGACCATACGTAAACACATAATCTTGCGGCTTTTTTGTTACCTGCCAGCGTTTAAGGTCTATACCATTGTAGGTCACTTCTACTTTATCGTTTATAAAAGGCTCCCACGCTTCTGCTAAAGAGTGCGACACTGCAGTAAAGTGTATAAATGGCGAGTAAGAAGCCAGCCCTACCACCGCTTTTAATTTTGAGTAAGGCGGTGTGTGCAACGTAGTTAACATAGGAATATTATTTTTACTGGCCCACAGTATGGGAATCGGGTTAAGGGAGTTGTTATGCACTACGTCAAACTGCTCTTTAGTTATATCGTCCATTACCTTGAGCATAAAATCGTTTTCAACTATATCGGGGTATTGTTGATATTGGCTGTTATCTATCGGGAACGATTTTAATTTACAGTCAACCTCACTGTCTGGGTGAGCATATAAAGTAACCTCATAAACTGATTGGTAGTATTCAACTAATGCGCCAGTAAAAGCTTCTAGCCCACCAGCATAGGGAGATTTAATAGGAAATCGGGGATGCGCTATTATTGCTAGTTTCATACAGCAAGCTCCTCGCGACCATGCGGTTTTTTATACAAAAGAACGAGTGGCACTTCCTTTTTGCTTTTTGTAGCAAACATCTTTTTCATTAGCTGCCAATCGCTGCTTGGGGCTGTTTCAAAAGGTAAAAACGCTAATAATGAATTCTTTTTAAATACCAGGGTTTCTATCGGTCTTTGATAAGTGTGCTCTACTTTTTTTGTATTATCAAAGTAATAGGGAGTAAAAACAAAGTCCTCTTCAAAGCCTTCGTTTATTAGTTTAAAAGTGTGCTTTTCATCAAATACATCGTCGTCAGTACGAAAAACAACAAAATCACTCAACGTTGTTTGCAGCCCCACGTTATAAGCCGTAAACCGACAGTTTAGTGTGTGATCAATATAAATAATGTTGGGGTCAATCGCCTTTAATCTTAGGCGTAAGTTATACCTTTGTTTGTACTTTTGTGTTGAGTTATCAACAATCGTGATGATGTAATTACTGGCGTATTTTTGTATTTCTTTAACGCGCTCTATAACACCTTCATTGCAGTGGTAAGTTACTAGCACGATGGCCGTTTTACAGTACCTTTTGCTTTTCATTGTTTTTCCTTAGCCATATTATTTAAAACCGCTTAAACAAGGGGATTAATTTCCATATCTATTACGCTAATAAATCAAACGCTAACTTTTGTATTCGTTAAAGTAAGCGCTTAGTTGTTTTAAGCGCAGCTCTAAGGCTAACTTTTCAGAGAGTTTCCAGTGGGGTAATTTTTTTAAACGTGATTTGGCTGCTTCTAATTCAGCCCCTACTTCGCTCGTGGATAAAATTCTCATTCGTTTCACCTCATCATTAATATGTAGTCCGTGGTGTTTATCAGCAATTAACAAGCCAAATAGGTACATATAAAAATAAACTTTATTTTTATAAATATCATGAGCTTAAATACAAAAACTGAGGTGAGGTATTACTACAAATGAGCATATAGGCATATATTTCAATAAAATATGAAAATAATTCACAAAGTCATTTGGCCTACAAATACTTTAATTTTTATATAAAGAGGAGGTAAAAGGAGGGAGTAAAATGCAGCTAGCGAGATTTTTCCCACTAGCAAAGCATAGCTAATTAGCTGTTTTATTTTCTCAACGCTCACAGCACTTATGATTGAGGTGTAGTTTCAAAAGCAGGCACCTGGTGTAAATCGTTTAGCCATTTAAGCGTTGATTGCGACCAAATTTGTGCAGCTGGGGTAAATTCATCTCGCTGATCAACAGCACCTATACGCAGGCCGTACACTCTATCGGCCTTTGCTTCATTAGTTGCGTAAAGTGTAGTGCCGCACGTACCACAAAAGCCTTGCGCACGTTTATTGCCGCTCTGGGCTGTTTTAACATACTCTTTTGGCTCGCCTTTAGTAAAAACGACTGAGTTAGGCTCTGCAATTATGACTGCTCTAAATGGGCCGCTCGACATACGTTGGCAATCGCTACAATGGCAAACAAGTGCGTTGTTATTTTGAGACTTTGCTTGGTATTTAATTTCACCACAATAACAGCTTCCAGTAATTTCCATTATTTAAATCCTTAATGCTTATGAAGATTGAATCGAGATATAAGACCGGCAATATCGATTCATTATTTTTAAAATATAAAAAAACTGCTCGCCGGTTCATTTGTATGTTCGGTTAGATTTTTAATTTTTGAGAGTGATTTTTTAAAAGTTGAGCAAGTGCTAAAAACATGATCCGATGTTTTAAATAAAACAGCAATACCACGTTAAGCTAATAGCGTAACGTGGTGTGTTTAAGCTATCTTTTATGTGCGTTTAAATAATCAACAGCTAACAGGCTAAGCGCCTTAGTGCCTACTTTAAACGATGATTCGTCGGCATAAAAATAAGGTGAGTGATTACTAGCCACTGTATTTAAATCTTGCTCACTTGGTGTACCGCCTAAAAATACAAATACACTCGGCACTTCTAATGCGTAAAACGAAAAATCTTCTGCGCCGGTTATTTTTCCCATTTCAACTACGTTTTCATTACCTGCTGCTTTTTTAAGACTAGGTAACATTTGCGCAGTTAACTTTGGGTTATTAATCGTTACCGGATAACCTTCGTGAATGTGTACCTCTGCAGTAGCACCTGACGATTTAGCAATGTGCGTGGCTGTGGTTTTTATTTTTTCAAATATTCGTGCTCGGTTATCCATATCAAAGTTACGAATTGTGCCTACCATTTCGACTTCTTCAGGAATAATATTATTACGTACCCCACCCGCTATCTTACCAAACGAGACAATAGCAGGCTCTTTGGTAATGTTGATTTGGCGACTAACAATATGATTTACGCCTGTTACTATTTGCGCAGCTGCGGCAATGGGGTCAACCCCAGTCCACGGTGCAGAGCCGTGTGCCTGCTTGCCATGTACTGTTATTTCAAATCGGTCTGCACTGGCCATTGCAGGGCCACTTCTATAACCAATTTTACCGCTGTGCAAACTAGATGTTATATGTAACCCAAAAGCAGCCTCTGGTTTGTATTGTTTAAATATGCCTTCTTTAAGCATTAGCTCAGCGCCACCCTCTTCCCCCTCTGGTGCGCCTTCTTCTGCAGGCTGAAATACAAACATAATATTACCGTGTAGCTCATCTTTCATGTTTGCAAGCACTTGTGCAGCGCCCATTAGCATAGCCACGTGTGTGTCGTGACCACAAGCATGCATTATGCCTACATCTACACCACGGTAATTAGTGGTTTTAGTTGATTTAAAATCAACATCTGCTTTTTCAGTAACGGGCAGCGCGTCCATATCTGCGCGTAGCATTACTGTCGGGCCTGGCTTTGCACCTTTTAATAGTCCCACAACACCTGTATAAGCAATCCCTGTTTGTACTTCCATACCCAGCGACTTTAAGTGCTTAGCGACAATACCTGCTGTGCGGGTTTCGCGATTTCCAAGCTCAGGGTTTTGATGAAAATCACGTCGCCAATCAATAACCTGTTGCTCTATCTTTTTAACTTGCTGATCAATGTTTGCATTGGCATTAAACGCACTAAGAGCAGCAAAGCCCAACGCTATTGAAATTAGTGATTTTTTCATCCTGTTTGTCCTTATTATATTTATTGGTTTTATAATATTGATGAGCACGAGCCCTTATGTATTATTGAGAACATAATTAGTTCGCTCTATAACCACTATTACTGAAGGCTCTACAATAATCAATCCCATTTAAGCTAGATGCCCAACTATGAAGGGCCACTTCACTTTTCACTGGTTTTATCTATTTTTAGTTTGAAATTTTAGCGCTAATTAAGCCTACCACTTTTGCTTTTGTTGATTTAAAAATGGCATGAATAGTCAACCAACGCACGTAAAGTGAGTTTTAATAAGCGCGGTGGTGGATAGAAGAAGTTAACGAGTAATAGGCTTGGTACATAATTGCTATTCAGATTATAAAATAAGAATAGCAATGTAAGACCTCCTAATGTTGGAGGTAATTATTTATAAGCATTCGCATTTTTAATGCTGTCAAAATCGTTAAAGCGCACGTTGTGCTGCGCCATTACTTTAAGTATTTTTTTACTTAGCATTTGGCGTAAATAAAACGGCTGATTTGGCACAAAATGATGGATGGTATGCGTTTTACCAAAGTTAAAACAAAATAAGTGAAACGGCATGAATAAACGACTCGTTAGTACATGAGTTTGTTCAAGCATGTTATTAACGCCACCATAGTAATGCATGCTTGAGGTAACAAAATTAAGCGAGCTTGAGCGAATAATATTAGGCACAATGAGCACAACCATTAAAAATTCAAACACATCCATTGTACTTAACAACCAACTAGGTGAATTTAGCGAAAGTGGTATAAATAAATCAACAATATGAAATAAAATAACGCTATATAAAATAGCAAAATACGCAGTCGCTATCGGAAATCCCGCATTAAAAACACTCGAAAAACTAAAGCCATTAATTTCTTTTCTAAAACGTTTAGTAGAAATAATTAGCCCTAATAACCCATCTACAATAACTAGCGCACGTAAAAATGGATTTTTAATACCGTTTCCCACCAAGCGTTCTTCTAGGTCTTGTTGTGTGCCTGAGGTTTTGTGATGGTGTAAATGCATTTTACGTCGGTACCATGGGCTAATAGTATTTGGCCGCATTAACCATACTACTAACATCATAGAATTATGCATGAAAGGCTGATTGCTAAAGTATTGTTTATGTATAAGGTCGTGCTCTAACTCATGGGAAATAGACGCAGCAATAGCCGCAAGTACTATACATACCCAAGCAGGTATTAAGGCTAAATAATATAAAGCACCAACACCAATTAATGCGCTAAGCGACAGCAATAAAATAATTAACCCTAAGGTATTTTGATGTGCAAGTAATGGGTATTTTTGACGAAGTGATGCTTCCTCTGCCTTAATAGCTTTAACAATCGATTGAATGTTCTGTTTGGCACTTAATTGGATCATAATTAATGTCTTAAAAGCCTTGTTGTACAAATAATACCTGAATTAAACGCAAAATCGGCATAAAGCAGGAATAACTATTATAATACGATTCACTATTATCAATAGTTCAATTGCTCATTTATTCAATCGCATAACAATTTAATAGCACTCATAACCCAAAATATTCGCTTTATATATCAACCAAAAAAGACTTAAAAAATTTGCCGGTGGAGTCTCCTTGCTATAAACGATTAATTATCAATCAGTTGTTATTACAAACAAAAGAAAATGCTTGCCGCCCCCTCTTTTGTTTGTATAATGCGGATACAGAATAAGAGGTATATAAGTATCCTTTTTATTTTAAGTGGTTTTTCTTTATCTTTTTATGCTTAAAAGATTAAAGAAAAATTATGCCAGCGTGATGAAATTGGTAGACATGGGGGATTCAAAATCCCCTTCCGAAAGGAGTGCCGGTTCGAGTCCGGCCGCTGGTACCACTTTTTGAACCTCAGCTAATTATTGGCTGAGGTTTTTTTATGCCTAAAATTTAACTAGTAATCTATAACAACTCACTTTACTAAGTGAGCTACTTTTAGGTAAGAAAACCGTGTCGATAACAAGGCAAAACCTAGTTAAGTTGAAGCAAAAGACACAAGCCACAAGCCTTCCATTAAAGCCATCAACGTAAGTAGAGAGCTACATAAATCTAATTAGCATGTGAGTTATGCGTCTTGCTCTTGATTTGTTATATTCCCGATTCGATTGTTTAACTCTTCGTCACTAACATCTTCTTTATGTGTACCAATGATCCATATATGACCAAATGGGTCTTGTAGCGTGCCGGTCCTATCACCATAAAACTGATCATGTACGGGTCTTATTTCTGTTGCACCAAGCTCAATTGCTTTTTTAAACACGGTATCAACATCTTCAACATAAAGCATAAGGCTTAGCGCTGTACCACCGAGCTCTTTTGGGTTTTTTAAATACTCTTCAGAACCATTATCTGAAAGCATGATATGCGAATCACCAATTATTATTTCTGCATGTGCTATTCCACCATCAGGTAAAGGCATCTGCATTACGTGTTCAGCACTAAATGCATCACAATAAAAATCTATCGCTTTTTGTGCGTCATTCATAATTAAATAAGGTGTAACTGAATGAAACCCTTTTGGTATTGCTGAGACTGCCATAATATTCTCCTTTACTTACGCAGTGATTTTTAATATTTAATTAAATATGCGTTTAATTGCCCCTAAATTTAAGCTTAGCTCATACAAAAAATTGCGTTACTTTTCGAGGTTTAAACGTTTATGCCAAGCAGCAATACTTTCATCAGGGTATTCTTCAAACTGCTTGTCACCTTCATTAATGGGCGCATTTACCCAATTTGCTTTACTACCAAGCATTAAATGAGTGCGCTCTGGCGGTATGGGTAACTCACTATCTATTGCACCAGCAAAGGGATGAACTTGCTCGGGCCAACGTGCATCGTATAACCACAAGTCAGCACTACAATGCTTACAAAAATGACGCTCTGCAGGGCTGATTTTATCGCCTATTTTTGCATGATAAATAGTTATGTGTTCACGCCCTGTAACCTCAAGCGCGCTGTATTGCGCGTTTAAATTAATAACAAACCCGCCGGTCCCTGCGGTTTTACGGCATATAGAGCAGTAACATAAATTGTAAGGATAAGGTTGTTTTGAGTTGACCGTAAATACCACTTTGCCACAGTGACAAGCGCCATTAAGCTTTATAATATATCCAATTTTTTATTGTTGGCTTGAACTAATACCTTAACTAGGTGAGCTAAAAAAAACCACAACAATTACATGCTGTGGTTTTTTTAATTATTGAGCTTACTAACGCTCCCAATATCTTAAATTACGCAATGTATTTATAAATTTATCGCCTGAATGTGCCTCTAAATCTATCCAACCATCATCTACTTTTCCATCAAGGCCTGCCGCTTTAAATAAAGGCTTAGCCTCATTTGTAAAGCCTATAAATTTCATATGTGCGTACGCATCACTTACAAAGTCTTTAGCTTCTGCAATAGCAGCTAGTTTTTCAGCTCCATCTTCGGTGGTGAGTACAAGTACCGCATCGTATAAAACCGATGGACCACCATTAATAACCTGATCAGCTTTAAAATGCTTACCTTTACTGCATTTAGCACCGCCAACTTGCGGGGCAATAATTTCAAAGTTTGCACCTTCACTTTTAAGTGCATTGGTAACCGATTCAAAAATTTCTGCATTAAAGCCATCACTTACTAAAATACCTAATTTACGGCCTTTGAAGGTGTTGGGCGCATTTTTCAAAATACTTAACGCATCAGATACAGGTAAGTCTTTACGTGTTGGCATTGCAGCTTCAGCTGGAGCTGGCATTTCTTGCAAGCCAAGACCTTCGGCAACTTTATTTGCGAGGGTTTCGTCAATATTTAACAAGTGCGATACCAAACGTTCTCGTATTGGCAAATGCTCAACTTTAGACAGCTCAAACACGTACGCAGATTGAATATGCGCCTGCTCTACCTCTGTTTGACTTAAATAAAATTGACGAGCTTGACTGTAATGATCGCTGAATGTTTCTGAGCGATAACGCAGTTTATCACCGCCACTTACCTCAGGTTCCTTTGAGCTTTTAAAGCCATGTACTGGGCATTC
This sequence comes from Pseudoalteromonas sp. SR43-7, assembly GCF_014163785.1. Classification (NCBI taxonomy): domain Bacteria; kingdom Pseudomonadati; phylum Pseudomonadota; class Gammaproteobacteria; order Alteromonadales; family Pseudoalteromonadaceae; genus Pseudoalteromonas; species Pseudoalteromonas sp. SR43-7. The sequence continues at coordinate 37,699 of NZ_JACJDY010000030.1, read as the reverse complement.
GCGCGGGTTGTTTTCATCGCCGCTCCATGAGTTTGGCTCATAATTAACACGTCCTTTTGGATTGTGCATTGCCATGTGGCCATCTTGCTGAAAATGACGCATTGGGCATTTAGGCGCATTAACCGGAATATGCGTAAAGTTAGGACCACCTAAACGCTTGGTTTGAGTATCTAAGTATGAAAAGTTACGACCTTGCAGTAGCGGGTCGGGTGTAAAGTCGAGCCCTGGTACAATGTTTTGAGTACAAAATGCTACTTGCTCTGTTTCTGCAAAAAAGTTGTTTACAACACGGTCAAGCACCATACGGCCAACAATTTGCACTGGTACTTGCTCTTCAGGTATAAGCTTGGTGGCATCAAAAACATCAAATTCAAATTCATCAGCAAATTGCTGATCAAACACCTGCACACCTAGCTCCCACTCTGGGAAGTCGCCGTTGCCAATAGATTCCCACATGTCTCTGCGATGAAAATCAGGGTCTGCGCCATTTAGCTTAAGTGCTTCGTTCCATACTACAGATTGCATGCCGCCTTTTGGTTTCCAATGAAATTTAACAAATTTCTCTTCACCTTTGCCATTAATAAATTTAAAGGTATGAACGCCAAAACCTTCCATAAAGCGTAAAGAGCGCGGAATAGCTCTATCAGACATTGCCCACATAACCATGTGCATTGACTCAGGCGATAAGCTCACAAAATCCCAAAAGTTATCGTGTGCGGTTTGCGCTTGTGGAAAACCACGATCAGGCTCGGCTTTAGCTGAATGAACTAAGTCTGGAAATTTCATCGCATCTTGAATAAAAAATACCGGTATATTGTTACCCACTAAATCCCAGTTTCCTTCTTGGGTATAAAATTTTACCGCAAAACCACGTACATCACGTGCTAAATCTGGAGACCCTTTATTACCTGCAACTGTAGAGAAACGAGTAAATACTGGGGTTTTTTCACCTTTTCGCTGAAAAATATCTGCACAGGTCAAATCTTCAAGCGTGTCGTAAGTTTCAAAGTATCCGTGTGCACCATAGCCTCTGGCGTGCACTACACGCTCAGGAATGCGTTCGTGATCAAAGTGAAAGATCTTCTCGCGCATTATATGATCTTCTAATAATCCTGGGCCACGCTTTCCTGCACGTAATGAGTTTTGATCGTCACTTACAGGGCAGCCCTGCGCGGTGGTCATGGTAGGGTGTTCATCCGATGCCTTTTGATGCAATTCGCCGCCATGCCCTTTATTACCTGAGTATTTAAATGATTCAGCCATGTTTAGTCCTTCATACAGTTTGATTTAATGGGTCGATAGTTTCTATGAGCTTTAAAACTAAAAGCGAATATGCAAATGCAAAATAAAGACCAGCCATCAAACCTAGTAAAAAAGGGCTGTACAGATAATAATGTAGTATTTGAGGTGATTTATAAAAGAAAAGGTTACACAGGTATGTAACTTTTTCACACAAAAAAAGAGCACTTAAAAGTGCTCTTAGGTTTATGCATTTTTAAATTTAGTTAATCTTTATTCTCGTTAACTAAAATAACTTTACGATGTGGGAAAGGTATTTCAATGTTGTTTTCATCAAGTGCTTTTTTAATTAACTCTGGCACCGTGTAAAGAATATCGAAGTAATGCTCGCCCTTACAAAATGGCCTTACTAAAAAGTCTACTGAGCTGTTGTTAAGTGTTTCTACTTCAACAAAAGGAGCTGGATCTTTTAGTATATGTGGGTGCGCTGCAAGTACCCCATCTATAACTTTACGTACAGCCGTTGTATCTTCACCGTAAGCAACACCAAAATGCATATCCACACCACGAATTGGATGATGTGAATGGTTTATAATTTGCGCGCCCCAAATTTGACTATTTGGTATAATAACCTGTTGGTTATCGAACGTTTGTAAAATAGTAGTGAACATATCTACTTCTGTTACTTTACCAAAACGCCCTGCTGCCTCAATAAAGTCATTCACTTTATAAGGTCTGAAAACAAGCAACATAACGCCCGCGGCAAGGTTCGACATTGCACCTTGTAACGCCAAGCCCATAGCAAGCCCCGCAGCACCGAGTAAAGCAATAATAGAGGCTGTTTGTATACCAAAGCGATTTAACACAGCAATAATAACGAACGCTAATATGATGTAGCGAGCCATGCTGCCTAAAAAGCGAATCGTCAAGATGAGTGTATTTATGACACAAGCCAATAATTAAATTGCGTACTTTGCCCGCTAACCATAAGCCCGCAAGTAAAATTGCAATTGCTAGTAATATGTTGGTTGCCCACGTGATTGCAGCGGGAAAATATTGATTAATATCAATGTTGTTTATTATGTCTTCCATTGTTTTTCCTGTTTTTAAAGCTTTTAACTAATTTTAGCTAGTTTTGCTATATCAAGCGCAACAGTTTAACAAAAAATTAACCAAAGTACGGATATAGGAGTATTTTAAAACATAACGAAAGAGCGTTCCCCTCAAAACATGTCATCGCTCATGTAAATCTTTCAACACATAATTTTGCTTTACCCTTTGGTTTATAGCTTAAATAATTAAACTTTAACTAGTTCATAAATAAAGCTAATACCCGAAATAAACCTCGGTTAACTCTCTTAATTTTCTAATTATTGCTGGTACTCATCTATAAATTTACCGATAATCTCACCTAAGCGCGCATATATTGGCGAGACATCAAAATTGGATGAAATTAAAACAAAGGATTATTATGAAAAAGTACTCAATTTTACTTACAGCGGCAGCACTTACTGTACTCGCTGGTTGTTCAACATCTGTTGCAGTAAGAGACTTTGAACAAAACCCTATTCCGCAAACATCAACAATTACCAACAGTGAAGCTGACGTAGAAAAAGGTATTCTAAAGGCATGTATTCAGCTTGGTTGGAAGTGTACGCCTATGAGTGAAGGTAAAATAAAAGGTGTACTGGATATTCGCACACACCAATTAACTGTCGATATTGCGTATGACAAAACGGCATACTCAATCAACTATAAAGACTCTATTAACTTAAACTACAACGGCAAAAAAATTCACCGCCAATATGTTAATTGGGTATCAAACCTAATACGCCATATAGATGCTGAAATGATTTAGCAGCGCGTTAACCTGCTTTACATATTATAAAAATCACTAAATATGAATAATAAAAGTGGAGAAGTTACCTATAGCTTCTCCATTTTTTAGTTGAGATTTAAACAGTAATAATCACGTCAAAAATATTACTAACTTTCAACCAGCTAAAAGTCAAAAAGTACCAAACCTTATACTATTAGTAAAAGTACTCTCCCATCTTTCCACTCTTTAATGAATGAGTAATTTTTTACTTATCCCCCTTCGTAAAAGAATATTTTATATCTTGCTATAACGCAGTTTGGCTCATATAGTCAGCAAATTATCACACCTTATTTTGAACATCTTTGTTTATGAAATCTTCTGCTTCTGCTAGTCATTTTGGTACTTTATTAGGTTATGCACCTGGTAATGTTGCTGTTTACTCATCTGATTATGATACGGCTGATGAAAGCATTTATCCTAATCGTAGTGCCTATCGTAGTTACCTAGACGGTATTTACATGGGCTATAAATGGCAATGCGTTGAATTTGCCCGTCGATGGATGTATCTCAACCATGGTTATATTTTTGATGACATAGCCATGGCTTACGATATTTTTGAGCTGCGTTCAGTACGCGATGTAAATAGCCAAAATAGACTGCCACTAAACGCGTTTAAAAATGGTGCTAAACATCACCCTCAAGTAGGTAGTTTACTGATATGGGAAGAAGGCGGCGAGTTTGAAGAAACAGGCCATGTTGCTGTCGTTGTTGAAGTGCATGAAGATAAAATACGCCTTGCTGAGCAAAATGTAGGGCATCAAATATGGCCAACAAATCAAAACTGGTGCCGTGAATTAAAAGCAAAAGTAACTAAAGATGGCGACTATTGGATTGAGTGCTCTTACAGCGACGCCACTATTTTAGGCTGGATGACACAAACTTATGAAACAGAATATGCTGAGCCAACGTCTGAGCTAAACACTGACTTATTTACTATAGAAGCCCATAAAGCAGTAGATACAGGCCAAGCAAACAAATCATGGTTAAATATTGCGAATGACGATGAAGCTGCCTACGTAGAAATGATGCAAGGCCATAAACTTACATCCGTAGATGAGGATCAACATAATTACTTTGCAATATCTCAAACGGCGCAGCAAAGCATTGAGCATGCAACAAATGAGCTGCATGGTTTATTTATGCATGCAACTGACTATGTACTACAGCACCCTGAGTTATTAAAAAAGTTTAATTTACCCGATGTTGTACTTAATAAAATTCGCCAATCGTGGGATAACCGCTTAAACCAATTAATAACCAGCCGATTTGACTTTGCCTTAACAACAGCAGGTTTAAAAGTTTACGAATACAATTGCGATTCGGCATCGTGTTACATGGAAAGCGGCAAAGTTCAGGGTAAATGGGCAAAACACTTTGGTGTTAAAGCAGGTGTAGATGCAGGCCAAAATTTATTTAAAGACCTCGTAAGAGCATGGCGTAAAAGTGAAGTAAAAGGTCTTGTTCATATTCTGCAAGATGATGAACAAGAAGAACATTACCATGCATTATTTATGAAAGAAGCGATTGAAGCCGCAGGCTTTGAGTGTAAGTTAGTAATTGGCTTAAGCACACTTCGCTGGAATGAGTCAGGCAACATAGTAGATGCAGATGGCGCACAACTGAGTTACGTATGGAAAACCTGGTCGTGGGAAACCGCACTTGATCAAATTCGTGAGGAATGCGAAGCCGACCAATCATTAGGTGATAACTTTGAACCACAATTCAAAGCTGGTGAAACGCCACGTTTAGTCGATGTATTACTGCGTAAAAATGTCATGGTATTTGAACCGCTGTGGACATTAATTCCAAGTAACAAGGCTATTTTACCAATACTGTGGAGCTTATTTCCTAATCATAAATATTTACTTAATACCGCGTTTGAACTTAACGACGAGTTATTACAAACTGGTTATGTAGTTAAACCAATAGTAGGACGCTGTGGCGCTAATATTCAAATTGTTGATGAACAGCAGCAAGTTATAGAAAAAACAATGGGGCACTTTGCCGATCAAGACCAAATATACCAACAGCTATTTGCATTGCCTAAAGTAGATGACTACTTTGTACAAATATGTAGTTTTACCGCCGCCGGAAAATACTCTGGTGGTGGCGTACGCGTTGATAAAAGCATGATCATAAACGGCCATAGCGATTGTATGGCGCTGCGTATTAAATAATAAATAGTACTAAGCCCGTAATTTGCTGCGGGCTTAACTTTGTGTAGCCCTTCCCTCTTTTAAGTTTTATAGCTATCTCAAGCGAGTTACTCCTGATAGAGTAAATTTATTAAACACCACAATTTAAGGTATTTCATGGCGAATCAATTTAATGTACTCGGCACACGCTTAAAACTATGTTGCGGTAATGGTGGCTACACACGTGAAGGGTTTTGTTATGTACCAGAATCAGATCTTGGCAATCACAGTGTGTGTGCAATTATGACTGATGAGTTTTTACAATTTTCAAAATCACAAGGTAACGATTTAATAAGCCCGAACCCTCTTTACGATTTTGAAGGTTTAAAAGCCGGTGATAAATGGTGCTTGTGTGCGCTAAGATGGCTTCATGCTATTTCAGCAAACGTTGCGCCACCGGTGGTACTTGAAGCTACAAATAAAAAATCATTAGAAATAGTGCCGCTCGATGTTTTAAAAGCGCACGAATATATAGCCAACGTTTAAATACATCTAAGAGTAACTAAATCGAAGTCTGCATATTTTACAAATATATGCAGGCTTTTCAAAAACCCAATCTCCTCTGCAGCCTTAAAAACCTTAATTTAAAATATAACCACATGTTTTTAAATTACTTTTTAAATAAATCAACTTACGGCATAGCAGTTGCTTTATTAAGTTTAAGTCACGCTCATCACGCAGCACATTATATGAGCAACACATTAGTTAAGTAGGAGAAATTATGAGTAACAATAACGAATCGAACAAAACAACTAAATTTACCGCGCCAGGTATGAGTGACGAATCAGCTCAAAAAACAATAGCTACGCTAGATAACCGCATGGTTGCATTGATAGATTTACAGCTTACTTTAAAGCATATTCACTGGAACGTAGTGGGACCTAACTTTATTGGCGTACATGAAATGATAGACCCGCAAGTAGACATTGTACGCGAAATGACAGATACAATTGCAGAGCGAATTGCGACTCTTGGTGCAGTACCTGTTGGCACACCAAAATCAATTGTAGATCGCCGTACTTGGGACGAATACTCTGTAGGCAAAGGTTTAGTTACCGAACATTTGGCTGCGCTTGATAAAGTATATAACGGCGTTAATGCCGATCACCGCAAAGCAATTGAGACTCTTTCTGAGCTAGATCCGGTCTCTGAAGATATGATCACCAGCCAACTAGCCGATTTAGAGCAATTTCAGTGGTTCATACGAGCACATTTAGAATCATCTACAGGCGAATTACAGAGCTAATACATCTAAAGTAAGAAAGCCCAGCATTATTATGCTGGGCTTTTTTTTGCGTAAAAATCTATTTATCGCTACCTAGTGTATCGCCCCCACCCCAGCTAGTACAAAATCAATATAAAAACAATAGAAAATTGGTATTACCAAAATGATTTTTAATTATTTTAACCTCTCCACTATTTCGCAAATTTATAAATCATTTAGAACTTTTAATAGTCGCTCTTCCAATTCAATATCACTTAAAAAGTAAACTAAACACGTATAAAAGTAAGCATAAAATTTAAAAATAGTACTAACAAATGTATTAAATAGTACAAATAATATATAAAAATGCCTTTGGTAAAGATACTTCAATAAAATTCATTCAAAATACAAAAAATAAAAAACACACTATAAGCCTTTAAATTTATTAAATATAAGCAAAATAAAAGAGGTTTTTGTAATACACATTGTGAAATTTTGGTAAACAAAGGTTGTAAATAAAGTTGAATTGGATTAATTTCAACCATACCACCTGTATGACACACTACAGGAAAGAAACCGTTAAATTGGTTAACCAAACCAGGTAACAACACACACAATGACACAAGTCGTACCCAAACGGGAGAGATACATGAAACTCAATCAAATTACTTCAACATTAATTAATAAGCATAAAAGAAGTAGCTCTACAGCAATCAGTGCCGCAGCCCTTTTACTAATGGCTTCTTCAAATATTGCAGCGCAAGAGGCTCCCGCAGCTTCAGAAACGGCAGCTGAAGACATTGAAGTTATTGAAGTAAAAGGCATGCTAGGCAGTATGAAAGCCGCCGCTATGCTTAAGCGTACTGACGGACGTATTGTAGATGCAATTGTTGCTGAAGACATTGGTAAGTTACCAGATAATAATATTGCAGAAGCGTTGCAACGTATTACTGGCGTATCTATTAATACCGATTTTGGTGTGGGTGACAGTGTTTCTATTCGTGGCTTACCTCAAAACCGTGTTGAATTAAATGGTCGCTCTACTATTGGTGACTCTCGTGATGGCATTAGCTTGCAAGATTACCCATCAAGCTTCTTAAAAACAGTAGAAGTAGTTAAGTCTCCTACTGCCGATATGATTGAGGGTGCATTAGGCGGAACAGTTAGTTTAAAGACAGTTCGCCCATTAGAGTTAGATAAACTAACTGGCGCAGTTTCATTAGATGGCGAATACGCTGATAAAACAGAAAATGTAGCTCCTATTTTTAGTGGTTCAATTGGTAACAACTGGGACTTTGATGAAATGGGTACCTTTGGTGCCATTGCTATGTTTTCATTCCAAGATCGCGAAATTCGCCAAGATGAAACATCTAGCCGTGTTAAACCTCAAGATATCGAAATTAATGGCCAAGAAGGTAATACACCTAGTGGCAACGCTATCGTAAGAGACGAGCACAGTGTTGAACAATATGTAGAACAACGTAAACGAACTGCTGTAAATTTATCTCTTCAATGGGCACCACAATCAGGTAATGGCATGGTGTATCTTGATTTAAGCGGCACAAAGCGCTCAGGTGAACAAGCTGGTAACTCTATTTTAGGTGTCGCAGGTTCGTTATCAACAGATGCAAATACAACTCAAGATGCTAACGGCGTAAATAATTACACGTTAACAAACGAATTTGGTATTCCTAAAACATACAGTGACTTTCGTGAAACTGACTCGTTTTCAAATGCACTTGGTGCAGAGTGGAACCTTACTGACAGCATCAAAATCTCTGGTGAAATTGCGGTAGCATCATCAGAAAGCGTAAGACCTGATTCTGAATTTACACTTCGCCCAATCGAAAAATCAACATTTGAAGCAAGTGGCGGAACTCAGCTAACAAATCATTTATATGATGGTGCATTCTCTCAAGACGGTAATAAATTACCAAGCATCATTCATTCAGATCCTAATGCATTTACTGACCCACAAAACTTAGCACTTCGTACGTTTAAAAGTGAAGATAGAAGAACAGACAATGACGAAACAGCTATTCGTTTTGATGTTGAAATGTTTGAGCCACTCAGCAGCTTAAGCTGGGTATCTAAAGTAAAAGCGGGTGTACGTGTTACTAACCGCGATTACGAATATGAGCAATACAAAGTAGAAATTAAAGACATTTATAAAAATGCATTTAACGACTCAGACGGTTCGTTAGCCACTTTATGGGTTGATGACTACAACGCTGCTTTTTCAAATAGCTTTACAACAGTTAGCCACGACAACTCTTTTGACCAACTAGGTCATTCGGGACAAAATGACCTACTAACCTTTTTAAGCTACAACGGTTTATCTAACCCGACCAATACTTACGCTCAACTTCAGCAGTTACTTGCAGGTACTAACTTAGCGTCAACAGGTAGTCTTTCAGATAACCAAGAGTTCCAAGAAAGCGCATACCGTAACGTAGTTGAAGATACAGCTGCCGTGTATATATCAGCCTACTTAGACTTTGATAACATCACTGCAATTGTGGGTGGTCGTTATGTAACTACGGATTTAGAATCAAGCGTATTTCTTAATGGCGAAAAAGTAACTGGCGACAATGACTACAGCGACTTTTTACCAAGCTTAAACGTAACGTATAACTACTCAGACGAAACATTATTCCGCTTTGCTGCTGCAAAAGTTATGCGCCGCGCTGACTTTAGCGAACTAAGCCCTGCATTTGACGTTAATAACGACATTACAGGTGCAACGCAAGGCTCTATTGATTTAGAACCATATCGTGCAACGCAATACGACTTATCTGTAGAGCATTACTTTGACCAAGGTAACGTAATTTCTTTCGCAGTATTTTATAAAGATGTTGAATCTTTCTTAAGTAACGAAAGTAGCTGTGTGGCGGCATCAAGCACTTCAACAGGCCAAAACGTAACTCAATGGAACCAAGTATGTCAGCTTGACGTTGCAGGTGTTTCACAAGATAACCTAGTTTACTCGGATGCAACTGACTTCCCAGTAGATGCTGATGGCTTTAACCATGTAGCAGGCTTACGTGACGCAGGACTAACGGGTATCGATACTGTTAAAAATGTAAACGGTGAAAACGGCTCAGTACAAGGCTTTGAAGTTGGTTATCAACAGTTCTTTACAGACCTACCTGGCGCATTTTCTGGCTTAGGCATTAACGCAAACTACACATACGCAGACAGCGAGCAACCAAACGGTAACCCGTTATTAGATATTTCTAAAAATACGTATAACTTACAAGTATTTTGGGAATACGAAGGTTTCTCTACTCGTCTAGCTTATAACTACCGTGACAGTTTCTTAGATACTGAAAACGAGAAACGTGTAGAAAATATTAACTCAGACGGCAGTATTTCAGCAGAAGGTACTGTTTACGGTAATAACTACCGTGACGACAGAGGCCAGTTAGACTTCTCTGCAAGCTGGGATATTAACGAAAACGTGACCTTAGTAGGTAATGCGACCAACTTAACGGGTGAGCCTTCTATTTACCTATCTGAACTAGGTGGTGCTTGGAAGTACACTGAAGCGGATCGCCGTTACAGCTTTGGTATTCGCGCTAAATTTTAATTTTCCCTAAAAACTAAAGCCTGCTTTTATGCAGGCTTTTTTACGTCTATAAAAAAGTGGCACTTGTGTTAAAACATCGCACAATTTTTATAACTAAATATTTATTTAAAGCAATAAAATTATCATTGAATAATACTTCAAACTAAAATTTAGATACCGCGTAAACAATATCAACCTCCTGCACTTCACTTTTAGCGCACAAACTAAGCACCATACATTGCACTAAAAACCAGCAACCTTGCAGCTTGGTTATAAAATGTCTAGTATTCTAAAGCCGTACTTATAATTGGTACGAAAAAAGGATTAACAATGTTTCTAAAATACATAACAACAATATCAATCACATTATCATTACTATTATTAACAGCATGCGGCTCTGGGGGAAGTAAAACAAAAGAGGCTGAAAGCATTAAAATACCACAATCAAAAGCGGTTATTAATAACAGTCCCTTAAGTGACTACAAAATAATTATCTATGGTAATAGCCATAGTTCACAGTTAGGGGGCTTATTAGAAATAATTATTACAAGCCAGTTACCTAGCACTTCAGTCAAAATAACGACTGTTAGTGGTCGATTTTTAGATGAAATAGTCGCAGTAAATGCGAATGTCGATAAATTAAAAAGTGATAACTGGAGTCATGCAATTTTTCAAGGCCAAAAGTACTCACAATCAGGTTCGACTGACTACCCTACAAGCGCAACTGAGCGATTAATCTCGAACGCAAAAGAGCATAAAATTACACCTATTTTATTTCCAGAGCATCCTCAAAAAGGGGATCCCGCAGAAGCAAAGCAGGTTTACGACCTCCATTTAGCAATCAGTCAAAAACAACCTAGCTGCATAGCGCCTGTTGGCTTTGTATGGAATCGAGTATTAGAAATAATGCCTAGTATAAACCTTCATAGTGCCGACGATAATCATGCATCCTATGCTGGGAATGTCCTTACAGCGATGACCTTTTATCAAATCATTACCTCGGAATTAACAGACACAATGCCATTTATTCCTGCTATAGATTTAACACAGCAAGAACAAGCCTTATTTGGACAAGTAGTAACAGAGGTACTTGAGTTATATCCGGCATGTGGTGCTAAATAATCTTAAAAATTTAAAACTAGATTTTAGATTTAGTGATTTCCTGAGGTGCTCAATATCAGTACATTAATACTACGCACATAAGCTGATTAAAAGACACCTCAGGAAAATTCAATTTTCACTTTTTTACCAAATTATAAATTTAATATCTTGATAAATAATCACCTGCAATTTATTAAAATAACCGTCGTCCTAGCTATACTTATTTGAATATTAAATTTACTATCAAAACGTTGTAACTATTAGCAGGAAAACTAAAGTGCTGTCGCGTTTATATAATTTTATGCCCGGTTTAAATACATTGCTGCACTATGAACGCCAATGGTTTGCTGATGATGTAAGGGCGGCGCTATCAGTAGCTGCAGTGGCTTTACCTGTTGCCATTGCTTACGCACAACTAACCGGTGTTAACGCCGCCGTAGGGTTATATTCTTGCATACTGCCAATGATGCTATATGCACTTTTTAGTACTTCAAAACAATTAATAGTCGGCCCTGATGCCGCAACCTGCGCCGTTATTGCCGCTGTAGTAACACCTCTTGCTGCAGGTGACAGCTTTAAGCATTGGCAACTTGTTGTCACCATGACCGCTATGACCGGCTTTTGGTGCTTTATAGCCAGTAAATTTAAGTTAGGTGTATTAGCCGACTTTTTATCTAAACCTATTTTAATGGGCTTACTAAACGGCGTAGCCATCACTATTATTGTTGGTCAATTTTCTAAAGTATTTGGTTTTACTTTTGATGAGCGCTACTTACTTGAACGCCTCGGTGGTGTGCCCACATACCTAGCGCAAACACATGTTCCCACCTTATTAATGGCTTTGTTTACACTGGCGGTCTATTTTGCCATGAAGCGCATAAGACCCACGTGGCCTGCATCTATGTTTGCTATTGCTTTTGGTGCGCTTTTGGTATGGATTTTTGATTTAAAACAATTTGATATAAAAACCATTGGCACCGTAACTGGCGGGCTCCCCGTTTTTAATACCCCTGTTTTTGATTTAGGGATTATTCGTGAGCTGGTGGTACCCGCACTTAACTTAGCCATCGTGAGCTTTGTTAGTATGATGCTAACTGCCCGCAGCTTTGCTGCTAAAAATGGCTACGACATAGACGCCGATAAAGAATTTAGAGCGTTAGGTATTGCCAATATAGCGTCAGCTCTTTCGCAAGGTTTTGCCGTCAGTGGCGCCGACTCACGCACCGCGGTTAACGATGCAACAGGTGGTAAAACACAGTTAGTATCAATAATAGCAGCAGCTATTATTGCGCTCATAGCTGTATTTTTAACAGCCCCACTTGAATTTATTCCAAGCGCAGCGCTAGGTATTGTACTTATTATTGCCTCTGTACACTTACTCGATTTAAAAGCTGTTTGGCAATTAAAACGAAAAGACAAACAGGCATTTTATCTCGCCTCAGCCACCTTACTTGCGGTGTTATTTATTGGCGTTATACCAGGGATCACACTTGCTGTATTACTAGGGTTATTTCAATTTATTCGCACTGTTATGCGCCCAACAGACAATATTCTCGGCGTAGATGTTAACGGTGTAGTAAGAAGTTTAGACGCCACAGATAAAGCAAAAGCAGTGCAAGGCGTGTTTATTTACCGCTTTAATTCACCTTTAACTTACTTTAATGCAAGCTACTTTAAACGCAGATTACTTGAGCAATATGCAAGGCAAAAAGGCGACACTCAATGTGTAATAATTGACGCTGTGCCCTGCTTTACTCACTTAGATTTAAGCGTAATGGCAATGCTTGCCGATCTAGATGTTATATTTAAAAAGCGCGATATAAGGCTTGAGCTTGCAGGTAGAAAACGCCAACTACTTTCGTGGTTTGAAATTGCAGGAATGAAGTCGGGAAAAGAAGGTATATATATTCACTCAGACCTATACATCGCCCTAAAAAGAAATAGCGTAAGCCAGCACACAGAGGAAGTTAATTTATTCGTGGCAGATGAAAATAAAGAGGTGCTAACACAGCCATGAAATACTAAACAGCAGATCAGCTAGCTGATCTGCTGTTTAGAATTAAGTACTTTTTATACTTTAGGGTAATTTGAAGGGAAAAACGCTTTTTTAGCGTCTTCATCAAACTCTTTTTTAAAGGCTACATCAGTACCAATTACGCGTGCACGTGCAACCGCTGGGCGGCTATCAATGCTTTCAAACCAACGCTTAAGATTTGGATACGGTGCTAAGCCCTCTTCACCTAATACAACCAGTGCTTTATCAATCCAGCCCCATGCAGATACATCAGCAATGGTATACGTATCACCCACAATAAAGTCACGACCTTCAAGGTGAGTATCAAGTACTTCGTAATGGCGCTGCGCTTCACGTAAATAACGATTAACCGCGTAATCAAGCCCTTCTGGCGCCATGTGTCTAAAGTGAACACTCTGCCCTGAATACGGACCTAAACCCGATGCGATAAACATTAACCACGACAGCATTTCAGCGCGGTCATCGCTCTTGCCTTCTAGCTTCCCATACTTTTCAGAAAGGTACATTAAAATAGCATTCGAATCGAACACACGCGTTTCACCATCAACAATTGCTGGCGCTTTAGCGTTTGGATTAATTGCTTTAAATTCAGGTGTATGTTGCTCACCTTTTAAAGTATCAAGAGGAACAAGTTCAAACGGTAAGCCTGTTTCTTCTAAAAAGAGCGCAATCTTCATTGGGTTAGGAGTATGGTGAAAATAAAATTTAATCATGTAAAGTTCCTCAATAATTGAGCAACGATTAAAGCACAACTTGAGCGGGTGTTCAAATTAAGTTTTAACTAAGTGAAATACACAGTTAAAACGTGATTTAATTGTGAGAATTTCGTGATACTTCATTCGTAAATATCACTTATGCCAAGGAAAATATCAGCCTTTTCGAGCCATCACATGCTTTTAGAAGCTTATGATTCACAAGGTTGCAGAATTTGCCCACCAGCAGAGCTGCTGAGTTTCAAAATTTACAGATGATGTAAAACTATAGACTGGTTTAATCCTTATTAATTCCGATGTTAATTACTGAGAGTGTTCAGTATGGAAAGATCCTTTTTACTTTCGCTGGTTTTATAAAAACTTCAATAAAGTAATAATAGAGTAGCAAAATGCAATGTCTTTTTTTTAGCCGGTTCTACATGTTAAAGTTGTCATTATCACTAAATTACTCTTATAGTGAATCTATATAAATATTGAGCATTACTATGATAAAAGCACAAATACCAGCTGACGAAGAATCTAGATTAAAGGCCCTTTACGAGTATGAAATATTAGATACTGAAGCCGAAAAAGTATTTGATGATTTAACTCAACTTGCTTCTGATATTTGTGAAGCCCCCATATCACTTATAAGCTTAGTTGATCCACAAAGGCAATGGTTTAAATCAAAGTATGGTATCGATGTAGACTCCACCGAAAGAGATATCGCATTTTGCTCTCATACAATACTGCAAGACCAAGTATTTGAAATACAAAACGCTCTACTTGATGAACGTTTTTATGATAACCCTCTAGTAACCAGCGATCCAAACATTCGGTTTTATGCGGGCACACCGCTAGTTACACCTAGTGGCAGCACAATTGGTACATTATGTGTTATCAGCGACCAGCCAAAAAAGCTAACTCAAACACAAATTAACGCACTGAAAATACTTGGCAAAGAAGTTATCGCGCAACTTGAGCTCAGGTTAAACAACAGAAAGCTGGCCACTGCATTAAAACAGCAACAAATACATAATAAAAATCTTGAAGAACTAAAAAAAGAAGCTGATACAGCTAACACTCTAAAAGGTCGATTTTTAGCAAATATGTCGCATGAGCTAAGAACTCCGCTGCACGGCATTTTAAATTTAGCTGAGTTTGGACTAGCAGAGACTTCAAATATAGAAAAAGATAACGCCTTAAAGAGTATTTTAAGCTCCGCGAATATACTCTCAAATATTGTAAATGATATTTTAGACTTTTCAAAAATTGAAGCGGGTAAATTAAATATTGAGAATATTAACTTTAACCTGAGCGAAGTCATTAACAATGTAATTAACCCACTAATGAAACAAGCCACAGATAAAGGCATAAAATTTATTCCATCTATAGATAAAAATATCGCTACAACCCTAAAAGGCGACCCTGTCAGAGTTTCTCAAATTTTAAATAACTTATGCTCAAATGCGATTAAATTTACACAACAAGGCCAGGTAGAGTTTAAAGTCACTGTAAAGGAGAACCTCTTAAACACGCAAAATATTGTATTTGAAATAATCGATACGGGTATTGGTATTAGTAAAGCTGCACAGCAAAATTTATTTCAAGAGTTTCATCAGGCCGATTCATCTACATCTAGAAAGTACGGGGGCACGGGCCTTGGCCTCTCCATTTGCACCAAGCTAAGTGATTTAATGAATGGCAAAATCAACTTCACGAGTAAAGAAGATAAAGGTTCTGTATTTACTTACCAACAAAGCTTTGAAACATCAGAACTCGATGAATTATTAAAACCAAATAAAGAAATAACCGATTTACAAGGGTGCACTATTTTGGTTGTCGAAGACAATAAAGTAAATCAAGTTGTCGTAAGTAAAATGCTACAAGCTCATAATGCGAATGTAATATTTACCGAAAATGGCAAAGAATGCGTTGATTACTTTTTTGCCAACCATGTTGATTTAATTTTTATGGACATTCAAATGCCAGTGATGGATGGAGTGCAAGCCACTAAGATAATTAGAGAGCAACAAACAGATAAAACAACGCCAATTATTGCTATGACAGCCAACACCATGAAACCAGATATTGAACACTATTTAGATATTGGTATGGATGGCTATTTAACGAAGCCATTTAATAAAGATCATTTAAATAGCTTGCTCAATGTTTATAATCCAAAAAACTCAAATCTCAAAAATTTAGCAGTTAAAGTTAGTAACCCAAACATTACGAGTGAACGTAAGCTAAAACAGATATGCAATGAGCTAAAAAAGTTAATTTCAAATGCCGACAGAGTCAGTCTATGGTTGTTTAATCACGACTATACTGCCATTAATAGCTTAATTTGCCTTGATGACAAAAATGAGATAGTAAGTAATGCAGTTTTAAAAGCTGAAGACTTTCCTGCATACTTTGACTATATTTTAGAGCATAAAGTATTAGACGCATCAGATGCGAGAAACCATGAAATCACTAAAAACTTTACCAAGGTTTATTTTGAACCATCAAACATTTACTCCTTGCTTGATTACATCTACTTTATTGATAACAAACCGCTAGGTGTTATTTGTTGTGAAAGTGTTGGCTCAAAAATTTCATGGAGCCATGCAGATAAACTGTCACTTATTAAAGTAGCTGATGTAACAACCTTGTTTTTATCCAAACAGTTGAAATCATAGTAGCTACTTTGATTTATTAAGCATCGCTTTTAAATCGGCAAATGGAGAATGCGTTGCAGCCTCAACTTTTCGCTCTGTAGTCGACCCGCCATACATAATATGTTCGTGGTATTTATTGTGCTCATTGTCGTGGCAATAAATACACAATAACTCCCAGTTACTGCCATCCTCTGGATTATTACTATGGTTATGATCTATATGATGCACCGTTAACTCTCGTAAATTAGAGTACTCAAACTCACGAGCACAACGCCCGCATACCCAAGGGTATAATCTTAAGGCTTTTATTCTATAACCTTCCTCTTGCTTAACATAAGCCTGAGGTACATCGTTATTCTTACTCATAATATTCCAGTTAAATTTGTTATTTCTATGCTTAACAAGTAAATAGCCAATATGTTAAAGCAAATATAAAAGTAAAAAGTTCGTAAGGGATCTAACTTAAGCTACGTTTCGTATAAGTCATGTCTAATTATAAAGTTGAGCAACATGGAAAATATATTCCAAACAAGTCGGTTTTTGGTCGTAATCGCCGTTATTACCGCTGCAATATCATCATTACTCGTTTATGTTTCATGTATTAATATTGTAGCTAATATAGTAATAACAACGCTATTTGACCTGCCTGATTCAGCTAAAGCCGGTAAAGCCCTAATAGTTGAACTACTGAAAATTCTTGATTTGCTACTAATCGGAATTACCTTACAAGTTATTGCTATTAGCTTGTACCGACTATTTATAACACCATCTAAGCCTGAGGAAAGTAAATTTCTTGCTGCTTTTAATATTAAAGACTTTCATGATTTAAAAATAACTCTGGTACAAGTAACTTCGGTTGTACTGGTAATACTATTTTTAGAGCACGCAGTTGAGTTCGGGGGCACAATAGAAACACTCTACTTAGGTATTGCCATTGCGATCGTTATTGCAGCATCTACATTTGCATGGCGCTCAATGAAAGACTAACTAAGCACTCATTACTATTAAGTAATTACATGCAGGTGTAATTACTTATCCCTAAAATTCTGCAAAAACTTAAGTGAGAGCCCCAGCACTCAATATTAAAAAAACTTAATTACTGACAAGTCACCAAAAGAAGTATCTATATGCCTACCTGTTTGCTCCCACGCACGTAGTACTACCATGAGTTTTTTGTTACTTGAAGTCCAAGAAATTCCACCGCCGTATGCTTCAACTTTTTCACCACCCGAATCTTTTAACCCCAGCCCAGGGTTTGTGTTTTGAATATGCCCTTTACCTACTTTGTATTCAGCAAATACGTGAACATTATGCGGTAACGAAAATGATAAAAGCGAGCCAATACTCGCCCCATACGAATTAGAAATTAAGTTAGTGACCTGTGGTGCAGGTGAACTTAAAAAATCAGCCTGAAACACAATATTATCTTTGTTCTCAAGAGATACATGCTTAAAAGACCACGCACCAACAATACTTAACGCCACGTCAAATTTGTTACTCAGCTTTGGCCTATTAAGAAAAAAATGCTCAAACAAAGACGCTTTATTATTGAAGGTATAAAAGTTGTGTTGGCCAGATAACTCAAACTTGGTTGAACGTGTATTTTGCGAGAAAATTTGATCCGTTTGATTGCCGCTTAAATTGATAGCCGTGCTTTGCAGCCCTTCAAGCGGTTGATAATTAAATGTGATTTTAGAATTTTTAAATTTTCTATAAGAGAGCAGTATATCTTGTGTTTTTGTTTCAACGTCATCTTCAAAAATATCGGCAGAGTAGCCAATTTCAATGTCGTTAATATCAAAAAACACACCCGCACGCTGGTTATTTATGGGCTCTAACGAAAACAGTGTTTTTTGATTACTCCCAGCCAAGTCGTCGTATATTAACGCATGGCTAGTATTTGGATTTGAAATAGTTGTGCGTACCGACTTTAAGTCAAAGTCGAAAGCCAATACAGCACCAGATTGAAATGCCGCTAAAACAGCAAAGCCCACAATAACCAAGTAATTGCGATTCATTAAAAACACTCAAAAATTAATTTGTATTAGAGTAGCGTTTTTTTCACCTTAACTTATCACAAAAGATTAACAATTGATGAAAACTTTAAATAATGCGCTTTATGCCATTTTTTGGGGTGCTTTCAAGGTCAAACTCACTTACATGCTTAAGTAGCTCCGGGAAGAACGCTAAAAACACGGCTTCTAATTCATCGTAATTCTGTGCTATGTCATCAGCCGCGCCCGCAAAGGTGTTCGTAAAACGAATGCGTTTGGCTATGTTATCAAGCGCAAGCCCTACTCCCTCAACGGTTTCGTACTCTTTAAACCAATCATTTTTAGTCATACTTGTTACAACATGCTGCATTCGCGTTGGCATAACAGGTATACGGTTATTTAAAAGCTGATAGCTGGTGTACTTAAAATCACTTAAAGGTTGCTTGCTAAATCGTTGCCAATGCACAATTAAAAAATGATCAAACACCACATCAATAGCTACACCAGCAAAGCGCTTACGCTCGGGTGAAAAGTACTGCTTAGCGTGTTTTACTGCGCGGTGAGAGTCGGTAAATTTATCAACTAAATAATGGTTATCGAGGCCATTTTTAACTGTGTTTGGTAAGTGCTTTACATGCCTTTTACCACCAAAGTCGCCCAACAAGTTCCCAAAGTGAGAATCGGCTGTAGGCTGTGCTAAATAAAGGTGAGCTAAATAATTCAAAGTGTTCTCTGATTGGCTAATACAAATAAATAATAACGTAAATTTAGACCAAACTCACATTCGTGTTTAAAGCAGTACTTATGGTTTTGCTTACCAGTTTTTACTCAAACAAACTCATAGTATTTTATAAACATCGCAACTATAAAACGAGTATATAAAAAACCGCTATATCAGCTATGGCGGCTTTTAAATGCTTAAGCTTTGTTGTTGGTTTAGTTACTCGACTTTACCCAATTTCCATTATCATTTTTGCTATAACTATTTTTAACCGCCGACCAAGCTACTTTGTGCGCTGTTGTTTCGCGGTCATCATCGTTTTTTCTATCGCTAGGGTCCTTATAGGTATCCCACGCACTATTAAACGCCTCTTGATATATCTCTTGAGCATGTTTAGGTAAGTTACTTTTTACCGACTCAGGTAATTCATCACGATTTTTATATGGCATAACTTTCTCCTTATATTTACTCAATTACGCCACAAGCAACACGTTTGCCACCGCCACCTAATGGCTTTGGCTTATCTGCATAGTTATCACTTCCTTCGTGAATCATTACTGCGTGTTGTTTAAGTTTTTCAAGCGTGAGTCTTGGCGCTAAAACAGGCGATTTAGCTTGGCCACTTTCATTTACATACAACGCCGGTAAATCGCCTAAATGGCCATCCCCCCAAGGAGCATCATGATGCTCGCTAGCTTTTGGATCGAAATGCCCACCTGCGGCGCCCCCTGGCACAACTTTATCGCCTTTTTTCATGGGTTCACAACTTGCAAATTGGTGAACATGAAAACCATGCAGCCCCGGTGTTAAACCTTTTAAACTTGGTGAAAAAACAACACCGTTATCATTTTCTGTTAGTGTAATAGTACCTAGTGATTGCCCTTGGCCTGACTTAGTTACTTGGTGCATTTGAACTTTTACATTAGCCAGTGCGCTATTTTGTAGTAACACACCGGTAAGTAGTATCGCAAAAGTTGGTTTTAAAACGCGGGTTAAAGATCTTTTAGCGTTTGAATCAAACTGCAAACAATTCATCATCATCTCCTCGTTTAGTATCAAATTAATAAAACAATAACGCTAAATTAAGCGACTATTAAACAAGTAGTTTCAATGTATATACCAGCCCTGCGCGTAAACATGAATTTATATATTATTTATTTTTAATCTATTGATTAAAAAGTAAATTTATAATTTTTATTAATTTTAAATAAATAGCTAATTAATTAAAAAACTGACTTTCACCCAAAAGTTAAGCAAAAACCAAGGCATATTTACAAACAGAATGGCAACTTTACAAAACTCATAAAAGAAGACTACCAACGCTCCAGTCCAAAAAGACAAGCCAAGTTAAAAGGCAGCTATTATATAGGCGGTAGTCTCGAGAGTTGGTGTTGTTAGGGGGGCCTTACGACATGTAATAAAAAGCGCCTATCTAAATAAGTCTTTTCTATAATCAAAGCATGTTTAAAACCAATTTACTTATATATGGAGTTTATTTAATGACAAAAAATTACGTTAATATTTATGATAGATCCGCCGTTAAAAACGAAAAAAAGGTGAAACTAAGTTTCACCTTTTTAATTAATTTTGAAACTAATTAGTTAGCGTTAAGCCGTAGAAACGTTACTTGCGCCTGCATTGTTAAGTATTTCTTCAATAGCGTTTTTGTTGTCACTATCGTACTTAACACCAATTAATATAGAGCCTTTTTCAATGGCATCTTCATAATACTTAATTTCGTGCTCGGGGATAAACGCACCAATTGCGGCACCTAAAGTACCACCTACTGCAGCGCCTGCGCCACCAGCAGCAAATGCAGCGACTAATGGTCCGGCAACTAATAAGCCAGTACCACCTGTTGCTACAGTCCCTACGGCAGTGAATCCGCCAATAATTGCAGCAAGAATACCACCCGAAGCCGCGCCAATAAGGCCACCTTCAGAAGCCTTAGTACCTTCGTCTACAGCAAAATCTTCCTTTGCGTATGAGTCGTTGGCTACAATACTAATATCAGCTTCATTAATACCTAAAGCTTCTAATCTATAAATTGCGAGTGTTGCTTGTGATGCACTTTCGAATAACCCAGTAATAACGGTACTCATAATAACTCCTTTATTTATTTAAGAAAATACACTTACTACCAAGTAAAACTCAAACCAAATAAATTATCATTTAAAATCAATAAGATAAAACAAAACCCATAACTAACCCTTTCATTGTTAGAGTAAAAATTGCTAAATTTTGTAAAAAACTCCTATCTACATAAACAAAATTTCTTGCGAAATAAAGAGTGGTTTTTATCACTCTCTTGTTTATGGTTATTACCGTGCTTACCAATAAATTAAAAACACCAACCGAGAATTATTTTTCATGCGATTTGAAGGTTAAAACAAAGACGCTTATCCTCTTCAATTCCCCTACCCAGTTACAATTGTGTTTTATTAATTCAGTAAAGAGTCAGTCTAATTTTGTTATCACTGTGGTTCATTTTTCGGTGCGCATGAATCGTAAAATACTGTGCTAAATCTTCTTTTTATATTGCCCTGCTATCAGCAGATATAGGCTGCCCATGGATTACGAAAACAACTTTTTAAGTCAATCACAGCAAGCTGCACTGCAACAAGTGATGGTCAATACCAAGCTTTTAAACAGCTCTTTAATAAATACTAACAACATGCCAACACCTGAACAGCAAGCTTATGGTGTTATTGCTGTCGCGCTTTACCGCTTTAATTTACAAAAAATAAAATGGTCATCATTTTTAAAAACAGCAATAAATACAGCTAGCAACGCCTGCCAATGGCTAGCCACCGAGCTTACAAGATGCCAACAAGAATACAAAACCCAACCTAATGACGCTGTAATAATTGAGCAAAACGCTTTTTTGAATGGCATTTTTAGCGAAGAGCTCGCCTATATTGACGCCTTACTAGGTACTGAGTTATTAACTTAAGAAATACCCTAACAACAGTAGAGTAATCTTTAACCTAATATTCTAACTAATGCCACGGTATTGGTTGCTCTGCAACCACCAACCCTCAACTAAGTTAGCATCAGGCTCATGCTTCAAATTGATTAGTATTATTGCGGGTAGATATAAATGCTTTGTGTTTCTCGTAATACCTATTTTAAGCCTATCGGTATATAAATTGCTGTTAATACTGTTCTTACTTAAAGAGTTACCTATTAATAACTCAAGTTACAACTAAATAATCGAGGATAATATGAGTAATAAACAGCTAATTACGACAATAGGTATAGGTCTGGCCGCTGCATCTGCAGGTATGTTAACAAGGAAAACTTTACAAAAATCGTGGGAAAAGGTTACCAACGAACCAGCCCCAAAAGATAGACCAAGCGAAGAAACAGATCTTAAAGAGGCCGTTACATGGGCAGTAGTCTCAGGTATTGGTGCGGGTGTTGCAAGAATGGCCGTACGCTACGTACTAGACAAGCGCCGCTCCAAATAAACCTACCCAATTAATACCTCTTATAAGTATTAAGCGTAATGTGGTGAGGCGCTAAAGGCGGCTTGCGACAACCACTCCCCAATTGTCGCAAGCAACTTGGCACAAGCCTAGGTTAAGGTTACTTAACTATTGAGCTAAAAAATGGATTAATACCCAAATCGGGGTTCAGTGATGAAACTTAAAAAGTCCGATGGCGCTGCTGCGCAACTTATCCGACCTACATAGATTGAAAAACTGGAGGTGCCTTGCAATATGACCCTTTATTTTAAGCAGATACACTCTATTGGACATTAACTCCCTTTCAAAGTTGTTGCCTGCCTACAAGCTTGCGTATAATGCCCACATTCCGGCTGCATTTTTTAGCCGCTAACTTGGATTTTAATAATGAAAAAACTCTCTGCAGTGCAAATAAAACAGCAAGCACTTGTACTTAATACTGCTGAAAAATTAGAAGAGCAAGGCCGCGCTGAGCTCCCAGGCATGCTGCAATGCTGGTTTGATGTGGAATATCACTTATTTCCAAGTTCACTACTGCTGTGTTTTCAGTTTGAAAACGAGCAAGCCTTAGCAGCCGCAGAGCCAGATTTATTAAAATGGCAAAAACGCTTAAGCGGCGCAATGCTTAAAAAAGGCGTGATTTTAAAGGATATGCGTAAACATTTAGTGTTTACCTTAAAAGGGCCAGATGATTAATAGAGGGTTTTAAAGGACTATAAAGCCTTTCGCTCGTATCGTCTAAGCGCATAAAACCATAATGAAAAGCCGTTGCATTGCTGTAACGGCTTTTTACTTTTCATTAGGACCGAAAGCAAAATCCATAGAGGTCAAATTCGTCTTTTTTATCAGCAGGTAATAGTAATTGATCATTGAGCAATACGAATGTACTTCGATATTAAAACGAAGGCTTGCTTGTTCAATACAGTATGAAAAACACTTAAAGTCGTCATCACTCAAAAAGGTGTTTTCACGCCCTCCTCCACGATTCACACATTATAAATGCATTCTCAACTCTATTCGCAACGGTCTAGATATAATAATTAACTCAATGAGCAATAAACTATAAATCTAGACCATTGATATATCAAGCCGAGATTTAACCCCTTTAGCCTTTTATTAAAGCTAATCGAAAATTAAGCCTTAAAAACCATCCTAAATTAATTTGTAATATAATCTTATTAAGTTTTGTTATTTAAAGATACTGTTTAGCCTTTTCACATGCAGACTCTAGCATTGGCATTGATAAGCCTCTCACTTTATCTGAGCATAACTTATTCAAAATATTAACTGCAAAGCGTTCGCACCTTGGTAAAGTGTAAAGCTCATATTCTTGAGTAACACCGAGTGCAGATTGATAACTTAGCTGGTCAAAATATTCATTAGCTCCTAAAGCAGCAACTTCCTTTTTCGATTCCTCAGAAGAATGATATATTTCACTTAGTACACCATTAGCAAAGTCAACAACGCTATTACTTTCAGATAAACCATTTTTAAGAGAGCAAACACTAAGGTAAGGTGTAGCTTTGCCTACATCAAAATATAAATCATTTCCTGCCGCAAGCTGACTAAAAAGTATAATACTTATTAAACAAAAAGGCTTAATTAGTTTCACTCAGCATTTCTCCATACTTTTAGCAAACCATATATATTACTCCAATATATGATAAACAAGCCTATAGATTGAATCGAGCAAACGAACTCAGTACCAATAGCTAGCATAGCCAATGTTAGAATCGCCAGTAGACTTGAAAAGATAAATGAGATTATTAACAAATCCTTATTAGAATGACCTTTAGCTTTCTTTTGAGTTATATGATGTCGAGCAAAAAGATTGATGCATATTAAGCAAAATATTACTATGCAGCCTTTTAATATCATTTAAATATCTTCCAGTTTAATTAAACCTCTTAAGATTAACTCTTTTTTTGCAGCCGCTTCATTTTTGCTTGAGCAGTAATATAAAAAAGTAGAAATAACCGTTACATATGCCGCTGCATAGCTACTTCCAGTAAGTACTTTTGAGTTTTTAGTAAATTGTGAAGCGGCGGCTTTACCTACTTCGCTATTAGAGGCTTTCACTATTGCATCTTTAGTCGCAGCTTTCACTCCAGTCTTTTTTATATTTAAAAGCGATTCTAAAATTGCAGGGACGCTTGTTCCTACGGACGCCACACCTAAAACGGCAGTTGCTTTAGCTAAGTTTTTATTATTTTCAAAAAAAGCTCTTAATTCTTTGTCACTTAAACTCCAGCTAAACCACTTTGGATTAAATGCTGACTGTGCAACAAGCCCATATGGATGCTCTTTAACAGGTCCACTTTTTATTGCTAAAATTGCGGCATTTAACTGTGTCTGTTTATAGCGACTTAACTGTCTATAGGCAATTAGGCCAGTTAATATAGGTAAGATATCATCTTCGTTTCTAATCTTATTTTCAATTTTTTAGCATCTAAAATATTAATTATAAAACCAATAGGATCTGATTTATATTGTTCTGTTACATAAGGTGATTTCATCAACTCTTCCTTGTTGTTGTGGGGGCTTGTAGCTAAAATGATACTAATTAAGATAATTTAAATCTACTTTTTGGTAAAGATTTGTTACCAACTTTTAAAATTCTCTTCTGTTATAGAAAAACGAAACATCCAGAAACTACTTCATCTTCACGGTACCTTAAGAGTTAAAGAGGTAACTCATTAGAAGGTTTTGGTCAAACTAGCAGCTGTGTTTTCTTGATCTCTTTATTCAAAAACCAAGTATTATTATTTGAACTCAATTTAAATATAACTACCCACCTAGTAATGACGTCGATTGGTGTGGATATGCACCAGTCACCCATATGAATTTAGGCTAAATTATTGATGATTATTAAGGCCCTTGGCTTTGCCTCAGTCATCGTTTAGTACCAATGTTAGTCCAGCTCCTGTCTGTGTTTACACACTGCGCTATAACAAGTCTGTGGCTTATGCTTACACATAACCAACCCTTTGTAGCTTAAACATTGCGCATATCTTGTATTTAAAATATGAGCGGTTACCGTGCAGGCTCAATCAAATCTAATAGCTTTACCAACCCCGTTACTAGTTCAACACGCTAACCTAGGCAGAAAACTTATGCTTATTACGGAAAATGGTTTGGAAGTACCAGTATCACAAACCTATTTAGCAAACACCAAAGCAGCTTTAAATATTTAGCTAAAAAAGAGCCTCTAGCAAACTATGGGAGCTCCACAGTTACTTAATTATCAAAGTAACTTAAGCTTTATTAATAGTAGAGGCGTCTGTAGACAATTTTGTAAAACTTTTCGAGCTATCGTCCGACGCGCCAGCAAGCTAAACGCCTACAACCAATAGCATTGGTATTTATCTGTAGCTGAATTTATTACATTGGCTATGCGTTGAGTTTCGCCTATCCCAAACCAACTTACAGTTGTTGCCCGTCCACAGGTTTTTGAACAATACCCGCATTACGACTCCATTTTTTAGCCGCTCGCAAACTTGCGATTTTATTAGTAAAAACACTCTGCAGTGCAAATAAAACAGCAAGCGCTTGTACTCAATACTGCTGAAAAATAAGAAGAACAAGGTCGCACTGAGCTCCTTGTATGTTGCAGTGTTGAATTGCATAACAAACAAAAAAGCAAATTTCAGTCGATTCAACGTTTATCGGTTGCCCTAAGTTAGTAATAATAGGATAGTAAATTACACATAAAAAATAGCCTTATATTAGGAATATTATGATTAAAGTATTATTAGCGACCAGCTTAATTGCCTCTTCATTCGCTGCTTTAAGTAATCCTTTAACTGTTGAAGAACAGCGTATCAACAAAGCCCAATCAGCAATGCCAAATGTTTTAAATACATTTACCCCACAAGTATCAAATTTTGAGCAACAATTTAAAGAATTAAACAACTTTAAAAGTGCAAAAATATTAGTACAAAACTTTAGTTTTGAACTGTGGGAAAACGCCAAACAACGCATAATAAAAACCAGTAACTACGACGACCGAGAGCTCTACTGGGCACGCCTGCTTTCAAGCAAAGTAATACGCACAACTTCGCCTAAATTTTCAATTACGCAGGCTCAACTAAATACTT
Source organism: Pseudoalteromonas sp. SR43-7 (assembly GCF_014163785.1). Classification (NCBI taxonomy): domain Bacteria; kingdom Pseudomonadati; phylum Pseudomonadota; class Gammaproteobacteria; order Alteromonadales; family Pseudoalteromonadaceae; genus Pseudoalteromonas; species Pseudoalteromonas sp. SR43-7. The sequence goes on along the minus strand of NZ_JACJDY010000030.1, from coordinate 10,844 downwards.
TACTAACCCTACTTGAGGAAGGCAGCAGAGGACGTACCGATCTTGCTTTTTCATCAGGCAGCACTAAAAAAATATTACTAACAGGCTTTGACCCTTTTTTACTCGATAAAAACATAAACCAAAGTAATCCTTCAGGTGTTGCGGCGTTATTACTCGACGGCCAAGTTATTAATTACAACGGCGTGAGCGCCGAAATTAACACCGTTATGGTGCCTGTGCGCTACGAAGACTTTGATCAAGGCATAATAGAGTCGCTACTTGCCCCCTACTACGCACTTAATAATGTAGACATGGTCGTCACCGTAAGTATGGGCAGGACAGAATTTGATTTAGAGCACTTTCCGGGTAAACGCCGCAGTGTAACCGCCCCCGATAATGCCAATATTGTATATGGCGGAACGCAAACAAGCCCAGTAATACCAAAACTCAATGGCCGACCGCTTCCGGGCAACGAGTTTGTAAAATTTAGCTTGCCTGTAACTTACATGCAACAAGCCAAAGGCCCTTATAAAGTTATCGACAATCACGAAGTCACCACGCTTGAAAAAACCTATAAAGCTGGTTCGTACGGTGAGCTTAAAAATAGTATTGCGGTAAATGGCGGCGGTGGTGGTTACCTGTCTAACGAAATATCGTACCGAAGTATTCGCCTGCGCGATGCCCTTAATTCAAGTATACCTACAGGGCATATTCATACCCCACGTATACAACAATTCGAACCAGATACAGAAGCTAAAATAGTAAAACAAATAAAGGCAATGCTAGAGCAAAGCTTAGTAGCGCTATAGTTTAAAACTACCAATTTAAGCGCATAATAAAGGGCAATAATATTGCCCTTTATTTTCTATTTAAATAACAATAAAAATCTTATCTTCCTTTCTATTTACAGTCTTCTCGGTTTTTATTTAAACCATTAAATGAGCTGTATGACTTGCTAATTCAATTGAGAATATAGCCAGTTGAGAAAGTTTAATAAGCATTTTTTTCAAAATAGCACGGATCCCACGGTAACTAAAATCTATAAGTTTACTTGCTGGTAGACCACAGAAAACATACATATGGCCTACTATACCTTTTACTTCTGCAGCATAGGCTCGCGAGGTTTCTACTTCACTCGCTAAATAAGACGCAATAGCATCATAAACAGTTAATAAACCTGTAACACTAACTTGTAGTGCACTAATCGCACCTATCTTATTTAAAAAATCAAGAAGTGCTGCACCTATTTTCCTGGCCCAAAGAGCATTGAAACTAGCTTGATGACGTTTTTCAAATTCAAGACGAGTGGCTTCTTGGTAGCGTAGTTCGAATCCCTTTTGTATATCTTCATAAGTTTTATATTTTGATGCCGTATTCAAATACCCTGGTGTTGGGTTAGACATACTATGCGCCCCTGGTGATATTGAAGGGGATGAATTTAAAATATATTCATAAGTAGTGTGTACAAAAGGCCACACAGGCACCATTGGTACAGGATCACCAGCATGTACACAGCGGTAAACCCCCTGTAAAGCATTTTGTGTATGGTTTGCAAAATTCGATAGCCCAACTCGCGGAGCCCCAAAAGTATAGAGTTTAACAGGTACTTTGAAGCGTTGTTTCAACTAGTTTGCTGCTAAATTAGCTAATGCGCCACCCAAACTGTGACCAACAACATGAACAGGAGCTGTAGGATTATTCGAAAAGTACTGTTCTAACTGTGATTTGAGCGAGTTAAATGTTTGATTGAATCCTGCATGTACACTTTGGTTATTGGGACCAGTGGAAACACCACAATGTAGATCAGTAATACAATCGCGCATTTTTGCCGTTCCTCTAAGCGCTAGTACATAATGTCCCTTAAACGCGTTAGTTTTTCCTTTAGCAATACAACCAAACGGTGTACGGTGACGAAAGACTCTTTCTAGGATAGATCCACTTATGCCTTTTACTGAATCGCTATCAAAATCAAAGTGCCTCGATAAAGCTCCATAATAAGCAGAGCCCTCGACACCATCAGTTGTGTCAGTTGAATATGATATAGCAGCTAATGAAGGAGTTAAAACTTGCATCATAATTATTTCCTTATATTTTTATTTAACATGATCTTTCGTTAGATTTAGGTGTTCATCAACATCAATAGCTTCAAAGTCTTTATCCCAACGACAAATTGAAGTTCCCTCTAAACTCATTTCTTCTCGATTACTAGAAAAGCTAAATAAAATAGCCTCATTATTGATATCAGCGTTGAGACAACTTAATTTACTGTTAAATTCATTAATAGGGTCTTTCCCTATTAATGTCGCTCGCCAAATAATAAATTTTTTTCTATTAATAGTGGTGGTAATATATTGATTAGTAAATATTTCTTTGAATGGTATGCTAGGTTCATCGGAACGAATCGTTTTTTCAGAAAATCTAAAACTACCATCGGCGCCTGTATAAACAAAATCTCTACGTGGTTTACCATCTGAAAAGCTAAGACTACGTACAATCAATTGATTGCCAATTGGCTCACCATTATTTTTTAAACACCCGAACACTTCAGGAGATAGGTGTACTTTATATGCACCAAATTTATCAAAGAAGGGTTGGATTTTCGCGCTGAAGTTTTGAATTTTGTCGATGACTGACACAATAACCTCTTGGAATATGATTGTTTTAGGAGGAATAATGTGTAATTTATTATGAAGATTACCCACAGTCCTTGTCGATATTAAAATATAAATATAGGGTATTAAATAATATGCAATTAATTTTTCAGCTACTCCTTGGTAAAATAATATAGATTGAAATTTTTTATTTCACCAACAAAACAAATACTTTTTCATACGAAAGCCAAACAACGCATAATAAAAACCAGTAACTACGACGTTCGAGAGCTTTACTGGGCACGCCTGCTTTCAAGCAAAGTAATACGCACAACTTCACCTAAATTTTCAATTACGCAGGCTCAACTAAATACTTTACTAACCCTACTTGAGGAAGGCAGCAGAGGACGTACCGATCTTACTTTTTCATCAGGCAGTACTAAAAAAATATTACTTACAGGCTTTGACCCTTTTTTACTCGATAAAAACATACACCAAAGTAACCCCTCAGGTGTTGCAGCGTTATTACTCGACGGCCAAGTTATTAATTACAACGGCGTGAGCGCCGAAATTAACACCGTTATGGTGCCTGTGCGCTTCGAAGACTTCGATCAAGGCATAATAGAGTCGCTACTTGCCCCCTACTACGCACTTAATAATGTAGACATGGTAGTAACCGTAAATATGGGCAGAACAGAATTTGATTTAGAGCGTTTCCCAGGTAAACGTCGCAGTGTAACTGCCCCCGATAATGCCAATATTGTGTATGGTGGAGCACAAACAAGCCCAGTAATACCAAAGCTTAATGGCCGACCACTCCTAGGCAACGAGTTTGTAAAATTTAGCTTGCCTGTAAATTACATGCAAAAAGCTAAAGGCCCTTATAAAGTTATCGACAATCACGAAGTCACCACGCTTGAAAAAAACTATAAAGCGGGTTCTTGCGGCGAGCTTAAAAATAGTATTGCGGTAAATGGCGGCGGCGGTGGCTACTTGTCTAACGAAATATCGTACCGAAGTATTCGCCTGCGCGATGCGCTTAATTCTAGTATACCTACTGGGCATATTCATACCACACGTATACAACAATTCGAACCTGAAACAGAAGCTAAAATAGTAAAACAAATAAAGGCAATGCTAGAGCAAAGCTTAGTCGCGCTATAGTTTATAACTACCAATTTAAGGGTATAAAAAAGGGCAATAACATTGCCCTTTTTTATAACCAGCTGTAAAGAAGTAGTAATAGGGTTTCTTCTGCTCTAAGCTTTGTTAGTTTAGATATAAGAACTTTTGTAGGATCAGCTCCCATAATAGGCGAATTTTACTAGAGGTTTATAAAGTTGAATGAAAGTAAGCGGAAAAGCAGTATTCAATCTCAAACAATGAATTAATAGCCGAGCTAGCCGGCCAAGTTAAAACAACAACACTGAAATTTGTGATATTTCCGGCCTTAATTACCGTGTTAACAAGTGGAGCCCGTACAATGACCTTAGTTTGTGAAGAGAAAAATTTAAATGAGCTATATCTTATAAGTATTAGCGAGCCAAAATGATAGGGCTTATTATATTAGGCTTAGTTACATTAATTTATTATGGGAAAATTAAATTCACTAAGCCTACAAACATCGCCTCTGAAAACGGAATAAGTAAACTATTTATCTTATATATAATCCACTGCGGTACAGCGCTAGGGCTAGGTATAGCTTTGCCTGTAGTTGCTCTTTTTACAGTGCCAGATCTTTTGCTGCTACTTATTCTATCACTGGCTATTCTAGCTGAGTTTATCGTTTCATATTTCTATATTTCATCCAAGGAAGTTGAGTGAGTTTAGGGTCAAAGGGCTTGTGGTCTGTGAAGGTTTGCAAGGCTAGGCTTGGGGTCGCTAGGCTTGGGGTCAAATCTTGACTTCATACATCAAACTATCTCGAAGTTTTTCGAACTGTAAGTTGACCTTATCGTCTTCAATTATTAACTTATTTAGCCTGCATACCGCTTGAGATATGGCAGAATAATGTTGAACATTAAAAGCAACGGCCAACGCTTTCAAATTTTGCCTTGTTAAATCTTGGCATAATTTTATGGCAAACATACGAGGCAAGTTTTTCTCTTTGCGCCCTTTTTTAACCGTTAAAATATCATGTGCATCTATACAAAAATATTTAGCTAAATACGCAATAACATCATCAGTTGAACACCTCTGAACAACAACGCTTTTTTCGTTGTCTGATTTTGCGATATACTCCTTAATATTCTGAATAAATTCATCGCCGCCCAACACCGAAAATAACTTTTTAGCGCTATAAAAAGCACTTATTTCTTTATTGTTTTCATATTCAACAAACTGTTTGTACGCAGCATATTTACGATTTTTTCCTTGAAGCGAAAATATAAAGTCTCGAACCAACCATTTTGGCGTTGCTGTTTTTTTGATAAAAGCTGAATAGCTAGACCATTTATAGTCAATTAGCTCATCTACTAACGGTGTACTTGTTTCTATTGGGTTACGATGTATATGACGACTAACAGGTAGTAAGTAATTATCAGAATCCACCAGCACCGCCTTGTAGCGACCTCTAAACAGTGCACCATCTGTATTATGTGATCTATTAAAATATTGCGTATAAAGGCCATTAATATGCTTCATGGCTCTGCCTAAATTTGCATCAGGGGTTTTTATAAGTAGGTGGTAATGATTGGTCATTAAACAATACGAATGCACTTCAATATTAAAACGAAGGTTTGCTTGTTCAATGCAGTATAAAAAGTGCTTAAAATCGTCATCACTCAAAAAAGTGTTTTCACGCCCTCTGCCGCGATTCATCACATGATAAAACGCATTTTCATAATCTATTCGCAACGGTCTAGACATAATAATAAACTCAATGAGTAATAAACTATAAATCAAGACCATTGATGTATGAAGTCAAGATTTGACCCCTTTGGTTTCCGCATAATAAGTACAAGGGGCAGGACTGGCTTCTTGCCACGACCAAACTCCAATATCACGTTTAAAAACCTCTCAACGTCATTGCTAGGTGCGTAGCCATATTTAAATTGAGTTTAAATAATAAGAACACTTGGTTTTTGAATAAAAAGCTCAAGTAAACACAGCTGCCTGCTTGACTGGGACTTTCTAATGGGTGACCCCTCTGGTTTTTCTATCGCCTAAAGTCATTATTCAAAAATAATGTAGATAAAAACATTAAAAGTACGCAAAGCATAAAAATTACAAAATACACTTTAAATAGTATCGAGGCTTGAGCTGGCACCTTGTTTCTATCACTTAATAAATTATAACGCTTTGCATACCAATCAAATAAAAATACACTGCCATAATGAAGCAAACCATGAAGCGCCATAAAAATATTTAGAGAATAATAGCGGTTTCCTGACTCTAAAATGTCTTCAACTGTTCTGAGCTTTTTCCCTTTTAAATAAAAGGCTAAAGGGAAAATAATGACAAAAATGACACCTAAGCCAATCCCAAATAAAAGCAAGCCAAAAAGTTCGCTATCAATAGTCACTTTTCAATCTTCTCATATAAAACTCCTCCCAATTTATCTCCTTTTTCTGAGAAATATTTTCCACCTAAATACCCGCCACCTCCTCCGACAACAATACCGCACCATAGTAAACTTGTTCCTCCAGAGGGTAGACCAAAAGCTACAGAACAAACTCCCCAAGTCGCCAGCCCGCCAGAAACAATGCCACCGCCTATTGCTCCTGCCGCTTTACCTGTCTCAACATACTTAGCCTTAGTACAAGCTTGCTCATTTCCTTCTGTGCATGCTTTTACAATATTTGCACTTGCCTCGACACCTGTCAGCGCAATTCCAACATACCCAACTCTTTTCAGGTTTTTGGCCATATTGGCTACTGTTTTATAGTTTTGGGCAAATTCAGGAATACTTTTAGCCATCCCACCTTGTTGTTGCCAATGATGTATCATGCTTTTAGAGCTTAATCCTAAATTTCGTCTTATATCACCCGCCACTAAACTTCCGCCTAAGGCTGGCTGAGCAAAGCGGCTTAGAGCTGTATCTAAACGAGTAAAAAGAAGTTTGCGCCTATGGAAAAACTGTTGGTTATTTAAATTGCCATGCGCATTGTATTGATTAACATATGTCTTTTCTAACTCCTTTAAAATCGCTTTAACTTGCCCAACGTGTGAATTCCAAGAGTTGTTAGCAACACCTAAATACAACCCATTATACTTAGCGACATTACTAAGCAGCTCATAACGCTTAGAAAGTATTTCTTTTTCATGCTCATCGAGCTCTCTTAGCTTTTTATCTACTTCAAGAGCTGAAGCCTGAAATTGCTGTTCTAGCTCAGTGCACTCCATTGTATTGATTGGCGATATCAACACGATCTGACCTGGCTTTGCATAGCCATCAACAATATGTGAGTTTACAAATTTAAAGTGTTTGAATGTCTTTTCAGAAGGGGTGTTATAGAGTGCGATTATTAAAGCATCGATACTCATTCGCTTTTCTACAATATGAATCGCGTAGTCGTTTGGTACTAAGAATTGATCAGTCATATTCGCTCCTTGCGTTATTAATTACTCTAGAAAGCATACTACAGCATGTAGTTTTTCATATATCTCAATGCTTACATATATTAAAAAATGAATCAATAAAACACCCTAGGATAATTAGAAGTACAATCTATAAAAATTATATTAATTTGTACAAAGGAGATGAGAGCTGTTCACGTCATTAAAAAATATGAATGCACTTCAATATTAAAGCAAAGGCTTACTTGTTCAATGCAGTATAAAAAACATTTAAAATCGTCATCACTCAAAAAGGTATTCTCACGCCCTATTCCACGGTTCATCACATGGTAAACGCATTCTTAAACTCTACTCGTCGTGGTCTCGACAGAGTAATTAAATCAATGAGCAATAAATTAAAAACCTAGATACCTGATGTGTAGTCAAAATTCAGTGCCTTTGGTTCTGTTAGAAAGTCGACTTGCTGCACAAATGTTATGGGGCTTTGGGGATCATGAAGGCTAAATCCTTTTACCATACTATAGAAATAATTACCCCCTCGCAGGGCGCTGAGCTTACGGGTAGCGGGAGGGGTGTTGTTGATGTCAATAATAGAGATTATAAGTATAATTTCAAGGCATTTGTTGTTTAGGCCGATATTGGCACTAAACGATGAGTGAGAGGTAAGCCAAGAGCCTTAATTAATCATCAATGATGCGTAATTAAAACGCTTAAACTCATATGGCGCTCTTTATTCAAGCCATGGTGGATATTCGCACCAATCGACGACATTACTAGTTAAGTATTCATATTTAAATTGAGTTTAAAAATAATAAGAGCACTTGGTTTTTGAATAAAAAGGTCAAGGAGATAGAGCAGCCTGCTTGACAGGAGTTATCTAATGGGTGACAACTTTAATCTCCTGCTTTTGAAAATTATATTACTACTAGTCTTCAGTATTTATTGATATTCTTTTTTAAGGATTATTGATTTTATAAAGGATAAGGAATGTCGATAAAAAATGTAATTGAGTGGGTTAACGCTAAAGGTAAACCTTTGTGGTGGCGAGCAGCAGTTAAAGATATTTTAGACAATGGAACTTTGACTGGACAGCACAGAAATGTGTTATTAGAGTTAGCTAAAACAGAGCATTTAATTAACTCTCCAGACGCTCTCTTTGCAACTAAAACAGCTCTTGTATCAGATGTTGGATATAACGTTGAAAGCGAGCCTGTACGTTTGCTAGGTATCTCCAACACTTCTAATGTTGCATCACTGGTGCAAAACCAAAATTTAGCATTTGACGCACAAACTAATTTGATTGTTGTTTATGGCAATAATGGCTCAGGCAAATCCAGTTATGCCAAAGTGTTAAAAAATGCATGTTTAACTAGAGGTGATGCTCCTGAAGTAATTTCTAATGTTTATGAAAATACGAAAGGAATACCAAGTTCAGAAATTAACATTCAGATAAGCGATAAACAGCCCAAAGCAGATGTTTGGGTTAAAAATCAGGCATCATCACCTGAGCTGAAATCAATTCGAGTTTTGATAATAAATCGGCCAATCATTATCTAGCTAAAAAAGGTAATGTTGAATATAAGCCTGCGGCTCTAAAAGTGTTGGACGAGCTAATTCTAGTCTGTAATCACGTAGCTAAGGCTAGTATTACTAGCGTTCGAGCACTAGGAGAACAGACTACTTTCCCTCAACTTCCGACAGGTTCTCGAAGTGCAATATTTCTTCAAAAAATCAATAAAGACACTACTGTTGAAGAGTTAGAGCAAAATTGTGCATCACAAGTTGAAGTAGATAGCCTAACCCAATTGAGAAAAGAGTTGGCTGAATTGCAGGGGAGTTCGCCTGAAGACCTGCGTAAAAAATTTAAAGAGCAATATCAGCGACTTGATCCTCTAATAAATCACTTTGATAGGCTATTAAAGTCCACAAGTAATGAAGCTGTTTTAACTATTTCTAAGCTATTTGATACTTATAAGACAACCGAAACAGCGGCAGATCTCGCTAGACATCAAGCTTTAGGTGGATTGCCAGTTGAAGGTATTGGTTCGCAAGTATGGAAATCAATGTGGCAACATGTTGAAGAGTTTATTAAGCATAACGGGCAAGGTCAATCATTTCCACCTGTGGCTGGAGAAAGTTGCCCTACTTGTTTACAGCCGATAACAGAGACAACCGCCAAACAATTACAGAAGTTTAATGATTACTTAAAAGACAAAACACAAAGTGAAGCAGATGCAGCTAAGAAAAATTTCGATCAAGCAGTTAAATGCTTAGGGAGGTTAAACTTTGACTTAACAGCGCATGAAGGAGTTTTAAGTTGGATTGAAGGCTCCAAAAAAGAAGTTGCGGATAGCTTAAGAAACCTTAATGCTGATATTCAAAAAAGGGTCAATGGTATAATTGGTAAACCTGCTATTTTCCAGTTTAAAGAGTTAGTGCTTAATAGCTTAACTTGGTTGAAACTACAAAGTGAAAACTTTAAGAAAAAAGAACAAGAAGTAAAAGATGACGCAGCTAAACAAACCACAATAACTTTACTGATAAATAAAATATCTGATATAGAAAATCGCAGCCAAATAACGACAAATAAAGCTTTAATACAAAACGAAATTAAACGTTTAAAGCAATTGCACTTGTTAGAAAATTTAGGCCTAAGTGCCAAAATTTCTTCTATTACAAGAAAGGTAAACGAGATAGCAAAACAAGGTAGTGTTGGCAAACTACAAGAAACCTTTGTTCAGGAACTCAAAAAACTCAATTTCAAACACCTTGAAGTCCAAACTGCAACTAGCGGTAAAGCTGGTCAATCTATGCTAGAGATTAAATTAGCCAATAGCGAAGCAAAAATCCCTGAAATTGCCAGTGAAGGCGAGCAAAAGTGTATTGCACTAGCTGGCTTTATGGCTGAGCTAATAGTAGATAACCGTAAGTCTGCGATCGTGTTTGATGATCCCGTAAATTCGCTTGATCATCTATGGCGTGAAAAATTTGCAAATCGTATTGTTGAAGAGAGCAAGAATAGACAAGTAGTTGTATTAACCCACGATTTACCATTCTTAAAAATGCTTGAAGATGTGGCAAATCAACATCAGTTTCCTATTAGTATTAGTGCAATTCGAAGGCATGGAAAGTTAGCTGGATACCCTATGGTTGAACCACCTTGGGAAGCATTTAATACTAATAAGAGGATTAAAAAGCTGAAGACCCAATTACCTGAACTTAAAAATCAATTTAATAACCCAGCTCAACAGCAATATATTTTATCTGCCAAATCTTTCTATGATCAAATGCGTAAAACGTGGGAAAGGTTAGTTGAAGAATGGTTATTAAAAGGTGTCGTTGAGCGTTTTAGTTATGGGGTAAAAACTCAGAATTTAAAATATATTGATACCATTGATGCTAATGATAACAAAATCATTAGCGATGCTTATGCAAAATGCTGCAAGCATGTTCATGACACTGCTAGTGCGTTTGGAGTTAGTTTCCCGGATTTTGAAGAACTTGAAAGTGACCTTACAGGCTTAGAAAGTTACTTCAATGACCTAAAAAAGCGAAGAGAAAAACCGGTGCCATTAGGCGTACCATCATCGAATTAAATTAATCTGTATTAGTTCAGACAAGATCTGACACATCAACTTGAAAAAGTGAGAGTTACCCGTTTTGATAAAAGGTGTCGAATCTTTAAATCAAAACATATAAGAGGTAACTCTCATGCTACATACTAACAATCCAATTATTAAACACAAAGCGGGTTTA
>NZ_JACJDY010000002.1:206652-292721 GCF_014163785.1 Pseudoalteromonas sp. SR43-7 | reverse complement strand
GCAGTATGTTTGGTTTTTAGGCAAGGCGGAGCCTATGTAGTGTGGTTATTCCCCATGAATAGGCGATAACGCAGCATAAATACCAAACATGCGCTGCCCTTTGGGTTCTTTCTAGGGACGATTAACTCTTTGTTGCTCGGTTTTTACTTAGCCCACTAGGTTACAAACCTCGCGCCGCGATTTAATCGCCCCTAGATTGAACAAATTTCAATCCACAAAGATCAACACGCCCTAATCAATTTGAGGGATTAAACCGCACGATAAAATCGTTAAAAATTCCTAATATAGAACAACTAAATAACGAAATTTTTGCCTTGTTATCGATACGGTTTTCTTACCTCAAAATAGACAACTTAATTAAGCGAATTGGTATAAATATGGTCAATTGTGTACATAAATTTGGTGGTTCAAGCTTAAGCTCTAGTGAGCGCTATCAAAGCGTAGCTAAAATAATTATTGGGCATACTCAGCCGGGCGACTGTGTTGTGGTGTCTGCTGCAGGTAAAACTACAGATACACTTGTGTCGTTGTGGCAAAGTTATCAGCTGCAAGACACGCAAGCTGTCGCTGATATTTTACTGCAGTTAAATAACCATCAAAGCGATTTAATTGAGCAGTTATTACAAGCTAATTTAAAGCGCTGCGCACTTAGAACACTAAATACCGAGCTTAGTAATATTGCAGAACTTGCTCAAGCTGAGCAGCTAAAAGAGGCTGCGTTACTTGCGCATGGGGAACTGTGGTCAGCACGTTTACTCGCTACTTATTTACAGCAGCTAAATATTGAGGCGTGTGCTCAAGATGCCCGTAGTCTTTTTACCTTAAACGATGGTGAATTAATGCATGCGCAAAATGCGCAGCAATGTCGACAGTCAATTTTACCTAATAAGATAAATGTTGTTACTGGGTTTATTGCCGCCGATACGAAAGGTGAGACCGTAACACTTGGACGCAACGGTAGCGATTATAGTGCAACACTACTTGCAAATTACTGTAATGCTAAGCAAGTATGTATTTGGACCGATACACAGGGTGTGTTTAGCACTGATCCTCGAAAGGTAAAAAAGGCGATTAAGTACGGCAAAATTTGTCGCGGGCAAGCTAATTTATTAGCTCGTTTGGGTAACCCTGTATTACATGCAAAAACACTATCGCCACTTAAAAACACAGATATTAAGCTAGCTGTTCGTAGTAGTTTTGATGTGCAAGCAAGCCCAACAGATATAGTAAAAGAAGGTTCAGCAAAGAAAAAGCGCTTTATAACCACGCTGCAAAATGTTGATTTGTTAATGGTTGAAGGATTAAGTGAAGGTGAGGTCGCAAGCGTTAGTCAGCTTATTCAGCATAGCCTTCATCATTTTAACCATAATGGTGAAGTGTATTTAGTAGTACCGGCTGCACAAACATATCAAGTTATTAATTACTTTGCTGGTAGAGCTAATATTAGTGAGTCAAATTTAAATGGCTGTGCAATTATTGCCCCTGAGCAAGACGTTAGCGTATTAAAACTGCAAGCTTTAGAAGTATTAGCTGAGCAGACTATAAAACCGCGTTTTGTGCATCAAGATAATGGTTATGTTTTATTACTAACAGACCAATTTATAGATAGCGATATACAAAGCGCCTTACACGATAAGCTAATCAATAAAGGCCAAGAAATAGCCGTTATAGTTGCGGGCCTTGGCAATGTAGGCGATGCTTTTATTGAGCAATTATCGGCACAATTTGAGCGTTTATCAGACGACTTTAGTATTAAATTGGTAGCGCTGGTTCGCTCTAAACATATGTTATTTAATGCAAGTGGCATAAATATATCGCAATGGAAAACTCAATGGCAGCATGAGGCGAATAGCTATGAAGCTGCGGATTTACTTAATGCGATAAGCGAGCTTGACTACGAACATAAAGTGTTAATTGATATTACTGCAAGTGAGCAGTTTAGCTTTTTATATACAGATTTTGTAGACCGAGATTGTCATTTAATTAGTGCTAACAAATATGCAGGTACAGCACCTACTTCTTGGTATAAAGCACTTCGTAGTAACCTTGGCGAACGTAATTTACATTGGCGATATAATACAAGTGTAGGTGCAGGCTTACCTATCAATTTTGCTTTGGCTGATTTGCAAAATAGTGGTGATAAAATTACGCGTATTGAAGGCGTGTTCTCGGGTACACTTTCGTGGTTATGTAGTAAGTATGATGGTACCACTGCTTTTTCTGAGTTGGTATTAGAAGCACAGAAAATGGGGTTCACAGAGCCTGACCCTCGCGAGGATTTATCTGGACGAGATATGCAGCGTAAGTTACTTATTTTAGCCCGAGAGTTAGGTATAGAGCTTGAGCTTGATGATATTAGCTTATCGGCATTAATGCCCGGTGAGCTTGCGCTAGGAAGTTGGGAAGACTTTCTAAACAATAAAGCCCAGCTAGATGCGTTCATTGAAGAGCATGCTGATACAGCAAAAGCTAATAACTCAGTACTGAGATACACAGGCCTATTAGATATAACAAAAACTGAAGTTATCGCTAAAGTAGGAGTTACGTATGTGCCCAATGGGAATGCGTTAGCAAACCTTACACCTGGCGATAATATTTTTGTAATTAATAGCAAATGGTATAGTGATAACGCGCTTGTGATTCAGGGGCCTGGGGCTGGGAAAGAAGTAACCGCTGCGGGTGTACACTCTGACTTATATTGGCTTGTTCAAAACTTAAAATAAGCCATTATTTAAATTTAAACGGCAGCTTAAATAAGCTGCCGTTTTTGTATTACATAGATATTATTAAAATAGCTCTTCTTCGGTTTTTGTGTCTTCTTCAAATATATCGTTTGGCTGAGATAGCACATACTTTGTCGGTGCAGTGCCTTTTTCGAAGTATTCAAAGCGGCTGGTGTAGTCATTTTTGTGACTTAGCAAACCAGTGGCTAAATCAATACGAATCGAAACAAGCCCCTCAGGTGGCTCAATTGGCGCTTCAGGTGTTCCCTCAAGTACGGCTTTCATAAATTCAATCCATGCAGGCTGTGCTGTTTTAGCCCCCGATTCAGCACCAGATATTTGGCTGCTATCTAAGTTGTTATTGTACGTAGAACGACCAAGAGCGTTACCTGGGTTATCAAAGCCCACCCACACAGAAGTCATTACTTTACTGTTAAAACCACTAAACCAGGTGTCTACAGAATCGTTAGTTGTACCTGTTTTACCCGAAAGATCACGACGTTCTAAGGCTTGTGCGCGCCAACCTGTACCACTCCAACCCGTTTTATGGGCCCAACTACCGCCGCCCCAAATACCACTGTGCATTGCATCAGCAATTAAAAAAGCATTCTGCTTAGAAATAATTCTCGGTGCACATTTTTTTGTTGGCTCCACTTCATCACTACTATTATGAAGTGAGAATTCATTATGTGTTGGTAAAGACTCTTCGTCACAGGCAAGGGCAGGGTTTGCTTTGAACAATACATTACCGTAAGCATCTTGAATTTCTGAAATAAAGTAAGGTTCAATTAAGTGGCCACCATTGGCAAATGCACTCATGCCACGGGCAAGTTCAAGTGGAGTAATGGAAGCACTACCCAGTGCTAGTGATTCACTGCGATTAATGTCTGAATCTTTAAAGCCAAACTTTAATAAATGATCAGCTGTACGTTGTAATCCAACGCCGCGTAGTAAGCGCACCGAAATAACGTTTTTAGACTGTGCTAAGGCACGGCGAATTCTTATCGGACCATTATATACAGCAGGGCTGTTTTTAGGACGCCATGCTACGCCTTGGCTTTTATCCCATTGGTTTATAGGAGCATCGTTTAATATAGACGCAAGCGTGTAACCTTTTTCAAGTGCTGCTGAATATATAAAAGGTTTTATATTAGAACCTACTTGACGCTTTGCTTGTACCGCTCGGTTATATTGACTTTGCTCAAAGCTGTAACCACCTACAATAGCTTTAATTCTTCCATCTTGTGGGTCGAGTGACACAATAGCACTTGATGCTTCTGGTATTTGGCTTAGTAAGTAGCTGTCATCTTCATTTTTACGCACCCATATTTGCATTCCTGGCGTTAAAATATCTGTAGCTGCTTTTGGAGCAAAACTTTGGCGGTAACGAGTAATATATTTACGCGCCCATTTTAAGTTATCCCAAGTAAGAGTTGTGCGCTCGCCACTTTTAAGTAATACCGACGCTGTTTTATCATTAACACTAAGCACGGCTGCTGCTTTCAAAGTACCCAACTCATTTACGCTCTGTAATTTATTGAGTATTTGTTGCTCAGTTAAAGCAGGTTGTGTTTCAGGGTCCCATAAAACATCTGTTGGTCCTCTAAAACCATGGCGCATATCATAATTATGTAAGTTGTTTACAAGTGCGTTTTGCGCTGCTTTTTGAACTTTAGACTCTACCGAGGTGAAAATTTTAAAACCTGAGTTGTAAGCTTTATCTATTCCATAACGCGAGACCATTTCAGCGCGCACCATTTCAGAAATATACGGGGCGTATAAATTTATTTCAGCACCATGAAAATAAGCGGTGATAGGTTGGCTCGTTGCTTCGTTATATTCTTCTTGAGTAATATAATTTTCAGTTAATAAGCGCCCTAAAACAACATTTCGGCGTGCTTTTGCACGCGTTGGGTTACGAATTGGGTTTAAAGCTGAAGGGGCCTTCGGTAAACCTGCAATCATCGCCATTTGTGCAAGTGTTAAATCTTTTAACTCCTTACCGTAATAAACTTGTGCTGCAGCACCAATACCAAAAGCGCGATTACCTAATTCTATTTTATTAAGGTAAAGCTCTAAAATTTCGTCTTTTGTTAATACACCTTCAATATGTAGCGCTATAAATATTTCTTTAACTTTACGAATATATGCTTTTTCGCGAGTTAAAAAGAAATTACGAGCAAGCTGCATAGTAATAGTACTTGCGCCTTGTTTTTTCTCGCCGGTAGATATAAGAACAATAGCCGAACGTACAATACCTATAGGATCTATGCCTATATGATCGTAAAATCGATTATCTTCTGTCGCTAAAAATGCATTAATGAGTGTTTGAGGAATTTCATCAATAGTCACTGGAATACGACGCTTTTCACCAAATTGATTGATTAAAAGCCCATCTTTTGTGAATACTTGCATAGGAGTTTGTAATTGCACGTCTTTTAAAACTTGCACACTGGGGATATCAGGTTTAACGTAGTAATAAAGACTGACCAAAGTGATCAGACCAATTAACACACAAATGATAAAAAATTGTAAAGTTCGTTTTAATAAAATCACTTATATTTCCCTAAATGGACTCCCAATTGCGGGTTTTGACTGCTAGTATATATTGATTAAAAAATGAATAATATTTTTTCAGATAAAAATTATAACTTGTTTATTATTAAAACAAAGGCCAAGTTGAAACATGCTAAGTCAACTATTTCAAAAACCGTCCCCGATGATGGTAGGAATTGATATTGGATCGCACTCTATCAAAGCGGTGCTTTTACGTGAAATTGAAACTGGATTTCGACTAGAAGCACTTGCAATTGAGCCGATGCCAAAAGGTGCGATGAGTGAGCGCACAATCCAAGATATTGAAGCGATTGGTAACGTTATTACAAAATTAAGAAAAAAATTACCGAAGTCGTTAAAATCTGCTGCAGTGGCTGTTTCTGGCCAAACAGTTATTACAAAAGTGATCTTCATGGATGTATCGTTAACAGATGCTGAACTTGAATCGCAAATTGAAATTGAAGCTGATAGTTTAATCCCTTACCCACTTGATGAAGTGAGCCTCGATTTTGAGAAGCTTTCGACGAATGAGGCCGATCCTAGCAAAATGAATGTTTTGCTTTCGGCTGCTCGTACTGAGAGTGTTGAAGCACGGGTGGGCGCTTTAGAAGCCGCAAATTTAGAAGCCAAAATAGTAGATGTAGAAAGCTACGCATTGAGCCGTGCTATGGACGTTTACTATCAACAATTACCTAGCGATGCATTTAATAAGTGTGTGGCTGTGGTCGATATTGGCGCAGTTTTAATGCTTGTGAGTGTTGTGCAAGCTGGGGAAACCATTTATACCCGTGACCAAGTTTTTGGTGGCGATCAATATACAAATAGTATTGTTGCTTATTATAATAAAGGCTTTGATGAAGCCGAAATAGGCAAAACATCAGGTGATTTACCGCCAAACTATACCTTTGAAGTATTAGCCCCTTTTCAAACTTCGTTACTTCAACAAGTTCGCAGAGCTGTGCAAATGTTTTTAACAACCAGCGGTAAAGAGCAAATAGATTATATTGTATTAACGGGCGGTACATCGATGATAAAAGGTATCGACCGATTGCTTATTGAAGAACTCGGTATCCACTCAGTTGTTGCAGAGCCTTTTGTAAATATGGAAATTTCCCCAAAGGTAGACCGTAATATAATGCAGCGTCACAAAACGCAGTTTGCAATTGCAACAGGGTTGGCATTAAGGAGTTTTTCAACATGCCACATATAAATCTACTGCCTTGGCGTGAATCACAACGCGAAGAATCGAAAAAGAAATTTGTAACTATACTTGTTGGTGTCGTTATACTTTGTTTTGCAAGTATGTATTTATTAAGCTCTTTTTATAGTGCTTTAAAAGACGGTCAAAACTTAAAGAATAATTATTTAAGCTCAGAAATTAGCATGCTAGATAAAAAAATAAGTGAAATACGAAGCTTAGATAAAAGAAAGGAAAATTTACAACAGCGTATGAGGCTCATTGAAGAATTGCAAAGCAGCCGTAATTTGGGTACGCAAATAATGGATGAAGTTGCCAAAATAGTACCTGGCGGTGTTTATTTAACAAAATTGGAGCGCAAAGGCAGCCAAATACATGTTTTAGGACGTAGTGAATCTAATAACCGCCTATCAACAATGCTCCGCCAAGTACAAAGCTCATATTTACTAGAGAATCCTTCAATGCAGGGCATTGTTGCAGGCGACCAATCTTCGCGTTTACTTAGTGATTTTAATATGGAATTTTATGTAAAACCATTTGATAAAATTGGTGAGGTTAGCGATGAACCTTGATTTTAAAGCACTGAGTGAAATTGATTGGAATGAAATAGAGCTTGATAACATTGGTGATTGGCCAATTGCTGTTAAAGCAATTTGCTGCACATTTGTTGCGGGCCTTGTATTGTTTTTTAGTTATAGCCTATTAGTTTCTGATGAAATTGACAGCTACCATAGTGCCGTGGCAAAAGAAGTTGAACTACGAACAACTTATCGAACTAAGTATGCAGTAGCGAGCAAGCTTGAAATATATCGTCAACAAATGATTGAAATGGAAGATAAGTTTTCACAGCTATTAAAGCGTCTACCCACTTCGAACGAAACTCCTGGTTTACTTGATGATTTATCATATGTTGGGACAACGAGTGGTCTGACTTTTTTAAAAATAGGTTGGCTGCCAGAAGTTGAGAAAGAATTTTATACCGAGCTGCCGATTAAAATCGAAGTAATAGGTAGCTACCATGAGTTTGGTGAGTTTGTAGGTAAAGTGGCCCAGTTACCCCGAATTGTAAGCTTACATGACTTTTCTATTTTATCATCGGGCGATAAACAGTTAACATTCAGCGTTGTTGCAAAAACATATCGTTATGAAGAAGGGGTTAAAAAATGAAACTCCTTCGCGTAGTACCTTTAGCTATAGCGTTTTTTTTAGCTGGTTGTAATGATGACACTTCTGAGCAAAAAGAGTTTATTGATCAGGTAAAAGCAAGCACCACACCAAGGGTTGAGTCGATTCCTGAGCTGACAAAGTTTGAAATATTTGAGTATAGCGCTGGCCAGCTACGTAGTCCGTTTGTAGCACCTCAGCCTGAGATAATCCAAAATAAATTAACGCAAGTAAAAAACTGTTTGCACCCAGATCAAGAGCGTCGCCGCGAACCGTTAGAAAAATACCCGCTAGATAACTTAGCAATGAAAGGCACAATTGGCTCTAGTGGACAAATATGGGCATTAATAACAGCAACAGATGACACTTTGCACCGCGTAACGGTAGGGAATTATCTTGGAAGTTATGATGGCAAAGTAAAAAGAGTAAGCAACGACTATATAGAATTAGTGGAATTAATCCCTGATGGGTCTGGCTGTTGGAAAGAGCGCCTGACGAAATTAGAAATGTTAGAGGCGGCAACAGATGGCGCAAATTAATAATAAAAAAGGTAAAAATAGGATGCATAAGGATGTACTTTGGCTTCATCGTATTTCACGGACATTACTGGCTGCTGTTGCTTTAGTCACTGTAAACTCAGCCATAGCTGGGCCATTGCTTTATGATGTTCGTTATAATCCATTACTTAAAGGCGAAACTGAATTACAGCTTGTTTTTGATGAAGAGTTAACCTTTGAACCAAAAGTTCAAGTGTTTAATAGCCCAGCCCGAATCGAAATGTTTTTTGATACTGCAGAGTTAGAAGTTGGTTTAAATGATGTTGAAGTTAATCAAGCTGGAATTAGCAGTGTTACTAATGTTTTAACTAACAGTGGTTTAAAGGTAACGGTAAACTTAGATAGATTAAAAATTTATGAGACTGAAGTTCATAACAATTTAGTATCGATACGTGTCTCTGATAACCCTCTTACAGAATCTGAAAATGAAGATGTAGTGATGGACTCAGGTGATGTAAGTGGAAATTACATTAACCGTATCCAGTCAATTGATTTTAGACGTGGTGAGAAGGGTGAAGCAAAAGTACTTGTATTTTTACAAGACACTCAAGCTGCAATTGAAGTCCATGAAAGTGGCGGGAAAATTTACGCTGACTTTCATCACACCGATATTTTAGACGATCTACTTTATGAATTAGATGTATTAGATTTTGGAACTGTTGTAAGTAATATCGAGACTTTTAAAGAAGATGGTTTAAGTCGTGTTGTTATCGAACCTAATGCTCAGTTCACGTTTACGTATCAGCAAATAGATAATATTTTAACGTTGACAGTAGAAAAAGATGAAACGCAAAATGCGTACTTAGATGGTGGGGTTGAGTATCAAGGTCGCCCTATGACCTTAAATTTTCAAGATATCTCTGTGCGTGCAGCACTGCAAATTATCGCGGGTTACAACGACTTTAACTTAGTAACCAGTGATTCAGTAACGGGCAATATAACGCTGCGCCTAGATGGTGTACCGTGGGATCAAGCGCTTGACGTAGTACTACGTATTAAAGGGCTAGATAAGCGCATGGATGGCTCTATATTAATGGTAGCGCCTGCAGAAGAACTTGCAGCACGTGAAGCCAAAGATTTAAAAGCTAAACAGCAAGTTGAAGACTTAGAGCCTCTATATAGTGAATACATCCGATTAAACTATGCTAAAGCCGAAAATTTTGCTGACTTATTAAAAACAGATACAAACAGTATTATAACTGCCCGTGGTAGTGTATCTGTTGATCAACGTACAAATACTTTGTTAGTAAAAGATACTGTTAAGAGTATAGAAAATATTCGTCGCATGATTGAAACGCTCGATATTCCAGTGCAGCAGGTTGTAATAGAATCTCGAATGGTAACGGTACGCGATAACGTTACCGAAGACTTAGGCGTACGTTGGGGCTTTAGTGACCAAGGCAGTAGTGTTGGTATTTCAGGCTCTCTTGAAGGCGCAGAAGGTATTTATAATGCGACATCTACTTCAAATGCACCAAGTATTTCAGACCGATTAAATGTAAATTTACCTATCACTAACCCTGCGGCTAGCATTGGCTTACACATAGCAAAACTGGCTAACGGTACGCTGATTGATTTAGAACTAAGTGCGCTTGAGGAAGAGAATAAAGGCGAGATTATTGCTAGTCCACGTATCATAGCGGCTAATCAGCAAAAAGCCCGAATAGAGCAAGGTACTGAAATTCCTTATACTGAGTCAGCTTCAAGTGGTGCTACTACCGTAAGCTTTAAAAAAGCGGTACTGAGCTTAGAAGTTACACCTCATATCACACCTGATAATAAAGTAATTCTAGATTTAATTATTACTCAAGATACACGTGGTGATACTGTACAAACAGGTACAGGTGAAGCGGTGTCTATTGATACTCAAGAAATTCAAACACAAGTGTTAGTCGAGAATGGCCAAACCGTAGTACTCGGTGGTATTTTCCAACAGCAGATCATTAATACTACGAGTAAAGTGCCAATTTTAGGTGACATTCCTTACGTAGGAAGACTATTTAAAACCACAAGTGAGTTTAATGAAAAGCGTGAATTACTTATTTTCGTGACACCGAAAATACAAATTGATTAAAATACAGTGGTTTTATGTTAACCAACGGGTGATTATTTAGATTAATTGCTCGTTATATGGCTTTTTATTCTAATTGACTTGAAATACCCCTGCAATTACTGAGATAATCCCCTCCTTAATTTTGGGGCCAGGTCGTTAGGCGGGGTTTTATTTCAAATTTTAGAGTTTGTTTGTACTAAAAGATATGGCTGAGAAACGTAATATATTTCTAGTTGGCCCCATGGGGGCTGGCAAAAGCACGATTGGTCGTCACATCGCTGACCAATTACACCTTGAATTTGTTGATTCTGATCAAGAAATCGAACGCCGCACAGGTGCAGATATTGCATGGGTATTCGATCTTGAAGGTGAAGAAGGCTTTAGACTTCGAGAAGAGTCTGTTATTGGCGATTTAACCGAGATGCAAGGTATTGTACTTGCTACCGGTGGTGGTTCAGTAATGAGCAAAGAAGTTCGAAACAAGCTTTCGGCTCGAGGTATCGTTGTATACCTAGAGACACCTATAGAAAAGCAAGTTGCACGCACGCAACGCGACAAGCGTCGCCCATTACTGCAAACTGAAGAAGCACCTCGTAACGTACTAGAGCGCTTAGCAGAAGAACGCGAGCCCCTATACAAAGAAGTTGCCGATTTTGTTGTACGTACCGATGAGCAAAGCGCTAAAGTTGTTGCTAACCAAATCATCGAGAAATTAGATTTTTAAAAACCAATAATAAGGAAATAACTAAGCATGCTTAAATTAACAGTTAATTTGGACGAGCGAAGTTATCCTATTTATATTGGGCAATCTGCACTTCAAGATAATGGCCGCCTGGTTCACCACATTGGTGATTGTCGGCCTATCATCATTACTAATGACACAATAGCGCCTTTATATTTACAAGCGTTACTTGACTCATTAGCAGATCAAAATCCGCTATCTTTTATTATTCCTGACGGTGAACAATATAAATCACTTGAATGGTTTGAAAAAATATCAGCATTTTTACTCCAAAATAACTGTGGCCGAGATACGTGCTTAATTGCGTTAGGTGGCGGTGTTATAGGTGATCTAACTGGTTTTGTAGCGGCGTGTTATCAGCGCGGCGTACCATTTATTCAAATACCAACGACAGTGCTTTCACAGGTTGACTCATCGGTAGGTGGTAAAACGGCAGTAAATCATCCTTTAGGTAAAAATATGATAGGGGCATTTTATCAGCCTCAAGCGGTTTTTATTGATACACAAACATTACACACCTTACCAGCAAGAGAGTTTGCAGCAGGTATGGCTGAAGTAATTAAGTATGGTCTGATTTACGATACCGAATTATTTGCATACTTAGAGCGAAACGTAGCTAATTTGCAGCAACTAGATGAAACATGTTTACAGCATATTATTTTTAGATGTTGTGAAATAAAAGCACTTATAGTTGCGCAAGATGAAAAAGAACATGGTTTACGTGCTTTATTAAACTTAGGTCATACATTTGCCCATGCAATTGAGGCAGAAATGGGCTACGGCGTTTGGCTTCATGGCGAAGCTGTTGCAACAGGCATGGTATTAGCAGCTAAACTTGCCAAGACACGCCAAGATTTAAGCGCAAGTGAAGTTGATCGAATTATTAAGCTGCTTGAGCTATATAATTTACCAACAGAAATTCCAAAGCAAATGACTAGCGAGCAGTTCCTAACGCATATGCGTAAAGACAAAAAGAATAAAAGAGGCACTATACGCTTTATTCTACCTACCCAATTTGGCCAGTGTGCATTAGTTGATGATGTTTCTGATGACCAGGTTAGAGACTTAATCGAGCAGTAAATGCAGTCACAAATTTTACCAAGCCGTGCGGCTTTGGTGGATAGAATCGCACTGCAATTTGAGTACGGACAAAATTTAATAGTTTTACTTGGCACATCTGGGCTTGGTAAAAGTTATATGCTCGAAACCTTCATTACAGATAAATACAATGACTTTAATAAAGCGTTTGTGCAAGTAAGTGCACAAATGACTGACGCTCAGCTAATGAGCGATTTATTAGAGCAAAGCTTTAATTCCCCTTTGGTTGATCATAATTTAAGTTTACCTGAAAATTATTACCAGCTACTTGAGCAACAGCAGTGTGGACCTTGTTTATGGGTGCTTGATGGCGGTAGGCAATTATCTGAAGAGATACTAATTGAGCTTGAGTTACTTTCTAAAAATAGCCCTAATACGTTATATATCATAATTGCATCACAGTCTAAACTTGCTTTAAATGACGCTGTCGAAATTTACTTGGAGCCACTGACGCTTCGAGAAAGCAAGATGTTATTGCAGTGGTACTTTACTGATTTGCCTTATGATGAAGACCCTGTTTTTAGTACTTTTTTAGCTGAGGCTCATGGTAACCCCAGTTTATTGCTTGCTTGGCAACCTAGCGAGCACATAGCCGATATTATCGTTAAAGATAAAGTATCTTGGCGATTGCACTTATTGATTTTGATGTTGTTAATTATGCTTTTAATTATTGGTCTGCTTTATAAGTCTGATATGACGCAGTGGTGGCAACAATATTATCAGCAGGAAGAAGCACAAGTCCTAAATACAGCAATATCTGTAGAGCAAGTAAGTGAGCCGGTTATAAAGCAAAATGACTTAGTAGTTACGTTAAATGACCCTGAAGTAGTTGAGCCAGATATTGAGCCAAAGAGCGTACACATTAATGATGTGCCTGCTATCATGCAAAGTCTTACTGAACCTGCAAATACCGTTAAGGTATTAGACAATGCTATTGATAATAGCGCTAAAAACAAAAGCAGTGAAGCAGGTGACGTTGTATCTAAAGCTCTAAAAGTAGAGAAAGTAAATACAGCAGAGCAAACTCAGATCAGCCAAGATAATATTTGGTACATGCAGCAAGCAGATACAAATAGTGTTATTCAATTATTAGCGGTAACTCAGCAGGAAGTTCGCGATAATTTCATTGCTCAATTCAATCTACAGCAGCAAACTCATACTTACCAAACGAAGCGAAATAATCAAATATGGTGGGTTGTCACATTTGGCAGCTTTGAGAGTATAAACGAGGCAAAATCAGCAATGGGTACTTTACCCCCTGGGGTTAGAAAAAATAAACCTTTCTATAAAAAAATTAGTAAAATAAAGCAAGAAATAGCAGTCGTTGATCAGTAAAACACACTGCTTTAGTGTAAAATCGCGCAACACCAGATTGAAGTAAAGAGCCAATGCAGCAAAAAAGTAGAGCCTTCCTTAAATGGGCCGGCGGAAAATACAGCCTAGTTGAAAACATTAATGCGCGATTAAACCAAGCTAGCAAGCATGCTGATACTTTGGTTGAACCTTTTGTTGGTGCAGGCTCTGTGTTTTTAAATAGTGACTTTAAGCACTATATCCTCAACGATATCAATGCAGACTTAATTAACTTATATAAAGAGCTTAAAAGCTCTCCAGATGAGCTTATTAGCGACGCTAAAAAGCTATTTGTTGATTTGAATAATCACGCAGATGCGTATTACGAATATCGTGTGCAGTTTAATCAAAGCCGTGATGTATACGAACGTTCAATCTTGTTTTTATACATGAACCGCCATGGTTACAACGGACTGTGTAGGTATAATTTAAAAGGCATTTTTAATGTGCCTTTTGGTAAGTATAAAAAGCCTTACTTTCCTGAAAAAGAAATGTATTTTTTTGCTGAAAAAGCACAAAAAGCAACGTTCACTTGTTTAGATTACGATGACGTTTTTAAGTTAGTGCCTAACAATGCTGTTATTTATTGCGACCCACCTTATGTACCATTAAGTAAAACGGCTTCTTTTACGTCTTACGCAAAAGGGGGGTTTAATTTAGATGATCAGGCGAACTTAGCTAATTTGGCAGAACAAGCCGCATTTGAAAATAACACACCTGTGCTTATTTCAAACCACGATACCGTGTGGACGCGTAAAATTTATAGCCAAGCATCGCTTGAACAAATTCAAGTAAAGCGCACTATTAGCCCCAAAGGTGGCTCTAGAAATAAAGTTGACGAGTTGATGGCTATGTATTTAGCACCCAAGCAACCACTGCGTAAATTGCGATAACAAAAGCAACAAATAGTACAATCGCAATTAAAATGATGGATAAAGGGGAGTGTTGTTTAAAATCGACTTGGCGTTTATTTTCAGACTGAACACCAAAAAATGCAGCTAGCACACTTTGCAACGCGCTAAAAAATTGTAGCATTATTTAAAATAAAGGTTTTAAAGAAGGAGCGTTTTTAGAATCTTCAGAACTAGTAAGTAGTTCCAGTAAATCAAGGTAATGAAACTGAGCACTACGGCTATCGCCAGTTAACCACGAAAACCATGATGACTCTTCTTCAGCTTTAATACACGCAGTTAAAGTGTTTTGAGCACTTACCACTTGTTTATTATGACAATTACTCACTGAGCTTAATTCTTGCTCAGAGCTTGAACCAAAACTAAACGCCCCGATAAGCAGTAATGCCGACGCAATTAATATCCCAATTTTAAAAGCACGCATGATGAAATCCAATAATTTGTTACTTTTTTAATCATAGCAAATACTGGTTAAATATCAAACTTAAAGTTACCTAAAATGGGGGC
Organism: Pseudoalteromonas sp. SR43-7; assembly: GCF_014163785.1. Taxonomy (NCBI): domain Bacteria; kingdom Pseudomonadati; phylum Pseudomonadota; class Gammaproteobacteria; order Alteromonadales; family Pseudoalteromonadaceae; genus Pseudoalteromonas; species Pseudoalteromonas sp. SR43-7. The sequence continues at coordinate 277,859 of NZ_JACJDY010000002.1, read as the reverse complement.
TATTACGCCATATTACTTGGGTAACATCTTCAATTAAGTTACATTAACGCAATACACTATTTATTGATGGAGTTAATCATGTTTAACCCAGAGCAAAAATATTTAATAGCCCCTTCTATTTTGTCTGCTGATTTTGCAAAGCTAGGCGAAGATGTTGATAAAGTTCTCGAAGCGGGTGCTGATGTGGTTCACTTTGATGTAATGGATAATCACTATGTACCTAATCTCACAATTGGTCCTATGGTGTGTAAAGCACTAAGAGATTACGGTATTACAGCACCTATCGACGTACATTTAATGGTTAAGCCTGTAGATAGCATAATACCTTTATTTGCTGAGGCTGGTGCTTCTATTATTACTTTTCATCCTGAAGCCAGCGAGCACGTCGATCGTACAATACAGTTAATTAAAGATCACGGTTGTAAAGCAGGCTTAGTGTTTAACCCAGCAACAAGCCTAAGTTATTTAGACCATGTTATTGATAAGCTAGATACTATTTTACTAATGTCGGTAAATCCTGGGTTTGGCGGGCAAAGCTTTATCCCTCATACGCTTGAAAAATTACGCCAAGCAAAACAGCGTATTATTGAATCAGGCCGAGATATTCGCTTAGAGGTTGATGGTGGTATTAAAGTCGATAATATTGCAGCAGCGGCTCGAGCGGGTGCTGATATGTTTGTTGCAGGCTCAGCTATTTTTAATCAACCAGATTACAAAGTGGTGATTGATCAAATGCGTGAGCAGCTTGGAAGTGTTAAGTAATGAAGTACGATGTCGCCTTATTTGATTTAGATGGTACTTTGGTTGATAGCGTTTACGACTTGTATATCGCTATTAATTTAACCTTGAGCGATTTTGCTTTTCCTATTGTTAGTCAACGCTTGGTTGAAAGTTGGGTTGGTAATGGTGTTGAAGTCCTTGTAAAACGCGCTTTGAGTGGCGATATGCAAGTGAGTGAAAATTTAGATGAGTCACTTAGTGGCAAAGCAATATTACAGTTCTATAAGTATTATGAACAGCAAGTTGGTGAGTATAGTGTTTTGTACCAACATGTAGAAACAGGGCTTGCAGCACTTCGCGGTATGCCTAAAGCATTAATCACTAATAAGTCTCGAATTTTTACAGAGAAACTACTCGAAAAATTGGCACTAACGAGTCATTTTGATGTGGTTGTATGCGGTGACGACATGGCAAAAAAACCATCGCCAGAACCATTGCTATTTGCCTGCAAAAAACTAAATGCGGAGCCTAATAAAGCAATAATGATAGGTGATTCTAAAAGCGATATACTTGCAGCTAAAGCCGCTAATATAGACGTAATTGCACTTAGTTATGGCTATAACCAAGGTGAAAGTCTTGAGGATTATAATCCGCAGTACCTATGCGATAACTTCTTAGATATAATACCTGTTCTAACGCAGCGTTAAATATTATTCATTAAGCAAAATAAAGGAAAATCATGAGTAAACCAGTAGTTTTAAGCGGCATTCAGCCAACCGGTGGTATGACAATAGGCAACTATGTTGGCGCTATTAACCAGTGGCTAAAGTTACAGGAAGACCACGAAAGTTTCTTTATGTTAGTAGACTTACACGCTATTACGGTTCGCCAAGAGCCTGAATTACTGCGCTCTCGAGTGTTAGATGGTATTGCTCTTTATGCGGCATGTGGCATTGATCCTGAAAAATCTGCGTTATTTGTACAATCGCAAGTACCTGAGCATGCACAATTAGCGTGGGTATTAAATTGTTACGCGCAAATGGGTGAGCTTAATCGAATGACTCAGTTTAAAGACAAGTCATCTAAGCACGCAAATAACGTAAACGTGGGCTTATTTTCATATCCGGTATTGCAAGCTGCAGATATTTTATTATACCAAGCTGATCAAGTACCAGTAGGGGATGATCAAAAGCAACACTTAGAGCTGACTCGCGATATAGCCACACGCTTTAATAATTTATATGGCGACGTATTTAAATTACCAGAGCCGTACATCCCTGAGTTTGGTGCACGCGTAATGAGCTTGCAAGATCCACTTAAAAAAATGTCTAAGTCTGACGAAAACCCAAATGGTTACATCATGTTATTAGATGAGCCTAAGCAAATTGTGAAAAAGCTTAAAAAAGCAGTAACTGATTCAGATGAACAAGCACGTATTTATTTTGATCGCACAGAAAAGCCTGGCGTATCAAACTTGCTTACTTTATTGAGTGTTGTAACTAAGCGCTCAATTGAAGACCTAGTTCCTGAGTATGAAGATAAAATGTATGGCCATTTAAAGAAAGATACAGCAGATGCAGTTGTAAATATGATTGAGCCAATTCAAGCACGCTTTAAAGAGATCAGAGAAGATCAAAACCTACTTGATGGCATAATGAAGTCAGGTGCTGAAAAAGCAAGTGTACGCGCTGAGAAAACATTGAAATCGGTATACGATGCGCTTGGTTTTATTCCTCGCGGGTAAGTTTATTAAAATAAAAAAATGCCGCTTGTTAGCGGCATTTTTTATATAGCACATATCAACATGATGGACCCAAATAGAAACAGTAGCGATATAGCTAGTTTGTCTGTTTTATCCATTATTCAGCCCCTCTTACTTTTATATCTGCCGTGCTATTAATATCAACTAAAGAAACTTTATAGCCCTTATTTTCAAGTAAGGTAAGTAAACTATCTTGTCCTGCAAGATGGGCAACTCCAACAAGTACAAACTCATTTTTGTCGTTGTTAAACATGGCTTCTACTTTTGGTAACCAATCATTATTTCTATCTGTAATGATTTGTTTGTAGCTATTCGGATCATTTTGCTGCATATCTTCAAGTGCTACTTTATTTAGGGTGTCTGTATCACCTTTGCGCCAGGCAGCTAAAAGTCCTTTAAACATATCGCCATAGTTGTGAAGCTCGGCTAAGTTACGTTTAATGAAATCGTTTTCGTTGCCTTGACCCATTGTTTTAAAAAGCTCTAACTGAAATTCGATTGTTTCTAAGTAATTTTTCGTTTTGTTATCTTCAGTCGCTTTTTTAGTAAAGTAAGCATCAACCCCTTCACCCATTAAATTTTGCTTTTGAAGCTCCATCGACATTAAAACAATACCAACCATAGCAGGGCGAAAACCATCTAACTTAGCGAGGTTAGCGCCAAACTCGCTAAGCTTATTTTCAAGTGATGCCTTAATCTCGGGTTCAAGTTTTTGACTTAACGTTTCGTTATTTGTATACGATAGTGCGCCTAACATTTGCATTTGTGCATTGGTGTCGGCTGGGTCAGGTAACTGTGCTTCTAAAATAATTGTATCCGCTTGTTCATAAGCATGGTTAAACTCAGCGGGTAGTGGCATTTCAGCTTTAGGTAGTATGTGAACTGTACCGCCAATAAATAGTGAGTCATTACCATTGCTTACTTGCCATACAGAGCTTTGGGCCTGTGCTGTATTTGCTAAAAGACTACAACTAAGTAATACGCTGGCAGGTACTAATTTTTTTGTGAATTTTTTCATGATAATTCCTTTATGTAACTTTTAATTTTATTGTTTTTAGTTCGATAACACAGTGCTGAAATATGCAGTGATTGAGGATGTTACCTTTGAAAGGTTTTTATCAATTTGCGAGTTTATTTTGCTCATTGAAGAGTCAAGCTCAGCTGATATTTTTTCATCTATCGAAGAAAGTAACGTTTGTGTATCAACATTACTTTTTAAAGACTCAGTGGCGTCTATGTTGTTTGTTTCTTGCTGCTTTTTATTAGCTGGGTTAATCGCCTCTACGCTTTCACCAATTATGCATTGATTAAAATTACTTTGAACGGTGTGTTGTTTAGCGTCAGCTGCAATAACTGAAGTTGTATTAAAAGCAGTTGCTAGTAGTAAAGCCGGTAGTACTTTTTTCATTGTGCTATTCATAATTAAACCTTTTATATTTTTAATTGCAGCCAATTTAGAATCACAAATGTTTTTTTACTAAGCTGCTTGTTGATGACGGTTTAAAGAATATCGCTGAATTTATTGAGAGTCGCTTATCTAGTTATGAGCAATTAATAGATAAGGTTTTTAAATTAAATAATTGTTTTAATTTAGAGGGTTAGCCTTAAACCTTATAATGCTAATATAAGGTTTAAAATGCTTTTTCTATAAAAGAAAGTGTAGATGTGATACGGTTTATAAAAATAAAAATACGTAAAGACTATGAATTATCAAATCGGACCTTGGCAATTTATTAGTAATCGCTGTGTGATTACTTCAAACCATTTAGAAAGGGAATTAGATCCACTTTTAGTAAAGCTATTACTTCACTTTATAGACAAGCCTCAACAAATTGTTTCCCGCCAAGAGCTTATTGAGAGTGTGTGGCAACAGAGCTTTGTTGATGATAATGCGATTAACCGTGCAATCTCAGAGTTAAGAAAGCAGCTTGCCCATCCAATTGAAAAAGCGCCGCTTTTAAAAACGCATTACCGTAAAGGATATAGCCTAACAGTAATACCTGAGCGTTTAACGCAAGCAAACATTTTGAAAGAGCCTGCAAACATTCTGCCTGACTCACCAGGTATTTCTGCCAAAAATGAAGAGATAGCTACTGCAACTACTTCTCAACCAGTTCAAAAAAAGAACAGTAAAAAGTTTTTGATTTATTCTTTACTCGTCATTATTTGCCTGTGCTCTTTAGTATGGTTTGGGTTGTTTTTTATTAATGCACCTTCTAGTGAAAAGATTAAACAGATCACGGTTAATAAAGTAGCAAGCACGTGGAATATAGGCAGTGAGGTTCACCCTGAGATGTCCTCAGATAAACAATATTTAGCTTATACAAATGTTGAACCTGAAAATGACATAATGCATGCATTTGTAAAGCGACTATCTGATCAAAGGGAGGTTGAAATTACCTATCCTGGCTTTCAAGTATCTATTTTATCGTGGCAGTTAAATCAGCACGCAGTGCTTATACAAGCTACAAACTTAAAACAACAGCAGTGCGAAATGGTACTGGTTGATTTAAGCCAGTTTCCTATTGTTGGTGAGGCTACATTAATTAAAAAGTGTGACCTTAGATACACCGGCTACGCACAAGTAGACGAAAATAGTGAATATATTTATTACACTGAATATAAAAATGAGCAAGATGGCTCAGGTTTATATAAATTTGATTTAGAGTTACTAAAAGAGTCCATTGTTATTCCACCACCAGGTGTAATGTATGGCGTAATAATGCCGCGCTTATCTTCTTCAGGTAATAAAATAGCATATATACTTAGTCAAAAAGGTCAGCCTTTTTCGGTGTTCAGCTACGACTTTTCTACGCGTGAGACTAAGCGGTTATTTAAAGCAAACAAAAGTATAATTAGCTTCGCGTTTGACTGGCTTGCAGACGATAAAGGCGTGATTGTTTTTGAAGACTCTGACCTTTCAACCATTGTGTTTGATGAAAATAATATTATTAAACGCACACTAACGGTTACCCCAGCAATTTCACCTTATTATATTGCAGTTCAATCTGCTAATAGCCTCTTTTACTCAGCAAATAAAACACAAGCATTTTCGTTAATTAAAGCGACTAATCTTTTTAGCGATGTTTCTGAGTATGAAGCACTCTACAAAAGTGATGAAGACGACTACCACATTGTAGAAGTCATTAATGAGAAAGGGCCAGCGCATATTTTTGTATCCGAGCGCTCTGGCAGCAGTCAGTTGTGGTTATCTCAAAATGGACTTACAAAGCAACTTAGTAACTTTACTTATGAAGGGAAATCTACCTTTGCTATTGGCGGGCTAAGAGTATCGAGTAAGCAAGATCGTGTTTTATTAAGAGTTAATAGCGATATTGCATTTTTTGACGTTATGTCGAACAAACTCTATACCATAGCTGAGTTTAAAGGGCGAAAAATACTAAACTATGTATGGTCTAAAGATAATGAAAGTATAATTTATTTAGAGCGAAGTGGTTCAGAAAACCTATTTGCTCAGTTTAATTTATTAACGCGAGACACAACTATATTAGAGGATGTTAAAGCCAATAAATTAATTTCAGGCGCTGACGGTACTAATTATGCAATTACTAATAATCAGTTAATTAAACTATCAAATAAACAGAGTTGGGAATTACCCAAAGACGCGCGACAAGCACAACTTTTTGCTATTAATGATAATTACCTTTACTACTCTGATGCGATTTCAAGAGTTGCTCGGCTTAATTTAGAAGATAAAACAGTAAAAGATGTGCACGTGGATTTTAAACCCATCGCATTTTTTATTAGTGATAACAATCAAATTTTCTTTACAGAATCAAAATATAAAGACATGCAAATAATACAGATAAGTTGGAATAACTAGGGTCTGTTGAGCTTTCAAGGTTAAATTTGCAGCAGTGTGTTGTTTTTCTTTAATAACATTTTCGATTGTTATACCAATTCGCTTAATTAAATAAGCTATTTTGAGGATGGAAAAACGTGTTGGTAGCTAGGCAAAAAGTTCGCTATTTAGTTGTTCTCGGCAATAGCTCCTGCATTGCTCTACCTTCTGCATCCATGCAGTCGTAAATGAGAATTTTTTAACACAGGTAGCGACACGTTTAGCCCCGCAAAATGATTAAGTATTATTGCGGATTGGTATTATGTTGATAAAAGAAAAATTAGAGCCAAAAAATAGCGAGAAGTGAATCTTCTCGCCATTTTTAATTAAGTGTAATCTCTAGGGTTAAATAACTTTAGTGCCGATTGATTTGTAACAACCGAACCTCTATTTATTTAATAGAGGTTTTAAGTAATGCCCAGTATGTGAATGCTCACACTCAGCTACTTCTTCTGGCGTACCTGCAATGAGTATTTCACCACCGCCAGCACCGCCTTCAGGTCCTAAATCAATAACCCAATCTGCTGTTTTAATAACATCGAGGTTGTGCTCAATAACGACAATTGTATTGCCGTGATCGCGCAAGCGATGAAGTACAACAAGCAGCTGTTCAATATCAGCAAAGTGTAGGCCGGTTGTGGGCTCATCTAATATGTAGAGTGTTTTACCTGTATCTCGTTTAGAAAGCTCACGTGCAAGTTTTACACGCTGAGCTTCACCACCTGAAAGCGTGGTAGCGGCTTGACCTAAGCGGACATACGATAAACCAACGTCCATTAGGGTTTTAAGCTTGCGGGCAATAGCCGGTATTTTGTCAAAATACTCATGCGCGTCTTCAACAGTCATCTCAAGTACTTGGTGTATGTTTTTACCTTTGTATTGGACTTCGAGCGTTTCACGGTTATAGCGTTTGCTCTTACACACATCACACGGTACATACACATCAGGTAAAAAGTGCATTTCAACTTTAATTAAGCCGTCACCTTGGCACGCTTCACAGCGTCCGCCTTTAACGTTAAAGCTAAAGCGACCTACTTTGTAGCCACGTGAGCGCGCTTCTTGTGTACCTGCAAATAATTCACGAATGCCGGTAAATATACCTGTGTAGGTTGCCGGATTTGAACGAGGAGTACGACCAATTGGGCTTTGATCAATATCGATCACTTTATCAAAATGATCTAAACCGCTAATTGATTTATACGGTGCCGCTTCGGCAGTGGTTGCGCCATTTAGCTCTGTATGAGCAAGTTTAAATAAAGTATCGTTTATTAGCGTTGATTTACCTGAGCCCGATACACCTGTCACACAGGTCATTAAACCAAATGGGATTTTTAAATCCACATTTTTAAGGTTATTACCCGTTGCGCCAAATAGCTCTAGCCATTTGTCGTTCGTTGGGTGACGCTCTTTTGGTATTTCTATTTTACGTACGCCTGATAAAAATTGGCCCGTAACAGACTCTTTGCTTGCTAAAATATCGTCGCGCGTACCTTGTGCAATAATATGCCCACCATGAACACCCGCACCTGGACCAATATCAATAATATGATCAGCGGCTCGAATTGCATCTTCATCGTGCTCTACCACAATAACGGTGTTACCTAAGTCGCGTAAATGGATTAGTGTTTGTAGTAAGCGGTCGTTATCGCGTTGATGCAGCCCAATAGATGGCTCATCTAGTACGTACATTACACCTACAAGACCGGCACCAATTTGACTGGCTAAGCGGATACGTTGAGCCTCACCACCTGATAATGTATCGGCGCTACGTTCAAGTGATAAATAATTTAGGCCAACGTTAATTAAAAACGATAAGCGGTCGCGAATTTCTTTTAATATTTTTTCAGCTATTTGGCCTTTTTGTCCGGTTAACTCTAAACCTTCAAAAAATTCCATGGCTTCACCAATACTCATGCATGTGATTGCAGGTAAGTTGGTTTGTCCAATAAATACATTTCGAGATTCTTCGCGTAAGCGTGAGCCATGACAGCTAGGACACGCTTGGCTTGTTTGGTATTTAGCAAGTTCTTCGCGTACAGAGTTTGACTCGGTCTCGCGGTAGCGGCGATTCATGTTATTTAAAACGCCTTCAAACTCATGGTTACGCGTAATCAAATCGCCACGGTCGTTACGGTAATTAAACGCAATTTTAGTGCTACCAGAGCCATCTAAAATAATTTTTTTCGATTCGCTGTCTAAATCTTGATAAGGCACGTCTAAATCAAAATTGTAATGATCTGCAACCGCTTGCAGCATTTGATAGTAATAAAAGCTGCGTTTATCCCAGCCTTTAATTGCACCGCCAGCAAGGCTTAACTCTGGGTTATGCACTACGCGATTAGGATCAAAATATTGGCGTATACCTAAGCCATCACAGGTTTGACAAGCACCAGCTGGGTTATTAAACGAAAACAAACGCGGCTCAAGTTCAGTCATTGCATAGCCACAAGTAGGGCAGGCAAAATTTGCTGAAAATAGAATTTCTTCAGCGCTGCTATCGTCCATGTATGCTACATGTGCAACGCCATTAGACATTTCAAGTGCAGTTTCGAATGATTCTGCTAAGCGTTGTTGTAAGCCATCTTTTACTTTAAATCTGTCTACAACAACTTCTATTGTATGTTTTTTATGAAGCTCAAGTGTTGGTGGATCAGACAAGTCACATACTTCACCGTCTATACGGGCGCGAATATAACCTTGGCTAGATAGCTGTTCTAATAACTTAACATGCTCACCTTTACGCTCTTTTACTATTGGCGCAAGCAGCATTAATTTACTACCCTCAGGTAGAGCCAAAACAGTATCTACCATTTGGCTAACGGTTTGCGCAGCAAGTGGTAAATCATGTGTAGGACATCGTGGTTCGCCAACGCGGGCGAACATAAGTCGTAAATAATCGTAAATTTCGGTAATAGTACCTACGGTTGAACGCGGGTTGTGAGACGTTGACTTTTGCTCAATAGAAATGGCAGGAGAGAGGCCTTCGATGTGATCCACATCAGGCTTTTCCATGAGCGATAAAAATTGTCTTGCGTACGCAGAGAGTGATTCAACATACCGGCGTTGCCCTTCTGCATAAAGTGTATCAAATGCAAGTGATGACTTCCCCGAACCAGATAGACCAGTAATAACTATTAATTTATCACGTGGAATGGTTAGGCTGATGTCTTTTAAATTGTGCGTGCGGGCGCCTCGGACTTCAATGTTTTCCATGCTATCTCGTTTATTGCCAAAATTATTTACTCAGTATCGCATAATACGAAGCAATATTAATCCTTGATCAATGAAAAATCCTTACTTATAGGCGATTAATTATTGCCAAGCTTATGGTAGAATCCCAACCTCAATTTTTCATAGAGTAAGATCACGCAGATAATGACCGCATCTTCACTTAATTCACGAGAAAAACGCGCCGCTGTATCACTAGCGAGTGTGTTTGCATTTAGAATGCTCGGCTTGTTTATGCTGATGCCTGTATTGGCTATTTATGGACAATCGCTTGAAGGTTTTTCGCCTATTTGGATTGGTTTTGCCATTGGTGCGTATGGTTTAACGCAAGCTGTATTACAAATACCTATGGGTCGATTATCCGATAAGATTGGTCGTAAAAAGGTTATTGTTGGTGGCTTAGTTGTATTTGCTATTGGCTCTGTAGTTGCTGCATTAGCTGACTCTATCCAAATGGTTACCGTAGGCCGTGCTTTACAAGGTATGGGCGCAATAGCCAGTGCACTACTCGCGTTTGCTTCAGATTTAAGCCGCGATGAGCAACGACCAAAGGTAATGGCCGTTATTGGTATGAGCATAGGAATGAGCTTTGCCTTTGCTATGCTACTTGGGCCAATTGTTGCAGCTTCATGGGGTATTGCAGGTGTATTTTGGTTGACTGCTATTTTAGCTGTCTTTGGTATATTTATAGTGACCATGCTAGTGCCAAATGCGGTAAATAAAGCGCCCAAAGGCGATACATTAGCAAGCTTCAGCGACATTAAAAAATTAATTAAACACCCTCAGTTAGCACGATTAAATGCAGGTGTATTGTTATTGCATTTAACGCTAACCACAATTTTTGTGGTACTGCCGAGTCAATTAATTAAAGATGGCTTGGTTGCCGACCATCACTGGTATTTGTATATTCCAGTGCTATTTTTAGCATTTTTATTAATGGTACCAATAATGATTATGGCCATTAAAAAAGAGAAAGAAAAACAAGCATTTATTGGCTCGGTAGCCTTGTTAACTATTAGTATGTTAGCAATGTCGGTATGGGTTAATAGTGTAGTAGGCATTGCTGTGTGTATGCTGCTTTATTTTGTGGCGTTTAACTTTTTAGAAGCCACTATGCCTGCGCTTGTATCGCGAATAGCACCTGCAAGCCAAAAAGGTTCAGCAATGGGAGGCTACTCATCTAGTCAGTTTTTAGGCGCCTTTTTAGGCGGTATGTTAGGTGGCTATGTAGCACAAACTACAACGACGCAAGCTGTGTTTGCGGCAGCGGCACTTGTTGGGTTAATATGGCTTATTATTGCGTGGAAAATGCAAGTCCCACCCAAAAGTAAAGTTATTAGTTTAATGACCAAATTAGATTCTGAAGAGCATGCTCAAGTACTTGCTTCTCAGTTAGTTGCTTTACCAGGTGTAATAGAAGCAACTGTAGTTCGCGATGAAAGTCGCAGCTATTTAAAGATTAATGATAAAGAATTTGACCTAGACCAAGCGCGTAAAGTCGCTGGTTTAATCTAACATTTATAGGAGATGGTTCCATGGCACGCGGTGTGAACAAAGTAATTTTGGTTGGTAATTTAGGGCAAGATCCTGAAGTTCGTTATATGCCTAACGGCAACGGTGTAGCAAATATTACCCTAGCAACTTCGGATAGCTATAAAGATAAGAACACTGGCCAAATGGTTGATAAAACTGAGTGGCACCGTGTTGTATTTTTTGGCAAGTTAGCTGAAATTGTTGGTGAATATTGTCGTAAAGGTTCACAAATTTATGTTGAAGGTAAACTTCAAACACGTAAGTGGACCGATCAACAAGGCCAAGAAAAGTACACTACAGAAATAGTTGTAGATGGCTTTACTGGTCAAATGCAAATGTTAGGCGCACGTGGTGGCGATCAACAAAGTGGTGGTTACCAAGGTAATCAATCACAAGGTGGGCAACAAGGTGGTGGTTACCAAGGTAATCAAGCGCAAAGTGCTCAACAAAGCGGTGGTTACGGTCAAAATAATCAAGGCCAAAATAACCAGCAACAAGGTGGTTATGCTCCACAACAGCAAGCAGCACCTGCAGCGCAACCTCAGTCAGCGCCTGCACCACAACAAAATAATCAATACCAACAACCGCAAGGCGGCTTTGCACCACAACAAAATAGTGCACCGCAGCAGCAAGGTGGTTTCGCTCCTAAACCACAAAGTGCTCCGCAAGGTGGTGCATCAAACCCAATGGAACCAACCATTGATTTTGATGACGATATCCCGTTCTAGCACACAGTTAAACTAAGATTGTAAGAATAAATAGATTACTTACACCTTTTACACTAAACCCAGTATTCGTACTGGGTTTTTTATGCGTATTGCGCTGTGATGATAATCCAAAAACTATCAATATAAGACCTCATTAGGCTGTAAAGTGAAATAGTATTGTTGGTAATGTTAAATTGCAGTAAGTTTTATCTTGTATTTAATTGATATATATATCGTTAATACTTACCATTAAACTACTTTCCCCTGATTACACAATGAGAAACATGAAAACTAATATCTTATTTTTATTTCTTGTTTTTCAATTCTTGAGCCCTAGTTCACACGCTCAAACTCCTTCAGACGTTACTCATATTTTATTTATAAATTCAACAAATCAAGATATGCCTTGGTATAAAAGTGTTGAGCTTGGACTGCGTACAGAGCTTAAAAAACGTTCTTTTAGTTATGAACTATTTGTCGAAAATATGGATGTAAATCGCTTTGATGAAGTTAATCAAAAGCAGTTAATGAAAGACTACCTCAAACAAAAATATAAAAATAAGCACATCGATATCATCGTTACTCAGTCGCCTTCTGCAGCGACGTTACTATCTCAATTAGACGATTTTTTTATAAATGCTCCACGAATATACTTAGAGCCAGGCGCCCAGTTTAATCTACCAAAAAAGACCAGCGGAGCTGTGATCCAAGCTAAATTAGATTATGCGCAAGCAACAGCAAATGCTGTTAATTTAATGAAACCTAAAAAATTGATCGTAATTTTAGATACAAAAAACGATATTGGTATGAGCTTTCATCGAGGACTATTTTCGGTTATTAACCGTGATTTTTCGTATTTAAATGTAGAAAAGTGGTTTGATCTTCCATTACCAGAATTACTCACCAGAGTAAGAAATGCCCCAGCGGATTCGATTATTTTATTTACCCCCATTTTTAGGCGTTACGATAATAAATCACTTAGTCCTTATCAGCTAGTAGAGCGATTAACTGAAGAAAGTCCGGCGCCAGTGTTTAGCTATTGGGAAGTACTATTAGGCTCAGGTGTTGTTGGTGGGTATGTATTGTCGGGTGAAAAAATAGGTAAACGTATTGCCGATTCAATAGTTTTTTATAATGAAAATAAAGCGTTAAATGAAATTGGTGGTGAAGGGCTTAGTACATACTCATATGATTGGCGACAATTAAGTAAGTTTAATATTGCTCCGCAGAGCTTGCCAAAAGAGTCAATTATCTCTTATTACGAGCCAACTTACTTTGAGAAAAATAAAATATTAATTTACAGCGCTACTGTAATTATTTTTATTCTTAGCAGTTTTTTAGTTTTTGTTTTGTTTTTAAACCAACGCCGCATTCAACTTTTAAAAGAGCTTGATGAAGAAAAGCAAAGATTAGAGTCGCGCGTTGAAGAGCGCACTGAAGAGCTTTTGCACGCCAAGGAGGAAGCTGAGCATCTGACATCCGCTAAGTCTGAGTTTTTAGCAAATATGAGTCATGAAATTAGAACCCCTATGAGTGGGATTATTGGTTTGACTAATATTTTGCTCGAAAAAGGTTTACCTGGTGAGTATGAGTATTATTTAGATAAAATTAAATACTCCTCAGATCAACTTCTGGTGGTTATTAACGATATTTTAGACTTTTCAAAAATTGAGTCTGGAAACATTAACCTTGAAGAATTTCCTTTTTCTGTAAATTCGGTTGTTGATTATATCAAAGCAACCTTCAATGAATTGGCCCAAAGTAAAGGAGTCACATTTGATATTGTCATTGATGAGACAGTTAAGCTGGACTTAATCGGCGATGTAGTGCGAATAAATCAGGTGCTGTTAAATTTATGCTCTAACGCAATTAAATTCACCCCTCACGGCACTGTATCGGTTTTAATTGAGTCAAGAAAGTTATTAGACGATCCGCAAAGTGTTTGCTTATATTTTACAGTTAAAGACTCAGGTATTGGCATTGCTGAGGATAATCTTAGCAATTTATTTGAATCATTTACTCAGGCAGATAGTTCTACAACTAGGAAGTTTGGTGGTACAGGGTTAGGTTTAACAATTAGTAAGCGTTTATGCCAATTGATGGGTGGTGATATAACGGTACACAGCACTCAAGGTGTGGGTAGTGAGTTTGTTGCTTCGGTGGAAGTTAAATTGAACAACCAAGCGTTGATTGATGATACGCCTAACCTAATCTTTACTGATCCGTTTGATGTATTAATTATAGATGATAATGAAGAGGACCTTAAAGTAATTGAAAATCAGCTTACAGCTATGGGTTTAGCATGTACTGCGTGCTCGTCTGCTAAGCAAGCTATTGATATTATTGAACAGAATAAAGAAAAATTTAAAGTCATTATTGTCGATTGGATAATGCCAGCGATGAGTAGTGAAACATTTTTAACGCGTATTTATAATATTAATCCCCAGCTTTGCAATAATATAATTGTACTTACAAGGGATCATGAGGTTTTACTTAATGATGTGGCTAACAAAATAAATATAAACACAATTTTGCAAAAACCTGTTCATTCGAGTGTCTTGTATGAGGAGGTGAAAAGTAGAGTAGTCGGCTCTTTTCATGAAGTGCCTAAAGTAAATGCTGTGAGTGAACAGTCGCTGGCGGGTATTAGAGTATTAGTTGTGGAAGACAATTCAATCAATCGACTCATAGTTACCAACATACTAGAAAATAGCGGCGCTCAGGTTTACTTAGTTGATAATGGATTAGAGTGTATCCAAACAGTAAAATTAGAGCCGTTTGATATAATTTTAATGGATATTCATATGCCTATCATGGACGGTGTTGAGGCGACTCAAATTATTCGTAATGATAGTGATGAAACTATCGCAAATATTCCAATAATTGCCTTAACAGCTAATGTTATGAAAGATGATATTACACGATACTTATCCATTGGCATGAATGCCCATGTTGCAAAACCCATTAAAACGCAAAAACTACGTGAAACTATAATTCGCTATTTAAATAAATAGTTGCGCTATACAAATAATTTAATATTTTTATCAAATACCTACCGCAATCTCTTCCATTGGCTTGAGCCGATTTTTTAATAACTTAAAAAAATTTATAAAATAGAATTTGACTAACGTGTTTGTATGTGGAATTTCATATATTCGATTTTTCGTATATTCACTTGGCAAAGATTGAGTTATAAATGTTAGAAGTTAATGGGTTACCAAATACAAATAAAACACACAGTGTTGTTCCATACACTAAAAATTTTAATGTTAGTTTTTCTGAGCACAAACCTAAAATTTTATTGTTATATGGATCATTAAGAGCGCGTTCTTATAGCAAGTTGGTAATAGAGGAGAGTGCACGTTTATTAACGTATTTTGGTGCTGAGGTTAAAATTTTTAATCCTGAAGGTTTACCTCAAACTGATAGTGAAGATGAATCACACCCTAAAGTACAAGAGTTACGAGATTTAATGCTTTGTCGATGGCTTTCATCTATTTACAGAATAAAGGGCATAGCTGTTTATTTTTGTAAGCTCTCGTTTATTTGAGTGTTTTTTGTTTGGTGCTATTAATAAAAGTTTAAACTTTGTTTGCAACCTTGTGCTTCTATAGATATTGAACAACACTTTAGTTATTAATATAACGAGTGGCAGGCTATGCAAAAGAGTAAACTCTGGCTTTTAAAGTACTTCAAAGGTATCTCTTTTGTTCTGTTTCTGGTGATACTTATTAGTTTTAATTTCATTTTAAATGATGCATTACATCAAAAAGCACATGTTTCTGGGCAGCAGTTTGTTAAGCGTGTTTACGAATTAAATTTATCCCCCTCTATAAATAATGAAGTGTTGGTCGCATTAGCTAAAAATGAAGGCTTTAAGTTAGAGGTGCAAAATTCTTCAGATCACTTTAGGAACTTAATCAATTTAGAACGCGAAGTTTTTACTTTTAAAACGTTAAGTTTGAGCCTTTATCACTATCCAGTGTGGGTAACACAAAGCTACTTATTTATATTTTTAAATTTGATTATATTAGGCGCTGCTAATTGGTCTTATCGCTGGTGGAGCCTGTTAAAAGTAAACCGTAAAGTAATGCTTAAAAATACAGTTATACAGCCGACTAAAATTATTCAACAAAGGCATAAAAATACTCAACTAATCGCACAGACAAAAAAATGTGATTTAAGTTCTTTGTATGGAGTTAATACTGCATCACATAACTTATTTTTACTTATTAAGTGTGATTGTAGCTTTAATAAAAAAACGGATATAGAAGCCAATTTTAAAGTCTTAATTACTAAAAAATTAGCCGAACTTAAAGGTGTGTCGGTAAAAATACTAAACTCTAATTACTTAGCGGTTACCTTACCAAACATTTCTATTAGCGAGTTGAATAGCTACGTTGAAAAGCTTCATAAAAATGTGTTTTTTATATGTCAAAATCATCAACAAAATATTACTCATAAAAATATTAAAATAGGTGCGTGTGATTATCAATTAGGCGCTGATCAAGTGGCGGTTTATAAGTTAGCAAAATCAGCACTCGTACTATCACAAAGCAGCCTATTGCAGCATTGCCACCGTTTAACGTTAAATAACTGCCAAGAAAAACACCTCTCTAGCAAACAGGTTATAGAAAACATTAAAAAGAATAAATTTATATTATTCTTTCAGCCTGTATTTGAACTCTCTAGTGGAGATATCCTGCAGCATGAAGCTCTTATTCGGGTTAGGCATAGCCAACTTGGTTTACTGGCCGCTCGTTATTTTATTAAACAGGTTTATAGTGATCAAGACGCTTTAATATTAGATAAAACTGTAATAACACAAGTCAAAAAGCTAATGCACAGTGAGTCTTCGGCTTTAACAGTTAGTGTAAATCTACACCCTAAAAATTGGTTTAATACTGTATTTTGGGAGTGGTTAGCCAATCAAATGGCAGAGCTTAAGTTAAATACTAAATTACAATTTGAAATAAGTGAGGCAGAATTTTTTACTTATAGGGAGTCGATAACTAATGCGCTTAATGTTATTAAAAAAGGGCATTCACATATTGTGATTGATAATGTAAAAAGCAGTGAGAAAGTAGCCATGCTAGTTGATTATAACCAAGTATGTGGGCTTAAGTTATCATACGAACTGGTTCATTTATTAAATGAAAAAACTCAAAATCAAAAGAAAATAAAAAAGATAGTCGAAGCCGCTAGTCTTTTAAATCTACCCGTATACGCGGTGGGCGTAGAGACTCAAAAAGAGCTACTTACGCTTACCAAATTGGGAGTGGTAGGGGCTCAAGGTTTTTACTTTTCAGAGCCGCTTCAAGAGTTTACGCAAGCGGTATTTAATTAAGGTCTAAATTAACCCTCTATATTTAAGCCCATTTAAGCCTTGAAGCCCGCCGGTATGAACAGCAATAATTTCACTCCCAGATGGGAAATAATCTTGCTCAATAAGCTGCCACAATGCATACATCATTTTTCCGCTATAAATAGGCTCAAGTGGCAGATTATAAGTGTGACTCATGTCTTGGCAAAACTGCCATAACTCAGGTGAAAACTTACCATAGCCACCATCATGAAACTCTGTGAGTAACTGCCAGTTAGTTTGGTTATTAGCTTTAGCGCTCAGCTTTTTTATTTCTTCATTTAAATATTCAGCTTGTTTTAATACCGCTATACCAATAACTTGTGTTGTTGAAGCACTGCCTTCTATTAGTCCAGCAAGCGTGCCACCACTACCTGTAGGACAAACTAAGTAGTTATGTTCGGGTAAGCTTTGTACTAACTCTTGACACCCTAATAAAGCATGTTCATTTGTGCCACCTTCAGGGATGATATAAGCGTTTGGAAAACGCTCTTGCAGAGCATTAAGGTATTCAGTCTCGTGACGTTTTCGATACTCTATACGATTAACAACATGTAGGTTCATACCACAATGTTTTGCAAACTGAATTGTCGGATTGTTGTTATCAAGTTCTGGCCCGCGGATAATTGCATGAGTTGTTATATTAAATTCTTTTCCCGCAGCTGCGCAGGCGTGAATATGGTTTGAAAATGCACCACCAAAAGTCAGAAGTTCTGTCTTATTTATCTTTTGCATGTACGCTAAATTATATTTTAATTTACGCCATTTATTGCCACTTATTAACGGATGAAGCAAATCATCACGTTTTACACCTAAATAAATATTTCTCTTTTTTAGAAACGTTGTATCTATTTGTTGAATATGGTTATTTTCTTTTATTTTGAATGATTTATGCATATTTATTAGTTTTCAACTTGGCAAAATAATTAAAATGTACGACACTTGGTTAATACATAATTAACAATAGTAGCTATATGAAAGAAAAGCTGTTTTCTTGGTTAAATCGTAGTTTAGATCCTAATACAGCTATTGGTGTTGCAACGTATGCAGATACTGTTAACGCAGTATGTTTAAAAAAACAACGCGACCAATGGATGGTTCACAGTTCTCACAGTGTAAATGTGTCTGAGCAAACCGATTATACCGCTGCAATTGTTGCTTGTACAAATGAGGTTTCTACTGATATTTGTGCCGTTAATTTAGTCATACCGCACTACTTTTATCAAATAGTGCAAATGGATAAACCAAACCTTAGTGATGAAGAAATCATTCAGTCACTCCCTTGGACTACAAAAGATTTAGTTGATATAGCGCCTGAAAATATTGTGGCTGACTTTATCGATTATCCAATAACATTACCGATGCAAAGCAGCAAAATGAATGTGTTTATTACGAATAAGCTGCAACTACTTCCGTTTATAGACAGTTTTGAACAAACTAAACCTGTTTTGCGTGCAATGACCTCTGAAGAAATGGTTTTAGTTACCTTGTTTGGCTCATACAAAGAGGCGCATATGCTGATTGTGCAACATGCTAATCATGAACCTCGAATCTTAATTATTCGTGATGGGCAATTAGTATTAGCTAGGCGATTAAATGGTTTTTTAGGCATTTCTGATAAAGATCAAAATCAAGAATTGGTAGAAGCGTTAGGATTAGAAATTCAGCGTTCTATGGACTTTTTTGAAAGCCAGCTCAAGCAACCACCAATTCGCAGCATTCAGTTACAGTGCGATGATTTATCTTCATTAACTCTTAGAGCAGGGCTTGCAGAGTTTTTACAAGTAAAAGTTGTAGATTTTGAGCCTAACTTAGAATTAGCGCAGCAATTAGAGCCAAATTTTTATTATGCGCTTGGGGCAGCCTATCAATTAACAGATCCTGAGTCTGTGCTATGAAAACCCGGATTAACTTTTATCAAAAAACCTTACGCGTACGGCGAGACCCAGTCCCTTTGTCTGGAATGATCACGTTGTGGTTAGGTGCGCTATTAATTATTGCAATCACGTGGGCTTTTTACAGTTATAAAACATATTCTAGTGAGCTTGATTTAGAACAAAATAGGCAATACCTCAAACAAGGAAAAGCTCAGTTAGAAGTTGTAAAACAGCAGTTAGCAGAGAAACAAAATAAAACACTCTTTATTAATGAGCTAAAAACACTTCAGCAAGAGGTTTTGCACAAGCAGCAAATATTTAGCTATTTAGAGCAAAGTTCAGAGCAGTCTGCAACCGACTACGCTCAGGTAATGCACGATTTAGCTAAGTATCATGAACCTAATATTTGGCTGACCCACATTAAGTTTGTAGGGCAAAGTGTGACGCTTCAAGGTCAAACATCGCAATCAAAATTCTTACCAATTTGGTTTGATAATTTAAAACAGTCGCCATTTTTTATTGATAAAGAGTTTTCAGTTTTAGAGTTATCTACGCAAGCAGGTGTGAGTGAATTTAATGTAGCGACAGACCTTAGTGATGAGGGCGATAAACCATGAGCCAAACAACAAGTAGCCAGAATAATAAAAATAAAGGTTGGCCATTATGGGTCAAATACCAAGCTCAGTTTGCATCGCTGCAAAAACGTGAGAAGTATTCCACCTTATTTGTTGGTTTGTTTATAGTGATTTACCTCGGTCTTTGGTTCGTTATTTTTCCACAGCAAGATGAAGTTGCCAACATACGTTCAAAGCACAATACAACGCTGCAAGAGTTACAGCAGATAAATGCGCAACTCTCCATGTTAAACCAAGCACTAAACTACGACTACACTAAGGTTTTACGCGGCCAAATTGCACAAACCAGAGATGAATTAGCCGAAATAAATAATCAACTTAATAGTTTTAGCCAAGGCTTTGTAGCTGCTAAAAATGTACCTGCCGTTTTAAAAGATTTGCTTGTAGATAGTAGCGACGTAAAAGTGAGTAGCTTTAATGTAAAACCAGCACGGGCTATCGATGTAGAAAAACTAGGTGAACATGATACGCAAACATTATTTTTTGAGCATCAGATGGTAGTTACTTTGCAAGGTAGCTACTTTAGCTTACAAAAATATTTAGCCGCATTAAAAAACAATCAAAATAAGTTATTAATACAAGAGTTTAGTTATCAGGTACTAGAGTACCCTCAAGCTGAACTCGTCCTACATATAGCTACAGTGAGCGCTAATGAAAAATTTATCGCGTTATAGTATTTGTACTTTGGCTCTTTACATTATTGCGCCGAGTGCGCTTGCGCAACTTCGCGATCCGACTCAGCCAAATATGTTTGTGAGTAACAATAGTCCAGTTAAGCAAAGTACAGAACTTAAATTGCAATCTATTATTAAAAACAGTACAGCATTTAAGGCCATTATTTCAGGCCATATTTATCGAGTTGGTGATGCTGTAGATGATTTTCGGGTGCTAAGCATTAACTCAAAACACGTTGTGCTAGCAAATGATGATAAACAAATAAAATTAGAATTATATGACTATGAAATTAAAAAATAATTTATCTCACCCGTGGCTTGTTCTCTTTTTGTTGCCTACGTTTTTAACGGCTTGCCATAGCTTTAAACCAGGTAAAGAGATTAAAACTCATATAGAGCAAGAGTTAGCAGAAAAACCAACAAAGCCTAAAGTCATTGCGCCTCTACAAATGCCAAGCGAACTTACACAAAGCTTATTGTCATCTATAAATAATGAGCAAACGATAAGTGATGATTTATCTATCAAGCGTTTTGATGTTGCTGCAAATGATGTTGAAATAGGCGCTTTTTTTGCAGGCTTAACAGACGATACTCCTTTTAGTGTTGCTGTACACCCAGAAGTAAATGGCACAATTAGTTTAAACCTAAAAAGCGTTACGTTTAACGAAGTCATTGCTGTTATTAAGCGTATGTACCCTTTAGATATTGTAAATGAAGGGCGAATTGTACAAGTATTACCAGCCAAAATGCGCACAGAAACGATACCTGTAAATTATTTGATGATGCAACGTCATGGTCAATCTACAGTGAGTGTTGTTGCTGGTGGGGTTAGTCAGTTTGCACAAAGTGGTAATGGATCGAGTAGTTCAAATTCAGGCAGTGGTAACCAACAAAATAGTAGCTCTGGTGGTGACAACCAAAGCTTAGATTTAAATGGTTCTCGAATCCAAACAATTAATAAAAATGATTTTTGGCAAGAATTAGAAGTTGCTCTTAAGTCCTTAATTGGCGCAGGCGATGGGCGCTATGTTGTTGCAAGCCCACAAGCTAGTTTGGTTACAGTAAATGCATTGCCCAGTGAAATTAGTCAGCTCAAAGAGTTTTTACGTCAAAGCCAAGAAAACCTGCAACGCCAAGTTATTTTAGAAGCAAAAATAATAGAAGTAACTTTAAAAGATGAGTATCAACAAGGAGTTAACTGGGAGCGTATAGCCAGTGGTTTAGAAGGTGGGATTTCGTTTGCTACAACAGCGGGTTCTACAATTAGTAATAGTATTTCGGCTGCAATTGGCGGAGCGTCATCGCTAACCATTCAAAAAGGTGACTTTAATGGGGTTATTAATTTGCTAGAAACCCAAGGCGATGTGCAAATGTTATCTAACCCTCGCGTTACGGCTACAAACAATCAAAAAGCAGTTATAAAAGTAGGGCAGGACGAATATTTTGTTACTAACGTATCAAGTACAACGGTAACAGGTACTGCTACAACCACCTCGCCTGAGATAGATTTAACACCGTTCTTTTCTGGTATTGCGCTTGATGTAACGCCGCAGATTGATAAGTATGGCTCAGTCATTTTACATGTTCATCCTTCAGTAACTGAGACAGAGGAGCAACTAAAGGTAATTACTTTGGACGATCAACGTTTTGAGTTACCTCTAGCGCAAAGCAACATTCGAGAGTCAGATACCGTTATTCGCGCTCAAAGTGGCGAAATAGTGGTTATTGGTGGCTTGATGCAAACGTCAACTCAGGATGAAGAATCTAAAACACCGGTGCTGGGTGATATCCCGCTATTTGGCAATTTATTCAAAAGTATTCGTAAACGCCAAGAGAAAAAAGAACTGATTATCTTAATTAAACCAACCGTTGTTATGCCCGACACTTGGAAAAAACAACAAGGTGAAAGCCGTCAGCTTTTAAAAACATGGTATGAAAACTAACTATGTATTTAAGCTTTTTTAATTTAAGTGAAATGCCTTTCACGTTAACCCCTAACACACAATTTTTTTGTGCACTTGAGCCGCACCACGAAGCGATGCAAGTGCTAACAACAGCCATTGAAATGGGGGAGGGGTTTATTAAGGTTACCGGTGAAGTTGGGACAGGTAAAACGTTGCTTTGTAGAAAACTATTAAATCAACTTGAGCCAGATTACATTGTGGCCTATTTACCTAACTCTTATTTAAGCCCAGAAGAGCTTAGATGGGCGATTGCAATTGAGCTGGGCATGGATGTAGATAAAGCATTGGACCAACAAGCACTAGGGCAGCTTATAAATCATCATTTACTCGACTTACAAGAAGACAATGAGCGCGTAGTACTTTTGATAGATGAAGCGCAATGCTTGAGCTGGGAGACTCTAGAAGCGCTTAGATTATTTACAAACTTAGAAACAGAAAGCGAAAAGCTGATTCAAGTAGTGCTATTTGGACAACCAGAACTTGATGAAAAACTGGCAAATAATAAAGTAAGGCAGTTACGCCAGCGTATCAGTTTTTCGTATAAATTAAGGGCGATGACTGGCGCAGAGGTTGTTTATTATATTAATCATCGCTTACAAATTGCAGGGTTTAATCGGCCTCCTTTATTTAATAATAGTATGGGGCTTAAGATTGCCAGAGCAAGCCGTGGTATTCCTAGATTAGTTAATATTTTATGCCACAAAGCACTATTACAAGCGTACGGTGAAGGATTAAATACAATAACAAATCGCCATATTCAGCTTGCCATAAAAGATACTGAAGACTGCGCAAAATACCGGACAGGCCAATATTGGAGTTACAGCGCGTTAATGTTTAGTGTTTTAGTTGTTGCTGCCATATGGGTTTGGAGGCAGTGGTTATGAGCGTTATAAATAATATGCTTAAAAATATTGAGCAACGTGAAGCTAAGCAAGTAAGTATTCAAGAAGGTGTAAGCGTAAAGCCAATATATGATGTAAGAAACATTGTATTTAAAGCCGTAATTTTACTTATTATGCTAAGTGTCATTTTTTTAGCATACCTGTATTTACCTATCGCCGACAAAAAAGAGACCCAACGTGAGGCTGTGTTACCAAAGCAAAAAATGGTCGCGGTTATAACCTCTAATTTATCTGACTCCCAAGATGAAAACAGTCCTGCAGAACCTATGGTTGAGCAAGAAGCTGTAAAGGCAGTTATGCCTATTGAGCAAATAAAGCCAAAAGTGAATGATTTAGCTGAACCCAAGTTGAGTGAAGCTACATTATTAGTTTCTCAGCCAATAGTTGAGCCGGTTGTAATTGCCGAGGTTAAACAAAGCTCTGCACTAGCTAATAATAAAGAGTTAACCGCTAGTGAAGTTACTGTGAGTAAGCCAAAAATTACGCCAGTGACTAAAGCTAAGCCTCAAAATACTATGTTTAAAAGCGTGGCAGAAGCTAAGTCGCCACAGGCTTTATTGGTTGAGCAATTAGCGGCAGCTAAGCAGGCAATACAGTTTGGCTTATACAACGAAGCTATAAGTGATTTAAACGTGATTTTAGCGCAATCGCCTTTACATGTTGAGGCTCGAAACTTACTGGCTGCAACTTACTTTAAACAACAAGATATAAATTCTGCACAGCAGGTTTTGCAAGCGGGTATTCGCCAAAATCCTAGTGTGCTTGAATGGCGTGTAATGCTAAGCAAAATACTTATTATGCAACAACAGTATGAAGAGGTATTGCTGCTTTTAAGTGATGAATTTGAGCCTCAAGCGAATCTTGATTTTTGGGTGCTGCAAGGGACTGCCGCGCAAAGTGCAAGTAAGCACCATAAAGCACTTGAAAGCTTTAAACATCTTACAAAGCTTCAGCCTAGTCAAGCCAAGTGGTGGCTTGCACTTGCAACCTCAAAAGATGCACTGGGAGAATATCTGGATGCTAAACAACTTTACAAAGTAGCTCTAGATTTAGGTGGATTAAATACTGTTATGACTCAGCATGCATTACAACGTTTAGTTGCGCTAAAGGAGGCCGTATGAGACCTAGTTTAAAAATGCGCTTAGGCGATTTACTTGTTCATGAACACATGATCACCGAAGCGCAACTAAGTGAAGCATTAAATGTTCAAGCAGCGACAGGTCGTAAATTAGGTTCGACACTTATTAGCCTTGAGCTTATTAGTGAGCCACAACTATTACGCTTTTTAGCGCAGCAATTACAGGTACCTTTTTTAGATATATCACAGCGAAAAATATCACATGATGTATCTAAGCTTTTATCTGAAGTATATGCGCGTCGTTACAGAGCATTAGTAATTGAAGATAATGGTGACTCTGTTTTGCTCGCGATGAGCGATCCTGCTGATTTAAGGAGCCTTGATCAACTTGCGACTATGCTTGCTCCTAAACGAATAGATTTAGCTGTTGTTCAAGAAAGCCAAATTATGGCTGCGTTTGACAACGTGTATCGCCGTACAGATGAAATTACCAATTTTGCAGCACAACTTCATGAAGAATATCAAGACGTAGAAGAGTTTGATTTAAATTCTTTAGGTGATGAGACATCAGATGCAACCGTTGTAAAGTTACTGCAATCAATATTTGAGGATGCAGTGCAAGTTCGTGCATCCGATATTCACATTGAGCCAGATGAAGGTTTGCTTCGCATTCGTCAACGTGTAGATGGCATATTACAAGAGCACACTCTTAACCAAGTAAAAATAGCATCGGCATTAGTGTTACGTTTAAAGCTTATGTCGGGATTAGATATATCTGAAAAACGCCTCCCTCAAGATGGCCGGTTTAATATAAAAGTACGCAGCCATAGTATTGATGTGCGTTTATCTACCATGCCGGTTCAGCATGGTGAGTCAGTTGTAATGCGCCTGCTTGACCAATCCGCAGGATTACTATCGTTAGATGAAACGGGTATGCCTGTACACATATTAAAACGTGTGCGCAGCATTATAAAACGTCCACATGGCATGGTTTTAGTTACCGGGCCAACAGGTTCGGGTAAAACAACCACACTATACGGTGCACTAAGTGAGCTGAATCAACAAGAAAGTAAAATTATTACAGTAGAGGATCCTGTTGAGTATCGTATCGGTCGTATTAACCAGGTACAAATAAATAATAAAATAGGGCTGAGCTTTGCCAGTATTTTACGGACCGCTTTAAGGCAAGATCCTGACATTATAATGGTTGGCGAAATGCGGGACCAAGAAACCGTAGATATTGGGTTAAGAGCCGCTTTAACAGGTCATCTTGTGTTATCAACGCTACATACTAATGATGCAATCACTAGTGCTATGCGGCTAATTGATATGGGGGCACCGGCTTACTTAGTGGCAAGTTCACTGCGCGCTATTATTGCCCAACGATTAGTAAGACGAATATGTAATGACTGTAGAGTACCGTACTTGCCAGATCATCAAGAAATAAGCTGGCTAAAATATTTAGGCGAAGATGTTACTGAAGCTCAATTCTCTAAAGGGCAAGGTTGCACAGCATGTAACCATAGTGGTTATAAAGGGCGTGTAGGTATTTTTGAGTTGCTCGAAATGGATGATGCAATGATGGATGCATTACGAGTTAACGACACGCAAGGTTTTGCAAAAGCCGCTAAAAATAGCGCGAATTTTTCGCCGCTCTCAACAATGGCATTAAACTACGCCAAGCAAGGTGTTACCTCTTTAGATGAAGTATTTAAAGTGGCTGAATATATCCCAGAAATAGTAGGGGATATTGATGCAACTATATAGCTACAAAGCTAAAGACAGCAAAGGTATGTTGGTTAAAGGGCAATTAGAAGCGAGTAACCAAGCTGGCGTAGCTGATAGTTTAATGAAGCGTCAATTTATACCAATATCAATCTCTTTAGTTGAAACAAAAAATAACATCAAAATTTTTGATAATTTATTTGTCGAAAAAATAACGCTAGACGACATGATTATGTTTTCTAGGCAAATGTATTCGCTATTAAAAGCAGGTATACCAATTATACGAGCAATGGTTGGGTTGGCAGATACAACACAAAATAAAAAATTTAAAAATGTACTAATAGAAGTTACCAAGCAGCTCGAACAAGGCCGCGACTTATCCAGTGCAATGGCGATACATAACGAGGTATTTAGCCGTTTAACAGTATCAATGGTAATGGTTGGTGAAGGCTCTGGACGATTAGAAGATGCGTTTTATCAACTCGCTATTTATTTTGAGAAAGAACAAGAAACCCGAAAGCGTATAAAAGCAGCTATGCGCTACCCTACTTTTGTTATTTTGGCTCTAGTAGCGGCTATGATTATTTTGAATATTTTTGTTATTCCTACCTTTGCCAGTATGTTCGAAAAGTTTGATGCCGAATTGCCATTAATGACGCAAATATTAATTGGCACTAGCAGCTTTTTTGTTAACTACTGGTGGTTTTTGTTGGTAATGGGTATTGGTTCTGTTTTTGCTTGGAGGCGTTATTTAAATACAGAGCCTGGACGCTTTAAGTGGGATCAATATAAATTAAAAATTCCATTTATTGGGGATATTTTAAAACGGACATTGCTTGCGCGCTACAGTCAAAGTTTAGCTATGGTATTGCGCTCCGGTGTGCCTATGACCACTGGTTTATCACTAACAGCGCATGCCGTAGATAACAGCTATATGGAAAAAGCGATCATTACTATGCGCCAAGATATAGAAAAGGGCGATAGTTTGCTTAGGGCCTCAAAAAGTTCTCAGCTGTTTTCTCAGCTTGTATTACAGATGGTAGCGGTAGGTGAAGAAACGGGCCGGGTTGATGAGCTACTTCAAGAAGCTGCTGATTATTATGAGCGTGAAGTTGATTATGACTTACGAAGTTTAACCGCAAAAATAGAACCTATTTTAACTGTGTTTGTTGCCATTATGGTGCTGATTTTAGCATTGGGTATTTTTATGCCTATGTGGAACATGATGTCGGCAATCAAAGGGAATTAAAGTGAACACAACAATAACTTTCTCAAAAGGTTTCTCATTATTTGAGTTAGTTATTGTTGTTATTTTACTGGCAGTCATTTTGAGCTTTGCTATACCTCAATATATAGGTATTAAAAATCAAGCGCATAATGCAAGCGTTGACGCTATAGCAGGTAGTTTTTCATCAGCTGTTGGCATGGTTAGAGGTCAATGGGAGTTAGAAGGTAGGCCAAACAGCAGGTCAAACAAAACATTTGTTAACTATGCAGGGGTAATAGTTGGTGTTGATGGGACGTTAGGTACACCAACAAGCGATGAAACAGAAAAAAAAGATACTCGTGCAGAAGTTATAAATGCGAATAAATGCCGCCAAGTTTTAAATATAATTTTACAAGATGCACCCAGTAGTACGTTAAGTAATGAATTATCGATAATAAAAAGTGTAAGTTTTTTAGTTAGGTACAATGCAGAAAATACGCAATGCGTCTATTATTTAACTCACACCATTGATGTTAAAAGTATACCTACCAATACGGGGGAAATATCAGGTCTAACAGGTTTTTCATACTTTGCTAAAACAGGCAAAGTAAAAATATTTAAAAATTAAGTAATTAAAAAGAGGCTTATTTATGAAAACGCAATCGTTAAAAAGTTTACCAATGAATAAACAAGCAGGTTTTACACTTGTTGAATTGATCATCGTAATTGTTATTTTAGGCATTTTAGCTGTTACCGCAGCACCTCGCTTTTTAAACTTGCAAGGTGATGCCAATGCTTCAACACTTGAAGGCTTACAGGGCTCTATTCGCAGTGGTATGAATATTGTGAATGGTAAAGCACTTATTGCTAATATACAAAATAAAGCAGAAACAGATACTCCAACACCTATTGTAGAAGGCGTAGCAATCCGATTTGGCTACCCAGTAGGGACTATTGATGCATTTGAGGCATTTTTAGATATAGATTTTGCAGATGTAACCGGTGATCCTACTATCGCTGATAGTACTGACTTCAATTTGTCAGGAGGGGATGATGCTACAACTCCAGTCATTATTTTTCCAAATAGCTACCTAGTCACAGATTCTTGTAAAGTTACTTATACTCCAGCTTTAAACAAAGATACTCCAGCAACAGTCGCTATCGATGTTAGCGATTGTTAATATTAAATGATAAGCAGTAGTAGGCAACGATTGCGTGGCTTCACACTCATTGAGTTAATTATTACTCTAGTGATATTGGGAATACTGTCGGTAACGGCAGTTCCCAAATTTCTGGGCAGCTCAACAGAAGACGCCTATTCGTATCGAGACCGTACTTTAAATGCACTTAGGACAGTGCAGCTACGTGCAATGCAAAATACAGCAACAACAAGTTGCCATACCCTTTATATAACCTCCACACTTATTGCTCCCCCCACACCTGATACATGTAACGGTGGCGCTGATGTAAACAACACCGATCATTTAGTGGTGCAAATAGACACACAAAGAAGTGATATAACATTTAGTGCTTTAGATAGTAACGCGAACATTTTTACCCAAATTAGTTTTGATGCTTTAGGCAAATCAAATCAAACCTGCACTACGCAATGTCGAATCGATGTTGGATTAGCTGGTGTATGCATAAGTGGAGAAGGGCTAATATATGCGTGCCCCTAAAGTAAAAGGTTTTACCTTAATTGAGCTTATTATTGGCATAGTTATGTTTGCGATTGCATTGAGCATTATTACAGCTTTAATTGCCCCACAAGCCAAAAAAAGTGCAGAGCCTATTGTGGCTTTAAGAGCCTCTGAATTTGGCCAATCACTAATGAACGAAATTCAAAGTAAATCATTTGATGAACACAGCGACAGAAGCTCTCCTTTTAAGCGGTGTGGCGAAATATCTATAGGTGCTGAGGCTTGTACCGCACCTGCTGACTTCGGAGTAGATAACTCAGAAACCAGAACCAGTTATAACGATGTAGATGACTATATTGCACTGTCTAACCAGCCTATTACTAATAGCTTAGGTGAGGTGTTAAGCCAATACAGTGACTTTAACTTAGTTATTACAGTCCAGTACGATAGCGACTTTAACGAATTGACCATTAACGATGGCACAACCTTTAAGCGTATTACTATAGAAGTAACATCACCCTTAGGCGAAGTTTACGGATTTAGTGCATATAAAGGGAATTACTAATGCAAAGAGCCAAATATCAAAATGCATTTACCCTTATAGAGCTATTACTTGTTATGGTGATTATTGGTATTTTAGCCGTAAGTGCATTTTCGTTTATTGGTGCCGGAGTCAGTATTTATTCGCAAGGGGTTGAACGCCAAGAAGCTGTAGCCCAGGCCCGCTTCTTAATAACGCGATTTAGTAAAGAGTTACGCCACGCTACACCAAATTCATTAAGACTTTCTTGCGATAACAGTACTAGCGGAGCATGTGGTACTCAGCAGTGCTTAGAGTTTACGCCGTTTCTATCGGCGACTCACTATACAAATTATTTACCAACCGTAGCGCCTTTTAATGTTAGCGCTGTCGATTTTGAACTTAATAATTTAACGCAGCCGCAAGCTGGAGATTGGGCAACAATTTACCCGTTAAGCAGCGCTGATATATACGATGAGAATAATAATAAGCGCTTAAAAATATCAGCATTTAATAGCTCCACCACTAGTGCAATTGATGAGTGGCAATTTAGTAAAGCGTTTGCCCAAGAGTCGCCAAGTAAGCGCCTTTATTTACTCTCTCAACCTGTAAGTTTTTGCGTTGAAGGGCAGTATTTATATAGGTACACCGATTACGGTTTTACAGTTAATCAATTAGATGCCGTGAGCTTACAAATAAGCAGTGGTGTTAAACGTGATTTATTAGGTATTTATATTGCTAACAATTTAGCGAGCGATTCATTTTTTACTCTTGATGCACTCTCCTTACAAAGAAACGCAGTGCTTAATGTGAATGCGCAAATGCAATTTAACAATACTGAAGTAATGAGCTTTAACCATGAGGTACATATTCCTAATGTACCTTAAAAAAAACCTTCACGGAAAAGCCTTACCCAGTAAGCAAAAAGGAAACTTAATAATAGTTTCTTTAGTCATTATTGTTGCTTTATTAGCACTAGGATTAGCATTAGTTAAAGTGCTTTCTGGTGCATCTCAACAAAATACCATTGAGTATTACGGCGCTCGCGCTTTTATGGCGGCGCAAAGTGGATTAGAAAGTGGCTTAACACAACTATTTCCAATAAATAGCTCAGTTAAAAGCTGTACATCAGTTACTACTGATTTAACCTTCCAAACTGCATATTTAGCTAATTGTAAAGTAGTGGTAAGTTGCAATGAATATATAGACCTACCAGATAGCAGTACAACAAACGGGCTTGTAAATATATATTACTTACAAAGCAGTGCAACGTGCGCCGCAATTGATTGCCCTACAGGGAGTAGCTGCAGAAAAGATTATTGGCAAACACAAAGAACGCTCAGTGTGGAGGCTAAAACCTTACCATGATGAAAAATGTATTGGTCATTATATTTTTTAGCTGCGTGTTACTTTGTAATTACGCAAATGCAGTGCCTCCAAAAATCGAAGGCCGTTATATAGAGCTGCAAGATACATATACATCGCCTGTTTGGACAAAAGTTAATTTTCAACAGCAATATATAACGCCTCCTGCTGTTTTTATGCTCTCAACAAACCAAGGCGGTAACCCTGCAATAATAAGAATACGTAATATAACCACAACTAGCTTTGAGGCCTTACCGCTTGAACCTTCAGGAGAGGATGGTGGGCATATTAGTATGGGGGCGCACTATTTAGCTGTTGAGTATGGTGTGCATCAATTTCCTGATGGGACAATTATGGAAGTGGGTAGTACAGACTTATTACTCGAATTACAGTATGGCTCTAAGTCTGGCTTTGCTCCACTAACACCTAAGGGATATAAATCACTGACATTTGCTCAGCCATTTACTCAAAGGCCAAACTTTTTCCATTCATTACAAACACTCAATAGCATAGACAGCAATCCACCAACGCAAGCATTAATACCATTTTTAACAGTTGCAGTAGAAAGTAATTCTCTATCTGCCAGCGGCGTTAATATTGCTTTAGAAGCATCTGAAACAGCACTTGGGGTTATAAAAACCGAAACTGTTGCTTATATGGCTGTAGAGCCTGGAAGTAATCGCACATTTTCTGACGATAATGGCGTTGAGGTATCATGGGAAACCTTTTTTACCGGCTTTGAAGTTGACGGCTGGAGCAATGGCTGTAATTACTTTAGTTTTACTAATAATTTTAGTGTGGCTCCGTTAGTTGTAGCGAGTAAAAACTCACGCCAAGAAGATGATGGCGGGTGGCTACGCAGCTGTAACCTAAGGACTGACAGGCTAGGACTTGTTGTTGACGAAGATCGTGATGGCGATAACGAGCGCCGTCACGTAAACGAGGAAGCATCAATACTCGCCATGACCAGTACCTTTGTGTTTAACGGTGATATTTTAGATTGTGATACGTTATTCCCAGGCGCTATTTCTACTTATAACAATGGTGAGGTGCAGTTAGTTCAGGGAGTAGAAATAACAGATGGTAATGCGCAGTTTGTCACCACTACAAACTTAATTTCTACAGCGCTGACGAGCCCTCCTTTGTGTAATGGTCAGGCGTGTGTTGCTGGTGGTTATAACTCTTTAGAACCAAATCAAGCGGCGCAGGTGCCAACGGTTACAAATGATGGTAGCTCAACAGGGCCCGTACCTACTTCTTTAGCTGGCGATTATTACTACGACGAGTTGCAGTTAAGTATGCTGGAAACAGAGTACAGAGTAACAGCGCCTACACGTATATTTTTAAAAGACACAACCTCACTATTATCAACTTCATTTTTGAATATAGGTAAAACAAGTATAGTGGTCGAAACCGGCGCGTACTTGGCTATTTATGTGGATGGTGCGATTGCTATTGCAGCCGATGCCAATATTGCGGCCTATATTGTTGCCACTGGTGAGGTAAGAATCGCACAAAATGTAACGTATCAGGGGTCAATTACATCGGCTACTCAAATTATTACCGAAGGGAGCTCAACGTTTGACGCTCTACCAGTACCCGAAAGTATCCCTGGTTTTTGTGGCATTTATATACCAGAAACCCTAGATCATTATCGTTTAACAATAAGCGATAACAAAGGTCTAACGTGTGAAGCTAAAGAAATGACACTCACAGCCTGCGCTAATGATGCCTGCGATTTATTATTTGCTGAGCCGTCTAGTTTAAACCTT
The DNA here is from genome assembly GCF_014163785.1 of Pseudoalteromonas sp. SR43-7. Taxonomy (NCBI): domain Bacteria; kingdom Pseudomonadati; phylum Pseudomonadota; class Gammaproteobacteria; order Alteromonadales; family Pseudoalteromonadaceae; genus Pseudoalteromonas; species Pseudoalteromonas sp. SR43-7. The sequence continues at coordinate 245,326 of NZ_JACJDY010000002.1, read as the reverse complement.
TCTCCAGATAATAGTGGTCAGCAAAGTTGGGTTACGGGGGAGAATATTAATTTTACAGGATCAGCGGTTGTCGAATTTGCTAAACGCACCACAGGCAGTGTTACATTTGGATACAACACTGCAGAGCCTTCTGCACCTCTTCGTTGTTATATTGCAGGTAATAATGTTGGATTAAGCGGCTGTAAAGTTACGTTTTCTGATGCTGGATTTATTTTTAATAATGATACAGATGGAAATACTACCATTCCAACTCAGTTATCAGCAAAGCCTTCAAATACTGGATTTAATGCAAAAGCGTTATCTATCCAGGCGGTAAAAACTAATACCACTACGGGCGTATGCGAAGCTGCATTTCCCGCTGGTGGTGATGTGAGCTTAGATTTATCGTATACATGCAGCGCGGGTGCAAGTTGCTCTGATACGGTTTCACTTAGTAATAACAATAATACCTTTGCGGTAGAGCAAGCTTCTAAATCGTTCATACTAAACTTTGATAGTGAGTCTAAAGCTCCGATTGTTATAAATTATCCCGATGCAGGAAAGTTGAGTTTAAATGTAAATACCAATTTAATTTTAGACCCAGTCACTAATTTATCAGTAAATTTAACGGGGAGTTCAAATGAGTATGTTGTAAAGCCATTTGGATTAGCGATGGAAGTTGCAAGTGATGGTTATGCAACAGACGCTGATGGAAGTTTATTTAGATTAACTGGCGAAGCATTTGATTTAAAGATGAATGCGGTGCAATGGCAAACAGGGCAAGACACTAACAACGATGGTTACCCAGATAACTACAGCAATATAACAAATAACACCATTGCCAAGCACTTTATTACAGAGCAACCACTTGTAGAGGCATTACTTAAAGCGCCTACGCCAGGCGTTCAAGGTACGCTTGAAGCGATGAGCACTGTTGCCTTTAGTGACACAGGCAGTTTGAGTGAATCTATATCGCAGTATAATTACGACCAAGTTGGCATAATTGATTTAACAGCAGGTCTGCAAGATGCCGATTACTTTGGCGCGGGAGATGTAAAAGGTGAATTATATAATATTGGTCGTTTTGCACCTTCGCAGTTTCAGGTAGTGGGGGTTCAAGCTGCCGCACAATGCACGCAATACGGCAGTAATTTAACTTACCTTGATCAACCTTTTGAACTCGGCTTTACAGTACAAGCACTAAATCAAAATGGTGAGCTAATGGCTAATTATAAAGAGGGCTTTGATAAATCGAGTGTAGTCATTAATGCCGAAAATAATGAAGTAGCTAACTATGTACCCGCAACTAATTTTGCTAGCCGCTTAGTAAACCTAGGGAATAATAACTGGGGAGATATAAGCGACGGCCAATGGCAAATGAGTCAAATAAACACCACACTTCAAAGATTAGGTGTAGGGCAAGCAGACGGACCGTTCGCTATGGTCAGTTTAATGGCAACGCTTTCTAACATAGAAGGAGCAACGCTCATTGATGCAAATGATAAACCTAATACACAAACAGCATGTTCGGGTAGCTGTAATAGTGTACGACTAAATACATTACCAATAGAGTTTAGATTTGGACGTTTAGTACTTGGTAATAACGCAGGCTCCGATCTCGACCCTTTACTTATTCCTATGCAGGCTCAGTATTACAACGGCAGTGGATTTGTAAATAACGCAGAAGATAACTGTAGTGTATTTGATCATACCCAAATCACTCAAATATCACCTAACAGCCCGCAATTAGCCTACGAATATGGAGCGGGTGTATCTGGCCAGTTAGAGGCGGGAGTGTATCCGGCAAACAATGGTATTTATGCACAGCCAAATGGTTTGGGTGAATTTACCTTAGAATATAATACTTATGATTGGTTAAAGTGGGATTGGCAGGGGGATGAAACACAGCTTAATCCTCGTACTATTTTACAATTTGGACGCTTTAGAGGAAATGATCGGGTTATTTACTGGCGTGAAACACGCGAATAGTTGTAAACTAAGATAATAATTGAACAAAGCTTGTGTTTTGTGCTGCAAGTACATAGCATAAGGCTTTAATTATAAAAAAATAATAACGACCAAATAATTGCCGCTTTTTGGGACTGGAATATATGCGAATTACTCCTTTATCTCTGTTAATTTCAGCTAGTTTGTTAGCTAGTAGTGCATTTGCACAAGACACAGCTACAGTAACTGGAATTGAGTCAGAGATTAGTGTTAAACAGACAGAATACGATAACTCGACAAGAATACTTGAAAAACATCTTAAAGAAGAAAGTCAGTTACAAAATCAACTAGAGCTACTTCGTTCTCGTTCTACAGAGCTAGATAAAGAAAAAAACCAAGCGCTCGATGCGATGAACGAAATGTACCGTCGTTTAATTGACGATCCCACTATTAATATTAGTGCGGCTCAATCACGCTATCAAAAAGCGGTGATTGATCATAAGCAAAACAAAGATGATATTTCTATGCAGTTGGCGGCAATTGCATCCCACCGTAAAGATATAGAGCAAATTCGTGTTGCTAAACATACGCTTTTAAATACTTTAGAGAGCTTAAAAGAGCAGTTAACTACAGCCAGAGTAGAGCGTTTACGTAACGAGTTTACACGTGAAGGCACGCTTGAAGTTAACCATACGATTAACTGTAAGCGAACAGAAACGCTAGCAGCGTGTGAGCAACGCGGTCAGCAAATGGGGCTACAAAAAGCAACTAAACGCTTTGTAGATCAAATATTTGCAAACTTAACAGAAGAGCGTATTGTTGAGCCAAAACGTAATTTGGCGGGCGCTCAAGTACAAATATTAAGTAGCCATGTAGTTAACAGTGCATTTAGCGGCCAAGGTAACTACAACGTCAACTTAAGCGTAACCATGCGCGGTGAAGTAAACAGTAGCCGTTTATGTAGCTTATTAAGCATTGATAACCGTTATTGTTCTGAGTACGGCACGCCACTTACTGCTGCTTATCAACCCGCGTATAACAATACATTTACTGATAGTCAGTTAACATTCAGTAATAGCGCGGATAATAGCAACACGGTGTCGGTTTCTCGTTTAGAAAAGCAGCCAGTACGTGATTATTCAGTTAAACCTGCATCGGCGAAAAAAGATTACCCTTCTATCCTTAATAAGAAGAAGGATCAATCAATAGAGCTGACATTACGATCAAACGTATACGACGATGAAGTGTTTATCGATGGTGTAAGCTTTGGCTCAACACGCTTGATCACACGTTTACCGCCGGGTATTCACAACATTGAAATACGTAAACTTGGTTATAAGCCTTATCAAGTTCGTGTTGATTTGAATAAAGCACAAACAATTAATGCAAATTTGGTAAAAAAGCCTAAGTCGATTGCTGCACCGACCTATACTCGAGAGCAACCAGAAGTAACAACACGCCAGGTTAGTGAAAACGTTAATGTATTAAATGCAAACGTTGAAACGCCGGTTGTCGTTATTCCTGCAGGCAAATTTAAAATGGGCGATATCAATGGCAATGGTTTAGCTAATGAACGTCCAGTAATTGAAAAAGTAATAGCAAATTCTTTCGCTATGCAAAGTAAAGAAGTAACCGTGGGTGCCTACGAAAAGTTTGTAGCAAATACAGGTTATAAAACTCAAGCGGAAAAAAATAAAGGATGTGCGTATTATTTAAATGGCGAACCAGTATGGGAAGCAAATTTAAATTGGCGTAATCCTGGTTTTGAGCAAGGCAGTGACTTTCCTGCTGTATGTTTAACTTATAACGATGCAAAAGCTTACGCTGAGTGGTTATCGGGTCAAACAGGACAGCAATTTCGTTTACCTAACGAAGTTGAGTGGGAATACGCAGCACGTGCAGGAACCGAAACAGAATACCCTTGGGGTAACGAAATTGGTAAAAACCTAGCTAACTGTGGTTGGTGTGGTAGTGAATGGTCAAATAGACGTGCATCACCAGTAGGTTCTTTTTCTCCAAATGCATTTGGATTATACGATACCGTAGGCAATGTATGGGAATGGACCGATAAAGAATCAGGTGAGTCTGATGTAGCAGTAAGAGGCGGAGCGTGGAACTTTGCACCAAGCCTTGCTCGTGCATCTACGCGTTTAATTTTAGCGCCTGATTTTAGATCTAACTACATTGGTTTTCGCTTAGTTCGCGAACGATAAACTCAATTAAGGAAGCTTTGCTTCCTTTTTTCACAAATTCACAAAGGCGCTGCGCTTTATATTGCTCATATAGTTGAGCATGTTAAAGTGAGGCAGCTAATATAAGAACGTATTTCAAAGGTCATCCAGCCTCATGTTTAAAAAACTCCGTGGTATTTTTTCTAACGATCTATCGATCGACTTGGGTACAGCCAATACCCTAATTTATGTAAAAGAAGAAGGTATTGTATTAAACGAACCTTCTGTTGTTGCTATTCGCCAAGAACGCGCTGGTGGACCTAAAAGTGTTGCATCTGTAGGTACAGAAGCAAAACAAATGCTAGGCCGTACACCGGGAAATATTAAAGCAATCCGTCCAATGAAAGACGGTGTAATTGCTGATTTTTATGTAACTGAAAAAATGTTACAACACTTCATTAAGCAAGTGCATAACAATAACTTTATGCGCCCAAGTCCGCGTGTACTAATTTGTGTGCCGTGTGGTGCTACTCAAGTAGAAAAACGTGCAATACGTGAATCTGCAATGGGTGCTGGTGCTCGTGAAGTTTACTTAATTGAAGAACCAATGGCAGCAGCTATTGGCGCAGGTTTACCAGTATCAGAAGCAACAGGTTCTATGGTTGTTGATATTGGTGGTGGTACAACTGAAGTGGCTATTATTTCACTTAACGGTGTTGTTTACTCATCATCTGTTCGTATTGGTGGCGATAAGTTTGACGAAGCTATTATTAATTATGTACGTCGTAACTTTGGTAGCTTAATTGGTGAAGCGACAGCTGAAAATATTAAGCATCAAATTGGCTCTGCGTTCAAAACTGATGAGCCAATCGAAATTGAAGTGCGCGGTCGTAACCTTGCCGAAGGTGTTCCGCGTTCATTCACGCTTAACTCACACGAAATCCTAGAAGCTCTACAAGAGCCGTTAATGGGTATTGTGAGTGCAGTAATGGTTGCACTTGAGCAATCACCACCTGAGCTGGCATCAGATATCTCTGCGCACGGCATGGTACTTACTGGCGGTGGTGCATTGTTAAAAGATTTAGACCGTTTATTAATGGAAGAAACGGGTATTCCGGTTGTTGTAGCTGATGATCCACTTACGTGTGTTGCGCGTGGTGGTGGTAAAGCATTAGAAATGATCGATGTTCATGGTGGTGACGTTTTTAGTTACGACTAATGAAATTAATGTTTGGACGCACAGTCTCTTTGCAACTGCGACTTTTTGTCGCAGTGCTTTTGAGTATCGTACTCATAGTTGGAGACAGATATACGCAAGGTGGTACCGTTGTTCGTACCAGCCTTAATACTCTAGTTAGCCCACTAATCTATGTAGCTAATTTACCCTACGAATTATTTAGCTTAAGTGCTAAAAGCCTGCATACGCGGGATCAACTTCTTACTGAAAACGAAGCGCTGAAAAAAAAGCAAATGCTACAAAGCGAGCAACTTCAGCAGTATCAATTTCTAGCCAGAGAAAATCAAAAACTGCGCGCCTTATTAGGCTCATCTGCAAAGCAATCAAATCGTAAAATTATTGCTCAGGTACTTTCTGTACATTCAAACCCGTATAGTCATCAGGTTGTTATTAACCGTGGTACAACTGACGGGCTTAGTGAAGGCCAAGCTGTAATTGATGAAATGGGTGTAGTAGGGCAGCTTACAAAGGTTGGTTCAACAACTTCACGCGTGCTACTAATGACCGACACCACACATGCCACACCTGTACGTATACTTCGTAACGATGTACGAACGGTTGTTGAAGGCATAGGTAAAATTAACGTCGTTAAGCTCTCTCACGTTCCACACAGTTTAGATGTGCGAATTGGCGATGTACTTGTTACATCGGGTTTAGGGGGGACATTTCCTGAAGGGTACCCGGTGGCAGTAGTAACCGAAATAAATCGTGATGAAGGGCGACCGTTTGCACAAGTTTTTGCAGAACCTATTGCGCAACTAGATCGCATTCGCTTACTGGTTATTTTATGGCGTAATCAACAGGAGCAAATCAGCGATGATTAACCGTTATTCATTGTTAATTGCGCTAAGCATCTTTTTTGCGTTAATAATGGCACTAATGCCACTTCCATTTTCGTTTGAACCATTTAGACCTGACTGGGTTTTACTTGTACTTATGTATTGGTCGCTAGCAGTACCGCATCGTTTAAATATTGGTACTGCTTGGGTTGTTGGTTTATTAATAGATTTAGCGTCTGGCTCACCGCTGGGCGTGAACTCGCTTACATTCTCGGTATGTATTTTTGTAACCGCGAGTAACTTTCAAAAAATTCGTAACTTTTCGCTTTGGCAACAAAGCCTACTAATTGGTTTATTTTTAACGCTGTATCACTTAATGCAGTTTTGGCTAAATCACTTTTTGTTAGGGGTTTATTTTAATCCACAGTATTTATGGCCAGTAGCAACCGGAATGGTTAGCTGGTTTTGGGTCTTTTTACTACTTCGTAAATATCGCAGACATTTTAGGATCAGGTAATGACTACCGCAGTATATTTGGCATCAGCCTCTCCCCGTCGTAAAGAGTTATTAAGCCAATTAGGTGTCGAATTTACACAATTTAGTGTTGATGCAGATGAAAGCCCACTTCCAAACGAGCAACCTAGAGCACTTGTTGAGCGTTTAGCGCGCTTAAAAGCCCAAAGCGGTGTAGAGCTTGGATATACCGATCGCCCTGTACTTGGTAGTGATACTGTGGTTGTTATCGATAACGAATCATTGGGTAAACCTCGCGATAAAAACGATTTTACACATACGTTAAAACGCCTATCGGGTAACACGCATCAAGTGCTCACAGCAGTTGCATTTGCGACGCAAAGTGATGTACTTAGCTGTGTTGTAAGCACAGATGTTACTTTTAAAACTTTAACAGATGAAGAAATTAATGCTTATTGGGAGTCAGGTGAGCCACAAGATAAAGCCGGTGGCTACGGTATCCAAGGTTTAGGCGGCCGCTTTGTAACACACATTGCAGGTAGCTATTTTTCTGTTGTAGGCTTACCTTTATATGAAACCGAACAATTATTAAAAACATTCTTAAGAAGGTAACATGAGTACAGAATTACTGATCAATGTCACACCGAGCGAAAGCCGTGTTGCCCTAATAGAAAACGGTGTACTGCAAGAAATACAGCTAGAGCGAATTGGTAACCTAGGTATTGTAGGCAATATTTACTTAGGAAAAATAAGCCGCGTACTTCCTGGTATGCAGGCTGCTTTTGTTGATATCGGCCTTGAAAAGGCTGCATTTTTGCATGCATCCGATATTGTAAATAGTGCCTCTATTGTTGAAGGCGTAGACGACGTACCAATAAAAAAAGTACAAGATATTAGGGAGTTAGTTCGTCAAGGCCAATACATTATGGTGCAAGTGGTAAAAGATCCGCTAGGCACTAAAGGCGCAAGGCTCACCACTGATATAACTATTCCTTCTCGCTATTTAGTGTTTATGCCTGATGCGACCCATGTAGGGGTTAGTCAGCGTATAGAAACTGAAGAAGAGCGCTCACGTCTTAAAAAAATAGTCGCAGAATATGGCGATGAAAATGGCAGCTTTATCGTACGTACAGCTGCTGAAGGTGCTAGCGAAGCTGAATTACGACACGATGCTGGCTTTTTAAGAAAATTATGGGAAAAAATAACATCACGTCGTAGAAAAACGAGTAAAGCCAGTATCCTACACGAAGATTTAACGCTTGCCTTTAGAACCCTGCGTGACTACGTAGGCGAAGATATGGAGCGCATTCGCGTTGACTCTAAACTCAGCTATGAAGAACTAAAGCTATTTACAGAAGAATTTGTTCCACAGCTTTCTCAAGTACTTGAATACTACCCAGGCGAGCGACCTATATTTGATTTGTTTGATGTTGAAAACGAAATTCAAAAAGCACTACATCGTAAAGTTACGCTAAAATCGGGTGGTTATATAATTATTGACCAAACAGAAGCAATGACGACTGTTGATGTTAATACAGGTGCATTTGTAGGACATCGTAATTTAGAAGAAACGATTTTTAATACCAACGTAGAAGCAACCTCTGCAATTGCCCGCCAGCTCAGGCTGCGTAACTTAGGCGGTATTATCATTATCGACTTTATCGATATGGTAAGTGAGGATCATAAAAGGCGGGTGCTTCATTCACTTGAATCAGCCCTTGCAAAAGATCGCACTAAAACGAATATTAATGGGCTTTCAGCGCTTGGCCTTGTTGAAATGACGCGTAAACGTACACGCGAAAGCTTAGAGCATATTTTATGTGATGTATGCCCAGCATGTTCCGGTCGTGGTTCACAAAAAACAGTTGAAACGGTTTGCTACGAAATACTACGTGAAATAGTGCGTGTTAACCGAGCATACGCAGCGGACAAGTTTATGGTGTATGCAGCGCCTGCTGTAAGTGAGGCCCTACTAAACGATGAGTACCATAACCTTGCTGAGCTTGAACTATTTATTGGTAAGCAAGTCAATATTCAAACAGAGAGCTTATACAGCCAAGAACAGTTTGATGTGGTAATGATGTAATGAAAGCAAAAGCGGTCTGTTTTTTTTGTTTTAGAAAGTTATGGCAGACCTGCGCCATAATTTTGGTATTACTGGCCGTTATTGTTTCAATTTTAAAATATACCCTCCCGTATGCAAACGAATACAAAGGTGACATAGAAAGCTATTTACACGAAAAGTTTGAAATAAGCTTATCTATCGGTGAAATATCAGCTAGTTGGCAGGGCAGTGGTCCTGCATTAGTGCTAGAAAATTTATCGTTTAAAGATAACGAAACCGCACCAATATCACTCACCATTGCTAAAACCAGCTTAGAGCTAAACCTATGGGAAAGCTTAAAAGCACTGCAACTTAGATCTAATTATTTTGTTATTAATGGTTTTCATACCAGTGTAAATATCACCAACTTATTTAAAACCGGTGACAACGACGAAGTTTCTTTTGAGCAAAAAGAGCTAATTGAAGAACTGTTTTTGGGTAAAACGGGTCATTTTGCAATAGAAAATTCCAGTATTAACTTTATTTTAGAAGATGGTAAAGAACGTAAATTACTACTTCAAAACATTGTTTGGCAAAATGAAGATGAGCAGCACCTTGGTAGTGGAAGCCTGGCACTGCCGGGTATTTCGGTCGGAGACTTTGACGCGCGCATAGCACTTACCGGGGATATTCTAGAGCAGGTTGCGGGCGACATTTATGTACAGGCTAATAAGGTCGATGTATCTAACTGGTTAGCGCAATATATAAATACGCAAAAACAACAACTGCATAGCGATATTAATTTACAAGCATGGCTAAAACTAGATAAAGGTTTTGTAAGCGATGTGAAAATGCAGTGGTTACCAAGCTTTGTACGCTGGCAGCGAGAAGAGCAAAGCCACCAAGTTAGTTTGAGTGAAGGTGGATTCCATCTATATCCAGAACAAAATAGCTGGCACTTAAAAAGCACCGGTTTAACATTTAATAGTAACGATAAAGCATGGCCAAGTTTAGAGTTTGAAGCCCAACTAGGGCTGCAAAATAAAGTGTGGCTGCATCAAGTTGATTTTGAATTACTGAGTAACCTAGCCGGGCTAAGTAATTTTAATGCACTTGAACCATTTTTAGAACGCCAACCTAGTGGGCAAATAGATCAAGCTTATTTAAGTTTTTCTAATGCACAGCAATGGCAATTATGGTTTGAGGCTAACAATATTGGCTGGCAAGAATTAAGATCGGTACCAGCAGCGCAAGGACTTAGAGTAAATGGTTTACTTACCCAAAGTAGTGGTCGAATAAATTTATTTGGTGAAAATGGCACATTAGTTACAGGCGAAAGCTTTAGTAACGACATAAATTATAATCAGCTAAATGTAGAGCTAGATTTAGCTAAGCGAGATGATGGCTGGCATATAAGTAGTGACAATATCTGGTTTGATAATGATGAAGTCACTCTTGCTGCAGAATTACAAATTAGCCTAACAGATGATCCTCGATTAGATCTTTACGCTGAAGCATTCGCTCCAGATGCCAATATTGCAGGTCATTACTTCCCATTAAAAGCGATGAGCCCTGAACTTGTTAGCTATTTAAATGGTGCAATTAAAGGCGGAGAAGTATCTAAAGCACAGGTCTTATTTGCAGGGCCTTTGTCTGGTTTCCCATTTACTGATGGTAGTGGTCAGTTTGATGTATTAGCACAAATAGACAATGCAACCTATGAGTTTGACCCTGATTGGCCTGCGGTCACTAATGCTGATGTACAGCTACATTTTGCTAATGAGCGGATGGACATATATAGCCAGCAAGGCAAGTTGGTTAATTTAGATATTGGTAATAGTGTACAGGTGAGCATTGCAGATTTAATGAATGCTGATGAACTTATTGTGCAAATTGATAAAAAAGCAGAGATGGAAAAGTTACATGACTTTTTTGCAGCGACACCTATTGCCAAACCTCTTGCTGAAATTTTTAAAGTTGTACAGGGCAAAGGCGAAGCCGATGCCAGTATTGAGCTTTTAGTAGGCTCTAAGTTTAAAGGCGGAGCCAGTGTTAGCGGCAAAGTTAATTTAAATGACTTGCCAGTATTTATAGCAACGCCAGGTATTGAGCTTAAAAACTTAACTGGCGAGCTTAATTTTAAAAACGACAACATCACACTTAAAAATGCGACTGCGAAGTGGTTGGGCATGCCGCTAAATATTAATTACAGCAGCAAAAGTGATGCTAAAAATTACCAAGCAAACATAGATATAAACGCCAAAATTGACGCTGATACATTAATTGACAGTGGACAAGGTATATTAAAAAATTATTTAAGCGGGCAAAGCGATGTTGATATTGGTTTAGTACTTAATTTTACCGAACAAGGCTTTAATTACCGTGCACAGGTAAACTCAGAACTACTTGGCTTAACGAGTAACTTACCCGCACCTTATAATAAAAATAGCGAACAAATGTGGGCGCTTGATGCAGTAGTTCAAGGTGATGATATTTCTAATCTCATTACAGCAAACGCTAATCAACAGTTTTACTTTAATGCTATTTTAGAAAATGGAAAATCACAGTTTAGTAATGTCCATTTTGTGCTCGGAAAACAAGACTTAGGATTAAACCAAAAAGACTTAAGCGTAAATATAAATCTTGAGCAGAGTGAATTAGTGCCTTGGTTTGATCTGATAGATCAAATAATTAAAGCAGGTAAATCAAACCCAGATAAAAAATCAAAAGGGATTATGCCACCGCTTAATGAGGTGGTCGCAAATATAGGTATGCTTGATGCGAGTAACATCATCTTTAATGATTTTGAAATGCGTTTAGCACCATCAAAAGACGATTTATACCTAAAGCTAAATGCTAAAGAACTTAGAGCTGGGGTTTTTATTCCTACATCACAGCCTAGCCAGCCTATACGAATTAATGCCGATTACTTAAGGCTTAATTTTGCACAGCCTAGCGAGCAATTAATTGAAATAACAGATGTACTTCCTGAGGAAGACTTGAGCTGGCTTACTAAAATACCTGCCATTGAGTTTGAATGTAGTGACTGCAAAATTGATCGCTACCAGCTTGATAAAGTGAGTGCGTCATTATTAGGTGATGGCGAGCGCTTATCGATATCAGAACTTGTAATCGATAAAGGAGATCATGTACTGCGCACTAAAGGGCAGTGGCAAAATGGTTTAACAACGCTAAGTGGTGAGCTTAAAAGTGATGATATAGGCGCATTGTTTGGCGAGTTTGATATTACCTCTGCAATTAAGGATTCTAAAGCTGATCTAAATTATGATCTTACTTGGCAAGCAGCACCTTATGATTTTGATGTGAAAACTTTAAGTGGTGAGGTTACTTGGGATTTAGGGGAAGGTCACTTAACTGAAATAAGTGATGGTGGTGCACGCGTATTTTCGCTGTTGAGCCTTGATTCACTCGTACGCAAACTGAAACTTGATTTTAGAGATGTATTCTCAAAGGGCTTTTTTTATAACAGCATGCAAGGCTCTATGCAGTTAGAAAACGGTATCGCTTACACTAAAGATACTAAAATGGATGGTGTGCCTGCCGATTTAACTATTAAAGGCTACGCAAATTTAAATACGCTAGATATAGATTACGACCTTGCTGTAGCGCCACAAGTAACCTCAAGCATTCCGGTTATAGTGGCATGGATGGTTAATCCAGTAACAGGACTTGCTGCTTTAGCACTTGATAAAGTTATTCATTCTGCGCGCGTCATCTCAGAGATCAATTTTAAAGTAACGGGTAAAATGAACGATCCTATTGTTCAAGAACTAGACAGAAAAAGTCGTGAAGTTACACTACCTCAAGCTGCGCAAAATCAGCCACAAGCATCAGTCGATTTAAAACTTAAAGATGCTCAAGTAACAGTAACGCAATGAACAAAACAGCAAATATAAGCACACCCACAATAGTTGCCCTACAAATGTGTTCAGGGCTAAGCCCTGATGACAACATAGCAAGCTTAAAGCGCGCACTTAAAACTCTGCCAGCAACAAGGCCATTACTTGTTTGCTTGCCAGAAGCTTTTTTAGTGTTTAGTAAAAGAGGTAACGATACGTTACGTGTTGCTAAGCAAGTTGAGCAATACAAATTACAACTTAGTGAATTGTGCCAACACCATAATATTTGGTTAAATGCAGGCACAATGCCTGAGCCATTTAACGAACATAAGTATTACGCAGCATCGCATTTATATAATAATCAAGGCGAGCTGGTTGCAACGTATAACAAAATACATTTATTTGATGTAACCGTAGATGATAAAACAGGTAGCTATCGAGAGTCAGATTTTACCCAAGCAGGTCGCGATGTAGTGGTTGTTGATTCTCCCTTTGGTAAAATTGGCTTAACAGTATGTTATGATCTGCGCTTTAGTGGCTTATTTAACGAACTAGTACGCCAAGGCGCCGATATTATTTTAGTACCCAGTGCATTTACAGTCCCTACAGGGCAAGCGCATTGGCAACCGCTATTAGCAGCTCGCGCAATAGAAACACAATGTTATGTAGTTGCAGCAGCTCAGTACGGTACACATGAAAATGGCCGACAAACATATGGCCACAGTATTATTATTTCGCCTTGGGGCAATACCCTGAGTGAATTGCCAGCAGGCACCGGTTTTATAAGCTGCAACGCAGATTTAGACCAGTTACAAAAAATTAGACGAGATATGCCCGTGCAATCTCATCAACGATTTAGAGAGCATTTATTATGAATTCGGTTGAACAGCATTTACTACAAGACAGCCAGCTAAATAGAGAAGAGCTCGAAAAAACGCTCGCTTACATACATCAGCATAAAGTGGATTACGCCGATTTATATTTTCAATCAAGCCACCACGAATCATGGGTGCTTGAAGACGGCTTAGTTAAAGAAGGCTCTTATAACGTTGAACGTGGCGTTGGTGTACGTGCTGTAAGCGGCGAAAAAACAGGTTTTTCTTACTCTGATGCAATAAATCTTGAAGCACTTAATAAAGCGGCTACAGCGGCTCGTAGCATTGCAGATGCTGGCGAAGATAGAGCGATTAAAGTATTTAGTGATGTTAAAGCTAAAGAGCAGTTTGCAGCGCATCAGCCAATTTCGAGTATGAGCGATACCGACAAGGTGAGTTTATTACGCGAACTTGAAAACTATATTCGTGAACTAGCACCCGATGCAGAGCAAGTAATTAGCTCAATGTCAGCGGTATACGAAGAAGTATTAATCGCAGCAAGTGATGGTACGTTTGCCACCGATATTCGCCCGCTTATTCGTTTAAACTGCTCAGTGCTGCTTGAAAAAAATGGCCGCCGTGAACGCGGTGGCGCAGGTGGTGGTGCACGTTTAGATTATGGTTACTTTAAAGAGCTTGTTGATGGTAAACCACGTTGGATGGAATTTGCTGAAGAAGCTGTACGCCAAGCTAAAGTAAACCTTGAAGCTATTGATGCACCTGCAGGCACGATGGAAGTTGTACTTGGTAATGGTTGGCCTGGCGTGCTTTTACACGAAGCAGTAGGGCATGGACTTGAAGGCGACTTTAACCGCAAAGGCGCGTCTGCGTTTAGTGGTAAAGTGGGCCAAAAAGTAGCATCTGAGCTGTGTACTGTTGTTGATGATGGCACCATGGCTGATCGCCGTGGGTCACTTAATGTTGATGATGAAGGCACACCAGCCGCTTACAACGTACTTATCGAAAACGGTATTTTAAAAGGCTATATGCAAGATAAGCTAAACGCGCGTTTAATGGGTGTAAATCCTACCGGTAACGCACGTCGTGAGTCGTATGCACATTTACCAATGCCTCGCATGACTAATACCTACATGTTAGGTGGTGAGCACAGCCAAGCCGATATTATAAGCTCAGTTAAAAAAGGGGTATTCGCGCCTAACTTTGGCGGCGGACAAGTCGATATAACCTCAGGTAAGTTTGTATTTAGCGCATCAGAAGCGTATTTAATCGAAAATGGTAAAATTACCCAACCAATTAAAGGCGCAACGCTTATTGGTAATGGACCAGAAGTAATGCAGCAAATATCTATGGTTGGTAACGACTTAGCACTTGATAAAGGTGTTGGTGTTTGTGGTAAAGATGGTCAAAGCGTACCGGTAGGCGTAGGCCAACCAAGCCTTAAAATTGATCAGTTAACGGTCGGTGGTACAGCTTAAATATTACTCAAGCGCGAAGTGAATTCGCACTTATATGCTTGATGTTTATTGTAGGTGAGGTTTTATACCTCGCTTTTTAAATACAGACTGAGAAATAGAGCGCGAAATAAATTCGCACCTACGATTTGTATTTTTACTTTGTGTAGGCGAGGTTTATGCCTCTCCTTCACCTTCTTTATTTTTTTCAGCCTCTTTGTACCATAACGCAAAAAAGCACTCTGTTAATTTGTGCTCTATCTCAAGCGCTTTTTCTGTCGGGCAAAACAAGGTAAAGCTTGCTTTAAATTCACCTAAATCGGTTGTACCAAAGTGAATTACTGGTTCTGGGCCAGATATTTTTGCATCAAGTTTACGCTCAATCATCGAATTATAACGGCTTGCTACTTCTTGAAACTCTTCGCAGTACAATTTAGCTTGCTCAGTGAGTGTGTCGTGAATAGGGTACGGGTTAAAGCTCTCTCTTCGGACAATAATAAAATGATGTGTAACAAAGCGTTTTACAAAGTTTAAGTTTTTAATAGAACTGGTAATCAGCTTATTATTAGGTATGTATATGGTTTTTCTAGAAAATTGATAAGTATGTATATCAATTTCATGCATGGTTGTTTTTATCCAATCCGTTTCAGCTACTTCACCAAAGTAATCACCTACTTGTATCCAATCACCCACTCTAAACGGGCGAGTTGTTACGAGGTAAAAAAAGCCTATTACACACTGAATAAACTCACGCGTTGCAAGTACAATCGCCACGGCAAAAGCAGCAATAGAAAGTGCAAAGTTTTGAATTTCAGTAGACCACACAAATAGCAGCGATATCATCATTACAAAATTAACAAAGTGCTTAATATTGTGTGCGATGTAACGGATGTCTTTTTCTTTTTTTTCTGCGCGACTTTTAGCAAGCTTATCAACAAGCACTTTTAGTACAAATGCAATTGTGATCATTACAATTGAAAGAAGAAACGGATGCAGCAATATATCTTTAGTCATGGTATCCAATTAAATGTGAGTTGATAAAAACAGGCTCAGTATATTGATTTATTAAACCAATTAGCAAATTTAGTGTAAAAAAAGTAACCAATAAAAAATGTAGCTACGTTATTGAGTTACTTGATCAGTGCAATGCTTGTGATTTTTAGCCATTCTTTTTCGGCATATGAGTACAAGCTCAATGGCTGAAATAAAAATCAAAGTATAGCCAAGCGTTTCTATACCTTCTTCAACAATGTTTTTTACCGCACGTACATAGTCATCACCCATTACTGAATGCCAAAATGCGCCTTTGCCCATCATTCGCGAAAATGCGAGTAAAGTAACCATGCCTGATAAGCAAATTCCATAACTAGGAGTGAGGCTATAGGCTTTTAAAGCGTTAAAAATACTTCCTCTGTTTGTTATTAAATAAACAAACACGCCAGCTAAAATTGAATAGACGATACTTTGCCAAGCGCCATCAAAAAAGTATAAGTCGAGGTAGGTATCAAACTCTCTTACAAACATCATTGCCGATAATGCAGCTAGTAATACAGCCGGTATTTTGAGTTGAAAGTTAATTCGCGAAGCGTAAAAAAATAAAATACAGCTTAAAAAAGTTAAAACATCTTGCATATGTTCGGTAAGAGTTTCTTCACTGTAAAGTGCATCCTGTTTTAATTCAAACCCTTCAAGTTGAATTAAATGAGCAACACCCGCTAGGCATAATAAATAAATAAAAGATCGCAGTAAAAACATAAATAACCAAGAGAAACTATAAATGCGCGGGATTCTAATCGTTAAAATGCTTTAAAGCCAAAACAAAATTTAAACTTTTAATCTTTTTATCGGTCTAAAATTTTTGCTGTTAAAATAATGGCTTAGTTGTTTTTTTAATGTTGAATGGATGTTTGTAATGTGACGTTTTAAGTGGTTTATTGTGCAAAATATAACAAGCATTAAAAAGCCCTTACTAATTACTTAACAAGGGCTTTTTATAATTGAGCGCTTAGAGTTTAGCGCCTAGCGCATAGTAACAAACTCTTCAGAACCTGTTGGGTGAATCGCAACAACGGCATCAAAATCAGCTTTAGTAGCGCCCATTTTCATGGCAACTGCAAAACCTTGAATCATTTCATCAACCGCAAAACCAATACCATGTAGGCCAACTACTTTTTCGTCTGGGCCGGCACATACAAGCTTCATTTTACAAGGCTGGCGATGTTTAGTTACCGCTGTGTACATAGCCGTAAAGCCAGATTGGTAAATCTTAACGTTTTCTTCGCCATACTGAGAGATAGCTTCTTGCTCAGTAAGGCCAATAGTACCAATTGGTGGGTGACTAAATACAACAGTAGGAACTAGGCTGTAATCCATTTTTAAATCATCAGGTAGTTCTTTATTAAATAAGCGTTCTGATAAAGTACGCCCTGCTTTAACTGCTACAGGCGTAAGTTCAATACCGTTTTCGATAATATCGCCAACCGCATAAACGTTTTTAGCTGTGGTATTTTGAAACTCATCAACTTTAACAAAACCATCGCTGTTAACTTCTACGCCGGCAGCGGCTACATTAATTGCATCTGTTGTTGGCTGGCGGCCAATGGCCCAAATTACTTGGTCAACGTTATGAGTTTTGCCATTATCTAAATGTAGCGTTACAGAGCCATCATCTTCTTTAACTAATTTATGAGGTACAGATTCTGTATGAAGAGTAGGGCCTTCAGCAGCCATAACATCAACAAGTGTTTCAACTATGTATGGGTCAAAGTTACGAAGTGGAGAATGCTTACGAACAAATAAATGTGTTTCAGTACCTAAACCATGTAATACACCAGCAAGCTCAACGGCTATGTAGCCTGCGCCTATTACTGCAACGCGCTTAGGTTGCTCTTTTAGCTCAAAAAAGCCATTTGAATCGATACCGTGTTCAGCACCTTCAATATGCGGAATGCTTGGGCGTCCACCTACTGCAATTAATATATGGTCGGCTGTGTAGTGCTTGCCGTTTACTTCAACTGTTTTATTATCTACAAATTTAGCAAAGCCTTTAATTACAGTAACGCCATTGCTAGCAAGGCCACTGTCATAACCTTTATGAATTCGACCTATGTAGGCTTCACGGCTTTCTACTAACTTGCTCCAATCAAAGCCTTTAACTTCAACATTAAAGCCGTAATCTGGGGCATATAAATTAATTGCTTCAGCAACCTGAGCACCGTGCCACATTACTTTTTTAGGTACACAGCCCACGTTTACACACGTGCCGCCCATGTGTTTTGCTTCTATAAGTGCTACTTTAGCGCCACGCATTGCCGCTCTATTTGCAGAGGCAATACCACCACTGCCACCACCGATTGCAATATAATCAAAGTGTTGTGTCATTTTATGTCCTTAGGCGTTGAGTTTTATGCGCATTAGCATAACATTAAGTTTTAAAAATAAAGAGTGTTTAGGTGACCTATGTTTAGTAAAAAAACATTCGAATTTCTTGCTCAGCTTGATAAAAACAATAATAGAGACTGGTTTAACGACCATAAATCACAGTATGAGGAATACGTAAGAGAGCCCGCTTTAGATTTCATTAGGTAAAGTAAGCGCCATTTACCGATTAGATAAGAGTTGTTTTTTTACTTTTAGACCCAATTTAAAACGTAATGCATTAACGCAAAGAGAGTATTTATGAGCAACCCACTAATTGGCCTTGAAGGCTTACCACCATTTTCAAAAATAAAGCCTGAGTACGTAGTACCAGCATTAAAAGACGGTATCGAGCTTTGTCGTAAAGCCATTGATGACGTGCTAGCTAAAGGCTTGTATACGTGGGATGACTTAGTATTACCCCTTGAAGAAGCTGACGATAAATTATCGCGCATGTTCTCCCCTGTATCGCATTTAAATTCAGTAATGAATAACGACGAATTACGCGAAGCTTACGAGCAGTGCTTACCGTTAATATCTGAATATTCAACATTTGTAGGTCAGCATCAAGGTTTATACAATGCGTATAATACGCTTTATAACAGTGACGAATTTAAAACGCTGACTACAGCACAGCAAAAAACAATTACTAATGCGCTTCGTGACTTTAAATTATCGGGTATTGCATTATCAGCAGAAGATCAAAAACGCTACGGTGAGATTAGCGCGCGTTTATCAGAACTTGCCTCAAAATTTGGCAACAATGTAATGGATGCCACACTTGCTTGGCACAAACATATTACTGATAAAAGCGACTTAGCTGGCTTGCCAGAATCTGCTTTAGCGCTTGCAGCAGATACTGCAAAAAGTAAAGAGTTAGACGGTTGGGTATTTACCCTTGATTTCCCATCGTATTTACCAATTATGACTTATGCAGATAACCGCGAATTGCGCAGAGAAACTTACACCGCGTTTTCTACGCGCGCATCAGATCAAGGCCCTAACGCTGGTGAATTTGATAACTCTGGCATTATGAGTGAGGAGCTTGCGCTTCGTCATGAACTTGCACAATTACTAGGATTCAATAGCTACGCTGAAAAGTCACTGGCAACTAAAATGGCCGAAACACCGGCACAAGTATTCTCGTTTTTAGAAGATTTAGCGGCTAAATCAAAACCACAAGCAGAGCAAGAAGTGGCAGAGTTAAAAGCCTATGCTGAGCAAAAACATGGTATTTCTGAATTACAGGCATGGGATTTTGGTTACTACAGCGAAAAACTTAAGCAAGAAAAGTACGCTATTTCAGATGAAGTACTGCGTCCTTACTTCCCAGCAAATAAAGTATTAAGTGGCTTATTCGAAACCGTTAACCGCTTATTTGGTATTAGCGTAAAAGAAGTTACTGACTTTGATACTTATCACAAAGATGTACGTTTTTTTGAAATTGTAGATAGTAGCAATACTCTACGCGGACGTTTTTATCTCGATTTATATGCACGCGACCGTAAACGCGGCGGGGCGTGGATGGACGACTGTATGGGTCGTAAAGTACGTGCTAACGGCGAACTACAAACTCCAGTGGCTTATTTAGTGTGTAACTTTAATAAAGCGGTTGGCGATAAACCTGCATTGTTTACTCATGACGAGGTGACAACCTTATTCCACGAGTTTGGTCATGGTATTCACCATATGCTTACACAAGTTGATGCTGCTCCTGTTGCGGGTATTAATGGTGTAGCGTGGGATGCGGTAGAGCTTCCTAGTCAGTTTTTAGAAAACTGGTGTTATGAAGAAGAAGCATTGAGCTTTATTTCAGGTCATTATGAAACGGGCGAGCCGTTACCTAAAGAGCTACTTGATAAGCTACTAGCGGCTAAAAACTATAACTCAGGCATGCAAATGCTACGTCAAATTGAGTTCTCGTTATTCGACTTTAAAATCCACAATGATTATAAAGCGGGTGAAGAGTGTCAAATTCAAGCCGTACTAAACGACGTGCGCAGCCGTACCTCAGTCGTTAATCCACCTGAATTTAACCGTTTTCAGCATGGCTTTAGCCACATTTTTGCAGGCGGTTACAGCGCTGGTTATTACTCATATAAATGGGCTGAAGTTCTCTCTGCTGATGCTTATTCTAAATTTGAAGAAGAAGGTATTTTTAACCCGCAAACTGGACAAGCCTTCATGCAAAATATTTTAGAAAAAGGCGGCAGTGAAGAGCCAATGGAATTATTTAAAAAGTTCCGTGGTCGTGAGCCTAACGTTGACGCGTTATTACGCCACAGCGGTATTGCAGCTTAAAAAGCTAATATTTAGCACAAACCAAATTAAAGCGCCTAAATGGCGCTTTTTTATTGTTTGTAAATTATTATCTAATAATTTTTAGTAATTTCATCCTGTCGTACTATGCTTTTAGCACACCTATTAAAATGGATTAAGGCATGGCAAAGTTGGTATTAGCAATTGATGACGACAAGTATGTTCATCATATAATTGAAGAGTCTTTAGCAGGGTTTTGTAAAATAATTCATGCAAAAGATGGCGATGAAGGATTAAGGCTAACCAATAAATATAACCCTGATATTATTTTACTCGATATTGAAATGCCAGGTATGTCAGGCTATGACGTATGTAAAACGATAAAGCACAGTGAAAGCACTCAAGATATTCCCGTTATGTTTCTCTCATCTAAAATAGAGCTAAGCGATCGTGTAAAAGGTTATAGCGTTGGCGCATCTGATTACATTACAAAACCTTTTAATGCAGAAGAGTTAATAGCGCGGATAAAGGTACTTTACGAATATAGGCAAAAATGCACAAAACTAAAACTGGATATAGCAAAAGCGAATAAAACAGCGGAAATAGCGATGACAGAGTCGGGCGATATGGGCCGTATAATGCGCTACGTTGGACAAAGTTATCATGCTAATAACTTTCAATCGTTGAGTGAACACTTTTTTACCTTTTTTGCTCCTTTAAATTTAGATGTTGTGGTTGTGTTTTGGTATCAAGGAACAGGTGTTTTTTACAGCCAGCAAAGCGGTGTTTGCCCGTTAGAGCAAGAGCTGCTGGAGCAACACAGACAAGCTCAACGATTTGTTGATATTGGTAGTAGTACTATAATTAATTACCCCAAAGTATCCCTTTTAATAAAAAATATGCCAGTTGATAACGATGCTTTGTACGGGCGCTATAAAGATCTGTTCCCGCATATATTAGAAGTAACTAACGAGAAGGTTATTACCATGGAAAGAAGCGAAAGCAGTTATGAGCAGGCAGCTCAAATAAGTACAGCCCTTCAAGATATTGTTAAGCAGTTAACTACACAAAATATAGAGCAAAACAAAAGTACTAAAGTGTTTATAGAGCAGCTACATGAGTTGGACTGCGCCATTAAGCTACAACAAACACAAGCAAATCCTGCCGATCTCACCTTATATATATCTCAATTAGATCAAACAATGCAGTTATTTGTATCGGCTAATAGCGATTTAGCCTTTATCAAATATCAGCTTAAACAAGTTGCCGAAAGCCGCAATGAACTTATATCTAATTTACGCACTAAAGCGGAAGCCGCAAAGGTCAATACTAATCATCACAGTGATATAGAGCTATTTTAGTGCTTTAAAGTAAAGCGGTTGATATACTACAGGCGTATTTTAACGTCGGAGTTTATTGTGGTTATTCAGTGTGCTTTTAAAGAGTTACGTCCTTATTTAAATGAATTAGAAACACGCTTTGGTTTAGCCCAATGGGCGCAAAATTGCAGTGGCTTTAGCTTACATTATGACGATAAAGGGTTAAGCCTATTTAAAACCGACGAGCCTAAACTAGGTGCAATTAATGTTGATTTTGTAACCGGTGCTGCTGCCCATAGGCGTAAGTTTGGCGGTGGTAAAGGGCAAGCAATTGCCAAAGCAGTTGGCTTAAATAAAGGTGCAACGCCTGTTGTGCTTGATGCTACCGCAGGCCTTGGGCGAGACGGCTTTGTACTTGCCTCGCTAGGGTGCAAAGTCATATTACATGAACGTCATCCGGTTGTTGCAGCCCTTTTATACGATGGGTTAAAGCGAGCCTATAGCGATATTGAAATTGGTGTGTGGATGAAAGAAAACATGAGCCTAATATTTGGCTCAAGCCATACCTTGCTCTCTCAGTGCGAAAGCATGCCCGATGTTGTTTATTTAGATCCTATGTTTCCGCATCGCGAAAAATCAGCATTAGTTAAAAAAGAAATGCGCGTATTTCAAGAGCTAGTTGGTGCAGACAACGACGCAGACGACCTACTTGATTTTGCCTATCCACTTGCCAGTAAGCGTGTCGTTGTAAAACGCCCCGATTATGCGCCATTCTTAAACGAAAAAACCCCAAGTATGCAAATTAAAACCAAAAAGAACCGTTTTGATGTTTATGTAAAGGCGGCAATGGTTTAAACATCAAAACAAATTGGTGGTATATCCCTAGAATTTACCCATGTAAGAATCGTTATATTGGCTTGGATCTTAGGATCTAGCCTTTTGAATCTAGGATCTTATTACATTTTCATGTTAGAATTTGCGCAATTTTTTGGCATAGCAAAGTAGCACAGTAATGATCTTAGATGATATTCGCATTGTTTTAGTTAACACGTCACATTCGGGCAATATTGGTTCGGCGGCTCGCGCCATGAAAACCATGGGTTTATCAAAGCTTTATTTAGTTGATCCTGCTTGTGAAATAGACAGCCAAGCAAGTGCTTTAGCTGCAGGCGCAACTGATGTTTTAGGTAATGCAGTTATTGTAGGTACTGTTGAAGAAGCTATCGCTGACTGTACATTAACAATTGGCACAAGTGCGCGTTCTCGTACGCTTTCGTGGCCAATGGTTGAACCACGTGAATGTGGTGAAAAACTCGTTGCTGAAGCTGTAAATGGTCCTGTAGCCCTAGTATTTGGTCGTGAAAACAGCGGTTTAACTAATGAAGAATTACAGCTTTGTAATTACCACGTATGTATTCCTGCTAATCCAGAGTACAGCTCGCTTAATTTAGCTATGGCCGTACAAACACTTAGTTACGAAACACGTATGGCGTTTTTAAATCAACAACCTAAAAAGGTTGAAGAAGACGATGCTGTTTACCCAAGCTCAAAACAAACAGAGCTGTTTTATGAGCACCTTGAAGAGACGCTTTTCAAAACAGGCTTTATTATCAAACAGCACCCTGGTTTAGTTATGACTAAATTACGTCGTTTATTTAACCGAGCTCACCCTGAAGATGCCGAAATGAATATTTTACGCGGTATTCTCACCTCAATTAATAAGTCTATCCCTAAGTAACTTAGGTATAGCTATTAGTTATAAAAACCAATGGGTAAATAACTAGCTAATACTTGACTAAAATACTCAGGTAATTACAATGGCTGTAATACTTGACCAAAGAGGTCAAGTATTGAAAGTTTGTTAACTCTACAATTTAAAAAGTAAGAGTTTATAAATCAAATTTTTATCAAGTGATAATACTTGACTAATTTACTCTGGTAATTAAAATTTGCACTCTTTTGTGCAGGGGGCGTTATGAAGTTAACATCAAAAGGCAGATATGCCGTTACAGCTATGCTGGATGTTGCACTACACACAGGTGTAGGTCCTGTAGCCCTTGCTGATATTTCACAAAGACAAGAAATTTCTTTGTCTTACCTTGAACAATTATTTGCTCGTTTACGTAAAAATGGCCTAGTAAGTTCTGTTCGTGGACCTGGTGGTGGTTATTTACTAGGGCGTGAAGCGGGCGTTATCTCTGTTGGCGATATTATTAGCGCCGTAGACGAATCGGTCGATGCAACACGTTGCCAAGGTGCCGATACCGGCTGTCAGAGTGGTATGCGTTGTTTAACACATAATTTGTGGTCAGACTTAAGCGCACGCATAGAAGAATTTTTGAATAATATTACCCTTGCTGAATTGGTGGAAAAATCAGATGTGAAAGAAATAGCATCGCGCCAAGATAACAGTATCAATAATGCAATTAAGCAGTTGGAAAACATTCAAGTAAGCTGTCAACTTTAAGGTTGACCTGCAGCGGAGAGAGAAATGAAGTTACCGATTTATTTAGATTACGCAGCGACCACGCCTGTTGATGAACGTGTTGCTAAAGAAATGATGCAGTGCCTGACAATGGACGGTAAGTTTGGTAATCCTGCGTCACGCTCACACCGTTTTGGTTGGCAAGCAGAAGAAGCTGTTGACCAAGCGCGTACAGATATTGCTGATTTAATTAATGCAGACCCACGTGAAATTGTTTTCACATCGGGTGCAACAGAATCAAATAACCTTGCTATTAAAGGTGCAGCACAGTTTTACAAGAAAAAAGGTAAGCACGTTATTACCGCTAAAACTGAGCATAAAGCTGTAATCGACACATGTCGTGAGCTTGAGCGCCAAGGTTTTGAAGTAACTTACATGGACGTTGAAGAAAACGGCCTACTTGATTTACAAAAACTTGCCGACACAATGCGTGACGACACAGTACTTGTAAGCATCATGCACGTTAATAACGAGCTAGGTGTAATTCAAGATATCGCGACTATTGGCGAAATGTGTCGCGAACGTAAAATTATGTTCCACGTAGATGCAGCGCAAAGCGCGGGCAAAGTATTAATCGACGTGCAACAGCTTAAAGTTGATTTTATGTCGTTCTCTGCACATAAAGTGTATGGCCCTAAAGGTGTTGGTGCACTTTACGTTCGTCGTAAACCACGTGCTCGCCTTGAAGCGCAAATGCACGGTGGCGGACATGAACGCGGTATGCGCTCTGGTACACTAGCAACTCACCAATTAGTGGGTATGGGTACTGCGTTTAAAATTGCTAAGCAAGATTTCGAAAAAGATCACGCACACATCAGCGCCTTACGTAATCGTTTAATCGACGGCATTATGGCTGATATGGACGAAGTATACTTTAACGGCACACAAGACCAATCAGTACCGGGTATTGTAAACATCAGCTTTAACTTTGTTGAAGGTGAGTCGTTACTTATGGCAGTAAAAGACATTGCAGTATCGTCAGGTTCAGCCTGTACATCTGCAAGCTTAGAGCCTTCTTATGTATTACGTGCACTTGGCCGTAACGACGAATTAGCACATAGCTCAATTCGTTTTAGTATTGGTCGCTTTACTACCGAAGAAGAGATTGATTACACCGTCGAATTAATGAAAAACTCTATCGGTCGCCTACGTGAGATGTCTCCACTTTGGGAGATGCATCAAGAAGGTATTGATTTAGATTCAGTTGAATGGGCTCACCACTAATAGTGTGAGCACATACCCTAGCAGGTAATGAGGATAGAATAATGGCTTATAGTGATAAAGTAATCGACCACGTAGAAAACCCACGTAACGTAGGTACTCTAGATAAGAACGATCCGTCAGTGGCAACGGGTATGGTAGGCGCACCAGCATGTGGTGACGTAATGAAACTGCAAATTAAAGTATCTGCCACTGGCGTTATTGAAGATGCAAAATTCAAAACCTACGGTTGTGGTAGCGCAATTGCTTCTTCTTCACTTGTAACAGAGTGGGTTAAAGGCAAAACGCTAGACGAAGCAGCGACAATTAAAAACACTGATATCAGTGCAGAGCTTGAGTTGCCACCAGTGAAAATTCACTGTTCAATTTTAGCCGAAGACGCAATTCAAGCAGCAATTGCAGACTACAAAAGCAAACAAGCGAAGTAAGAAGAGAAACTCATGGCAGTGACATTGACAGATGCGGCAGCAAACCGCGTACAATCATTTTTAGCAAACCGCGGTAAAGGTTTAGGCCTGCGCGTTGGCATTAAAACGACGGGCTGTTCAGGTCTTGCTTATGTACTTGAGTTTGTTGACGATTTAAACGAAGACGATGAAACTTTTGCGGCTAAGGGTGTCACCTTAATTGTTGACGCTAAAAGCTTAGTTTACATTGATGGCACAGAGCTCGACTACACTAAAGAAGGCTTAAATGAAGGGTTTAAATTTAATAACCCGAATCAAGCAGATGAGTGTGGTTGTGGCGAAAGCTTTACCGTTTAAGCTTTAAATATCTTTGTAGTATAAATAAGCCCTGCCAGTTAATGTAGGGCTTTGTTATTTCTGAATATTATTGGTTGAAGTTATGCGTTACTTTGAATTATTTGCAGTCCCCGTTGATTACAATATTGATTTAGCAACGGTTAACAAGCACTACTTGGAATTACAGCGTACTGTACATCCCGATCGCCACGCGAATGCGAGCAGCCGCGATAAGTTAATGGCTGTGCAAAGCACCGCCGAAATTAACGATGCGCTACAAACATTAAAGCACCCAGTAAAACGTGCTGAATATATGTTGAGCGAGCTAGGCGTTGATATTCGTGCAGAGCAGCAAACCTTGCAAGATCCAATGTTTTTAATGCAGCAAATGGAACTTCGCGAAGAACTTGAAGAGCTAACATCAGCTAGCGATCCTGATACCGCCATTGCAAATTTTGAAAAACAAATTAAGCAATTAAACGCGCAATACAGTGCACAACTTGCTGAGCAATTAGCAAGTAATGATGAGCAGCAATATCAACTTGCCGCAGATAATATTCGTAAACTGAAGTTTGTTTATAAGTTACGTGAAGAACTAGAGCGTATCGAAGACAGTTTATTTGACGATTAATTACTTGCTGCAAAGCGAGCAACACGAGTTTAAAGAGCATTATGGCATTATTGCAAATTGCTGAGCCGGGGCAAAGCGCGGCACCACACGAACATAAACTAGCAATTGGTATTGACCTTGGTACAACTAATTCATTAGTTGCAACAGTGCAAAGCGGCGAAGCCCGCACGTTAACTGATGATCTTGGCGCGGCTATGCTACCGTCGGTTGTTCGTTATCAAGCTGGCGGTATTACTGTTGGCGCAGAAGCTGCACAAGCAGCAACGCAAGACCCTGCTAACACACTTATTTCGGTTAAGCGTTTTTTAGGTAAAACTCAGGCTGAAATAGAGCAAAGTTATGGGCAACTACCGTATGAATTTTGTGAGCACAACGGTGCGCTAGCAATAGAAACTGCGGCAGGTAAAATTAGTCCAATTAAAGCATCAAGCCATATTTTAGCTGCATTAAAAGCGCGAGCTGAGCAAAGTTTTGGCAACCAAGAAATTTTAGGGGCTGTAATCACAGTACCTGCGTACTTTGATGACGCTCAGCGTCAAAGTACCAAAGATGCAGCAGAACTTGCTGGTATTAACGTATTGCGTTTGTTAAATGAGCCAACCGCGGCGGCTGTTGCCTATGGCTTAGACTCGGGCCAAGAAGGGATCATTGCAGTTTACGACTTAGGCGGTGGTACATTTGATATTTCTGTTCTTCGTTTACACCAGGGTGTTTTTGAAGTAATGGCAACGGGCGGCGATTCAAGCTTAGGGGGTGATGATTTTGATTCACTACTGGTTGATTACTTTAAGCAGCAAACGGGTGTGTCGGCCTTATCACCTTCAGTTTTACGTTTATTTATTAATAAAGCAAAAGCCTGTAAGGAAGCGTTAAGTCAGTACGCAAAAGTAAATGTAGGGCTTGAGTTTGACGGGCAAAACCACACGGTAGAAGTAACGCGCGAAACATTTGACGAAATGGCTATGCCGCTGGTTAAAAAAACGCTGCGTTCGTGTCGTCGTGCTGTAAAAGATGCTGGCATTGAAAACGAAGAAGTTTTACAAGTTATTATGGTCGGCGGTTCAACGCGTATGCCACTGGTACGTAGCCAAGTACATAGCTTTTTTGATAAAGAACCGCTCACTTCAATTGACCCAGATCGGGTTGTTGCATTGGGTGCAGCGCTTCAAGCCGATGTGCTCATTGGCAATAAGCCAGACTCAGACATGTTATTGCTAGATGTACTGCCACTGTCGCTTGGACTTGAAACCATGGGCGGTTTGGTTGAAAAAATTATTCCGCGTAACACCACCATTCCGGTAGCGCGCGCTCAAGAATTTACAACGTTTAAAGATGGCCAAACGGCGATGTCTTTGCATGTATTACAAGGTGAGCGTGAGCTGGTTGACGATTGTCGTTCACTTGCTAAATTTAGCTTAAAAGGTATTCCACCAATGGCGGCAGGCGCTGCGCATATTCGTGTAACCTTTAAAGTTGATGCTGATGGCCTATTAAGTGTTTCAGCTATGGAAAAATCAACAGGTGTACAAGCTGAAATTCAGGTTAAGCCTTCGTTTGGTTTATCTGATGACCAAGTAGCTAACATGCTAAAAGAATCAATGAGCAACGCTAAAGGCGACATGCAAGCGCGTATGCTTAAAGAGCAACAAGTAGAAGCGTTGCGCGTAATAGAAGCGCTTAACGCATCACTTGAAGCCGATGGTGCATTACTTGACGATATGCAACTAGCTAACTTACGCGCTGAAATTGCAGAACTGGTAAAAGTGCGCGAAAATGCACAAGAGCCTGGCGAAATTAAAGCAGCTATCGAAAAAGTCGATAATGCGAGTAGCGACTTTGCATCGCGTAGAATGGATGCATCAATTAAAAAGGCCCTTACAGGGCAGTCAGTAGACAACATTTAAGAGAGATTAGAATGCCACAAATTGTTTTTCTTCCACATCCTGAATTATGTCCTGACGGCGCTGCAATTGAAGCTCCTACAGGTCAAACGGTACTCGACGCTGCGCTTAAAAATGGTATTAGCATTGCGCATGCTTGTGAAAAGTCTTGTGCATGTACTACGTGTCACTTAGTGATTCGTGAAGGATTTGACTCACTTGAAGAAAGTGATGAGCTAGAAGACGACATGCTAGATAAAGCATGGGGCTTAGAGCCTGAGTCACGCCTTGGTTGCCAAGCAATTATAAGAGATGAAGACCTAGTGGTTGAAATACCTAAGTACAATCTCAATATCGTTAATGAAGAGCACTAGTTTTTAACGATGTATATATTAAAAGCCGCTGTTTGATACAGCGGCTTTTTTGTTTGTGAATTGTAGGCGTGACAAGCAAAACTCGTAAGTTATTTTGCAGGCAAGCAAAGCTTGCTGGCGTTATGTGTTTTAACTCTAGGTTATAAATATAGAAGCTGGCTTCTCACGTGAGCAAAGATCCTAAAATGTTAGCCTTGGCTCTATGTCACGCATTAGAAGCTAACACCTTAAAACGTAATTTTGGAGGTTTATTTTGAGTAATCTTATTTTTTCTGACTCATTTATTAACGGCGAATTTTATAAAACTGATACGCGCTTTAGCGTTAACGATCCCGCTACCGAAAAAAGTATTGTTGAAGTAAGCGATATTGACGAGCAGGGTGTAAATAGCGCAATAACCGCAGCTCAAGGGGCTTTTGTTAAGTTAAAAACGACAAATGCCACTGAGCGAAGCGAAACCTTGATGCGCTGGTATGAGCTAGTAATAAAACACAAGCAAACACTTGCAGAGCTAATGACCAAAGAGCAAGGCAAGCCACTCAAAGAATCTCTTGGTGAGCTTGATTACGGTGCAGGTTTTATCAAATGGTTTGCAGAAGAAGCCAAACGTAGTTACGGAGATGTAATTCCGCCAACAGATGACTCGCATCGTTTAACTAGCTTTAAGCAGCCTGTCGGTGTTGTAGCTGGTATAACGCCGTGGAACTTTCCTATTGCTATGGTTACTCGTAAAGTAGCGCCAGCTTACGCTGCGGGCTGTAGCTTTATACTTAAACCTTCTGAACACACGCCACTTTGTGCTATCGCACTTGCTTACTTAGCTGATCAAGCTGGTTTTGTTAAAGGTGCATTTAATGTACTGGTTTCTCAAGATGCCAAAACAGTAGGTAAAATGCTGACTGACTCAGAAGTCGTGCGTAAGTTTACATTTACCGGTTCTACCGGTGTTGGTAAGCAGTTGCTATCGCAATGTGCTGACACAATTAAACGCACCTCGATGGAGCTTGGCGGTAATGCACCTTTTGTTATTTTTGATAATGCCGACTTAGATGAAGCTATTGAAGGGCTAATGGCGGCTAAATTTAGAAATAGTGGGCAGGCATGTGTTGCTGCAAACCGTATTTTTATACAACGTAATATTCTCGACAAAGTACTGTCAAAAATCACGCCTAAGGTTGCAGCGTTAAAAGTGGCAAATGGTTTTGAAGACGGGGTTGATATTGGTCCGCTTATTTACCCTAAAGCCAAAGAGAAAGTACAACAGTTAGTACAAGACGCACTCGATAAAGGCGCGACGCTGATTGGCGATAATAGTGACTTAGGTGGCAGCTTTCAAAATCCATTAATAGTAAACAATGTCACCACAGAAATGGATATATACCACGAAGAGGTCTTTGGCCCTGTATTAACAGTAATACCCTTTGACGAAGAGGCAGAGGTGCTTGCACTTGCTAACGACGTACCCTATGGCTTAGCCGCCTATTTTTATAGCCAAAATTTAAAACAAGTTTACCGTATCAGTGAAGGACTTGAATTTGGTATGGTCGGCGTTAATGAAGGTGTTATATCAAACCCAGTAGCGCCATTTGGTGGTGTTAAGCAATCTGGTTTAGGCCGAGAAGGCGGCCACCAAGGGCTTGATGAGTACTTAGAAGAAAAGTACGTGTGTATTAAAATATAACGCCCGTTAAGTTTATGAGCGCGAATTTACTTCGCGCTTTTTTATGACGTTAATATGGCTGATATATGAACTTTATCTTTTACTGTTGCTACATAAAGCACTAAATGCTACCTTTGGTAGCCATATTTTTTGTTAATAAAACAAAATAAAAAAACAAATAAAAAGTAAAAGGATTTCTATAAGTAGAAATAACCCCGTGTGTAAATGCCACCGTATGGTGGCATTTTTTTGTTTGAATAGTTATAGACTGTAATAAGCGCATTTTGAATAAAGGCATGGCTTATAGGTGCTAACTTATAGGTGTGTAACCGGGTAAATTATCAAAATCTATCTCATCTAACTGCTCTGGATCTGCATACTCGTTGATATAATTTTTATAAACCTCTGACTCAATAAAAATAGCAAAAATATCACCATCAAGATGGTTTTTAGCAACCATTGACCCTAAAATAAATAAACACTCACTGACCGGTTTTGCTTTTTTGTAGGGTCTGTCTACTGCAGATAGCGCTTCAAAAATATCTGTAATAGCCATTAACCTTGCAGGCACCGACATTTGCTCTTTGGTTAAACCTCTTGGGTAACCAGTACCATCAAGTTTTTCATGATGACCTAAAGCATATTCAGTAACATTGCTTAAGTGTTTAGGAAACGGCAGGGCATCTAAAATATTTTTAGTTACATCCATATGACGCTTCATTACTTCACGTTCGGCTTCGGTTAGCGTGCCTCTTCGTATTGTTAAGTTTTCAACTTCATCAGCTGAGAGCAATGGTGTATTAATATCATTAATAACGAGTTGGTATTTGTTTGCAATGCGTTCAATGTGCTCAAGTTCTGCATCACCTAAAAACTCGCCCCCTACATTAACACGCTGTAATAATGCACGGTCTAATGCCAACTGTTTAAGCTCGGTATCAAGTAGGCGTTCAAATTGTTGAACTTCGATAGGCTTTTGCAGCTTCATCGCACAGATGATCTTTTGCTGATACGCTATTTTTAAATCTCGGCTAATTATTTCAAACTTAGCATCTATATATTTTATTCGATCAAAAATCGTTTCTAGTTTTGTCGACTTTTCCATAATGTGATCGGGGGTCGCGATTTTCCCACAGTCGTGTAACCAGCCAGCTATATCAAGCTCATGTCGGTCAGCTTCAGTCATCGAAAATGAAGCCAAAGGACCTTTATTTATATCATTAACGGCATCAGCTAGCATTAACGTGAGTGCTGGCACTCGTTTACAATGGCCACCGGTATGAGGAGACTTTTCATCTATTGCCATCGCAATTGTTTCAGCAAAGGTCGAAAAGAGATCTTCCATTCCCTTAATTAGTGTTGAGTTAGTTAGCGAAATAGCGCCTAAAGAGGCAAAAGATCGAATTAGAGTGACGAGCTCTTCACTAAAAGGAATGTTTTTATTTTGCGCATCTTTTACATTTATAAGCTGGATAACACCAATAATGTCATCTTCATGATCTTTTAAAGGAATTGTTAGCATGGACTCAGAACGATAACCCGTGCGTGCATCCATTTTGCGTGCAGCGCTCATATCAAAAGGCAAGGCATCATACACGTCAGGAATGTTAATCACTTCCCCTGTATTAACAGAATGCGCAACAATAGCAGTGTCATTTGGTTTGCCATCAATAAAAAGATCTATATTAGGAAAATCAACAGGACCACCTAACGTGCCACCTAAATAAAGATTTAATGACTTGTTTATTACCGTTTCAAACTTGAGTTGTTTGTTTGGGGTAATAGAGTAAATGCTGCCAGCATCAGAATTTGCTATCGACATTACAACTTGCAGTATTTCATCAAGTAATTTAGACGAGTCTTTTTCTGTTGTTAGCCTAATACTAATATCGATAAAATGCTGAAGGTTTGTTTTGTCTTTAATGTGCTGTCGCATATGTTTACTACTTTTTAGTATGTTTGAAGGCACCATTCCAATCCTTAGCTAGTGTTTGCAAATCAGTGCCCTTAATACGTTCAATAAAAATGGCATAAATGTTGGGGCTAAATACGGTTGTACTGCGTAGTTCTTTAAATAAGCTAAGTGCTTGTGGCCAGTTTTTATTATAAAAAAGCGTCATGGCCTGCTGCGACTTTTTAACTTCATTTAACTGCTCTTCATCGAGCTTATCTGTAAAGTTTATAGGTTCAAACAACTGTACAGCGGCTGTTTTACCAACAACTTGCACTTTATCTATTAAACGAAATGAAATATGAGGGCATTTTTTCATCGTCTCTTCTGTAACAAGAATAGCTACGCCATAAAATTTGGTCAAGCTTTCTACTCTAGCACCTAAATTAACAGTATCACCAAGAACTGTATAGGCTTTACGATAAACCGAACCCATATCACCTACATTCATGTCGCCAGTACTTAAACCGATACCTATTTTTATTGCAGGCTGGTTGTTTTCTGCAAATAACTGATTTATTTTCGTTAACCCGTTGATCATAGACATTGCGGCTTCAACACCATGGCGAGCGTGGTTTTCATCTTTCAGTGGGGCATTCCAAAATGCCATCACCATATCGCCTACGTACTTATCAATAGTTCCGTGATGATCAAATATGATTTTGGTAATAGCTGTAAGATATTCGTTTAAATATTCACTTAACTGATGAGGCGACATACTTTCTGATAGTGAAGTGAAACTACGAATGTCGGCAAACAACACCGTCATATTTTTTCGCTCACTTTTTTGAGATAAACTTTTACCTTGCAGTATCATTTGATTTATACGCTCAGGAGGAACGTATTGGTCAAACATAGATTTTATTTTTCGGCTGTGTTTCATTTCAGCGATAGAGCCTACAATGATGTAATAACCCGCTAATATAATGATGAGTAAAAGAGGCATTAATAAAGGTAAACTAATTTTTTGTACTGACCATAAATAAACGTTTAAAAATATAACGACACTTGTGACTGTAAGAGACAAAACAATAATAGAACGTGCGCTCTTAGCGTGGCTAAAAAACGACAGTACGCAACCCGTTAATGCAATGATGAGTAAGCTTGCTCCCTGTGACCAATTAGGTTTAGAGGGAAGTAGCTCTGGGTGCATTAAACCTTCAAATATATTGGCATGAACCTCCACACCAGGGTATTGCAAACCAACAGGTGTTGATCTTAAATCAGCAAGCCCTACGGCGGAAGTACCAATAAAGGCTACTGTGCCTTCTAATTCCTCTAAACCAATTTTTTTTGTCAAAATATCGGTAGCCGAATAATAGGGGAAGCTATGCGCACGCCCTTTGTAAGGAATTAATATTTGCCCATACTCATCAGTTTGAATCCACTTATCTTGAAACTTTATACCTTCGAATAAGGTTATACCATCTAACCTATTGGAACGGGTTTCTATGTTTTCAGCAAGGGTATAAAGTCGAGCAACTTCAAGTGCTAAAGAAGGATAAAGCTTATCGCCAACCCGATTTATAAGAGCTGCTTTACGTATAAAACCATCTTCGTCACTATGTGCATTAATAAAGCCGGTGCCCGTTGCAGCATTTTGTAACTGTGGAATATTTACAATAGCACCAGGAAACTGGTTTATTTGTGAATTAGTGTGCTCTTCGCTTGCCCATACAACACTGTTTTTAGCTGGCAAGTTTTGATTAGTCAGTTGTTCATCAATTAGTAAAAAACCAAGAACAGTATCATTTTTAGATAATGCGCTTGCTAGTTTTGTGTCTGCATCGACTTGTTTAGTAATTTCAGCAAAGGGGATGGTGTACTTTTTTGATAAATCAGGAATTTCAGACATAATTTTTGTAACAGGGTTTTCTTCCTGTTCAGAAAAAAATATATCGAATGCAATAACAATAACACCTGCATCACTAAGCTTTGTAACAAGGTCTGCTAATTTTGAGCGACTCCAAGGAAAGCGTCCTTGTTCTTGCATGCTCTTTTCATCGATATCAATTATTACAACGGTTTCATCGATGCGTCTAGGCGTCTCTGAAAGCGTCAGTAATAATCGAGAGTCGTATATTATACCTTCTACACGGTTAACTAACTTTGCAAGCGACCCAGTTGAAAATAACTCTATTGATGCGATTAATAATGTAATAACAGCGCCAATAAAAAAGTGCTTTGAGGTAATGGGTTTTAAGAAGCTAATGAGTAACGCTCCTTGATAGACTAAAAATCAAAAACTCGTCCTTCTCGGCCGCATTCTATTTTTACCTGTTGAGCGTACTGCGTGTGTAAATATTTTTCTATAGCCAACAACTGTTCATCGGTTCTTGATGGATCGTGGCTAATAATAATTACATTTTTAATACTCGCTTTTATAGCAAGCTCAGCAACCTGATCTATGGTGCTATGGCCCCAACCATGTTTAAGAGGCAAGTCTGCATCTATAAATTGAGCATCATGAATTAGTAAATCAGCGCCTTCAATAAAATTGACCCATTCGCAAATACTTGTGTTTAGCTTGTCTGGTGGGTTTAGCTCATTGTCGGTAACGTAGGCTATCTTTTTTTCATCTGCTTTAATGCAATAAGCAGTACCGCCACCAGGGTGATTCAGTGGAGCAGTCGAAACTAAAAAACCGTTAAGTGTAAATTGCTTTTGAGACGATAAATCAGTATTAAGCTTAATGCTGGCAGGTAAATCCTGATAACACACAGGAAAGTACGAACCACTCATTTGCTTTAATATGGCATCTTGGCTTTTTTTATCATCAACGTTGCCAGCTACAATGGTTATATTGCGGTTGGGTTGGTAGATAGGTTTAAAAAAAGGAAACCCTTGAATATGATCCCAATGATTATGCGTTAGCAAAATATTGATAGGACTTTGTGTTTCTAGTAAGCGTGTACCGAGTTCTACAATACCGGTACCAGAGTCTAAAATAAGATCTTTACCGTTATTTTGTTCAATGTACACACATGAGGTATTTCCCCCAAAAATGTTTGTATTACTTCCAGCTGAAGGCATCGAGCCTCTAACACCAAAAAATTCAACTTTCATAATTTAAGGCTAAACTCCATCTGCTTCAAAATTGAATTTAGAAATACTAACATTGTTAGAGTTAGTGTCATTACAAGTGCTACTTACAACAACTTGGGTATCATTTTGCAGGATAATTGAAGTAAATACATGTGTACTGACACATTGGCTTGCTTCATAAAATCCGGCACCACTGGCTCCAAACGTATTATCTAAAGTACCATCAGTTAAAATGCGCGCTAACATTCCTTTATTGTTAGCCTTGCCTGCTAAAATAAGTTGATTGCTGCTATCTAGCGCTGCACCACTTAGCTCAGTGTTACCGGTTGAGGCCAAAGTATATTCACCGACACCGTTTACGGCAAAGCTTGTATCAAGCGTACCCGTAACAAGCAACCTAATAACATTGGCTTTATTTGGCGAATCAATAAGGTTTGCTATTAAATATAGCTTACCCGTTGTGTCAGTTAAAATCTGCACTATTTTATTGTCGGTATCTGTAGTTTCTTCACCTACATATTTAAATATTTCAGTACCGTTTGAGCTTAACTTCAATGCGATTAGCTTTGAAGTGCCACTTAATACTGACTTACCACCAATGAAAATATCTGCATTGTCGGTATGTACGCGGTTATAGTACTCAAAAGCTGAGCCTATGATGCTTCCGCCAGTGCCAAAGTTAGGCTCTAGAGTACCTTCTGGCGTCAACATTACAACGATTGGGTTAGGGGTACCACTTGTTACTATTGACCCAACAGTAATAATGTTACCGCTGTTATCAAGTGCAATATCTGTCAGATTTACCAATTCTGCGCCACTGACAGAAGTTGTATATACACCATCTGTTGCAAATGAAGAGTCTAAATTACCAGACTGATCAACTTTAGCTACAAAGCCCGCTTCACCATTTTCACTATTTTTAGAGCCTGTAATAACTAAATTGCCGTCGCTTTGCTCGGTTAAAGCAACACGCGAGTTACTCAAATCTATGGCGATTTCTTTATGGCCACTTTCGCTAAAGCTAGTATCGATATCACCCGCACTCGTAAAGCGTGTTAATACTAACTTAGTAACTGAGTCCGATTTAGCCGTTGATGCAAGAATGTACTTACCAACATTAGGGCCATTGCTAAGTTGTAAAACGTGCATTGACTCATCGTTAGTCGCATCTACTAAATTATTAAGGGTAAAGTAACCATTGGTTTCAAAGTTACTAAATAATGTGGCTTGACTGTCTATTGCAGCAATAAACGGTTTTGTATTTGAATCATCATTAACACCAGCTACCCAAATAGTGTCATTAAGGTCGATAGCTAAACTGTTGGCAAATTGCTTACCACTTATACCATCAATTATATTAATGCCAGAGGTGCCATAAGCACTATCTAAAGTACCTTCATTATTAATCCGTGCTGAAAATAATTTTTCTGAGGCTGATACGCCAGTCGTCCCTGACAAACTAATGCTATTGTTACTAGACTCGTGTTTAATACCTGTAATTTTAGCGCCGCCATTACCATTTCCACCGTTACCATCAATATCGTAAATAGCAGTACCTGCATCACCAAAACTCGTTATAAGAGTACCTGTTTTATCAATAGCCAAAACCACGGCTTCTTTTTCACCACTGTTACGAGTTATGTAACCACCTGCGAAGGCAGTAAATTCAGAATCAACAACTCCGCCTACAGCAAAAAGTTCGTCGTCTTTATTATTATCTGATATATCAATTATTAGTGCTGAGCCACCATTAAAGTTATTGTCATTATCGCCATCAGACTTTAAATAACGAATTAGAGAGTCTTTTGTTCCCTCTGCACTGGTAACAGTCCCTACAACTAAGTAGTCGGATTTATCAAAGTTCTTAATTGCAAAGCCTTCATCATCTCGATTAGCGCCGCTAACATCGACAATAGCTGGAGTAGAGTTCTCAAAATCTAGATCTGATTTTTTGTAATGTATCCATAGGCTATCGTTTTGAGTCCCGTCAAAGTATTTACCTACAGCCAGTATTTTATTGTCATCAATTTCAAGGTCATTAATAACGGTAGTACTATTAAGCGTTGTACACTGAATACCTGCGCCACTTTCACCGTCGTCGTCATCATCATCGTCATCCGAACCAGTGCTTAACGTGCCAGCGAGATCCATTTTAAGTATACAAGCTTCATTATGGGTGCCATCAAAACTCGAATAGGCAATGAAAAGATCTATACCGTCAGAAATAATAGCTGTGGCTTCTTCATCTTGATCTAAATCGAGTATTTTAGTGCCGGTGTTATTAAAGGCAGTATTCATATCACCATTATTTGAGTAAGAGACAATAAGAAGGTCTTTATCAGCATTGTTGGTAAAACCAACAAAATATAGGTTGCCATTAAGCTCAATACTGTCTTTAAACTCACCACCAGAAAAAATGTTCGAAAGATCAAGCTCTCCTGTAATTGGGCGGCCAAATGTCACATCTTCAGTTGGAATAAGAAGTTCAACTTCATCAGTAATATTAACGGTTATGTTAACGTTTGAACTTTCATTAGGTGTGCCATCATCAGTTATAGTGACATTTAAGATATATTGATTAGTTGTTTCAAAATCAAATGGGCTTTCACCTACGGTTGATAAAACACCAGAGCTACTATTAATTTCAAATGAAGCAGTGTCACCGCCAGTTAAACTATAAGTTAAGGTCTGGTTTTCAATATCTGACGCGCTAACAGTCCCAATGATGTCGCCATCTGTAGCATTTTCACTAATACTAAAACTTTGAACCGATGCTACAGGTGCATCATTCACGGCAGTTATCGTAACGGCGACAGTAGCTGTATTGGTTCCACCATTATTATCACTTACAGTATAAGTTACCGTGGCAAGTCCATTGGTATTCGCAGCTGGGGTATATTGAATTTGATTG
>NZ_JACJDY010000002.1:0-206552 GCF_014163785.1 Pseudoalteromonas sp. SR43-7 | reverse complement strand
CCAACTACTGAGGCTGAGCCAATATCAGCTGATGCTGCGCTTAAGGCAAGGCTGTCGCCATCTTCATCTGAGTCATTGGCTAATACGTTTATCAGTATTGGCGCTGCATCTTCCGCCATAGTTGCAGTATCGTTATTAGCCACTGGTGCATCATTCACGGCAGTTATCGTAATAGCGACTGTGGCTGTATTGGTTCCACCATTATTATCACTTACAGTATAAGTTACCGTGGCGAGTCCATTGGTATTCGCAGCTGGGGTATATTGAATTTGATTGCCAACTACTGAGGCTGAGCCAATATCAGCTGATGCTGCGCTTAAGGCAAGGCTGTCGCCATCTTCATCTGAGTCATTGGCTAATACGTTTATCAGTATTGGCGCTGCATCTTCCGCCATAGTTGCCGTGTCAGCATTTGCTATTGGAGCATCATTTACAGGTTTAATTGTGATAGTTAACGTTGCTGTACTGGAGCCTCCATTGCTATCGCTTACAGTATAAGTAACTGTTGCTAAGCCGTTGTCGTCGGCTGCCGGTGTATATTGAATTTGATTGCCAACCACTGATACAGAGCCAATATCAGCTGATGCTGTGCTTATGGCAAGGCTGTCGCCATCTTCATCTGAGTCATTGGCTAATACGTTTATTAGTATTGGCGCTGCATCTTCATCTATTGTAGCTGAGTCTGCGTTTGCTATTGGAGCATCGTTTACGGGAATAATAGTAATTGTTAAGTTAGTAGTTGCAGTACCGCCGTTACCATCACTTATTGTGTAGTTAATAATTGCTGTTCCATTTGTATTAGCAGCAGGCGTATATTGGATTTTATTATCAACAACAGATGCAGAACCTCTATCTGCAGTAGCAGCTGTTATCACAAGAGTATCGCCGTCAATGTCGGAGTCGTTAGCTAATACGTTAACTAATAACGCAGGAGCATCTTCGTTCATCGTTGCTGAGTCAGCATTTGCAGTAGGGGCATCATTGACGGGTGTAACAGTAATCGT
Source organism: Pseudoalteromonas sp. SR43-7 (assembly GCF_014163785.1). Taxonomy (NCBI): domain Bacteria; kingdom Pseudomonadati; phylum Pseudomonadota; class Gammaproteobacteria; order Alteromonadales; family Pseudoalteromonadaceae; genus Pseudoalteromonas; species Pseudoalteromonas sp. SR43-7. The sequence continues at coordinate 205,548 of NZ_JACJDY010000002.1, read as the reverse complement.
CACACTTGCTGTTCTGTCGTTTATACCTTCATTACCAGTGCTATAACCATCGGTAATGGTGTAAGTCAGTACTATCTCACCTGAAAAATTTGCTGGTGGAGTGAACTGTATTTTTCCGGTGACAATAGTCGCTTCACCGGCAGTATTTTCTATATTAGAAATAGTAATTGTATCGCCATCTGCATCAGTGTCGTTAGCTAGCACATCTAAAAAAGATGCAGAGCTGTCTTCGTCTAACGTATATTGATCGTCATTGGCTTGTGGAAAAGTATTAACGCCGCTTTCACTTAAGGTTACTTGAGCTGTTGCAGTTAAACCTTGCTCATTTGAAATTGAATAGGTAAAGCTATCTACACCAATAAAACCTAAGTCTGGCTGATAGGTAAACGAGCCATCAGCATTTAATGTAAGTTCCCCATTTTGAGTTGTATTAATTGCCGTGGTATTAACCGATAAATCACCAGCCTCAATATTAAAGTCGTTAATTAACAAGCCATTTTGTACTGTTACTTCAAATAGTTTATTTTTGCTAAATTGATAGGCATCATTTTGTGCAACAGGGTTATCGGGTTCGCTGTTTATTACTAAAGTTACTGTGGCTGAAGAGGTTGCACCTAATGAGTCTATAGCTTGGTATTGAAATTGATCAACACCATTAAAATTAGCATCCGGCACATAACTAAAGCTGCCATCAGTTGCTAATAATAGTTGGCCATGTGTGGGTGCCACCATAAACGTTTCATCAACTGAAAAACTGTCATTATTTGGGTCAGTATCGTTACTAAGCACACCATTGGCAGCTGTAACCACAAGTGTTTCATCTTCGCTTAAACTATAGCTATCATTTTTTGTTACAGGGGCTACGTTAGTGTTTGAGCTTACAATAGTTACATTTGCAATAGCCTGAGCACCTTGTGCATCAACAACTCTGTACTGAAAACTGTCTTGGCCTTGCATATTTTGCTCGCCTTGGTATTCAAAGCCACCATTATCAAAAAGGGTTAATTGTCCTCTTGTTGGTTCGCTAACCGGCGTTGTATCAACAGTTAAGTCATCTAAGTCTATATCGCTATCGTTTATAAGTAAGCCTGGCGATAGGACAACTAAGGTTCCATTGTTTGTAACGCTGTAAGTATTATCAAGCGCAATAGGAGCGTCGTTAACAGCTAAAATGGTTATCTCTACAACTGCGGTGTCTGTCATACCTAGCTCGTTAGCAACTTGATAACTAAATGCATCTTCACCATTAAAGTTTGCAATAGGGATATAAGTAAAATCCCCATTTTCATTTATATTAAGAGTGCCATGCTGCGGTAGAATTAATGCATCTGCATTTACACGTAAATCGCCACTGTATTGATTCGTATCATTTGTTAGTACGTTACCTTGCAGAGTTTGATCTTCATTTATCTGAAACTGATCGGCATTTGCCTCTGGTGCAAATGCAAGCTCTCCACCCACTGGCGCTATGTTTATTATATTAGCAAAACCACTTTCACCACTGCCATCAACACCGGTAATAAGTACTTGGTAACTTTTATTAGTAAGTGACTCGGTAATGCTTAATGCAGTATCTTGAATACTTAAAAATTGTTGCCCATTCTCTAATTCATTAATATTAGTGGATGAGACTCCAGCTTGAGTTGCAATATAAACGTTGTAACGATTAAGTTCGGGGTTAGCTTGCCACGAAAGATTAATATTATCTTCGTCTCGTTGTGCTGTAACACCTTCAATTTGATATGGTTGCCAGTTAAAAGTTATTGCATCAGCAAGTGCTTGATTATTTAAAGTGTCAGTTATCCATATTTCAAGGCGTATTTCCCCTGGAGTTGCGCCATAAAGCGCAGGACTGAGGCCTATAATTGACTTTTCGTAGTCAACACCACAATCAGAAGAACAAAGTGATATGCTTTTATTAACGCTAGGGAGTACTAAATTAACTTCAGCAATGCCATCAGTATCCGAAGCTTCAAGTAAAAAAGAAACATTACCTTGTACGGTGTCGTTTGTTTGTGAAAAAACAATATTAGCGCGAGTATTAGCTAAACTTGCTCCAACAACTCCTCTACTTGAAGTGACAGCACCTAAAACTTTTGTACTCTTGGTTTGATTACTCGCTATAACACCAGCCAAATTAATATAGCTAGTAACCGTTGGCGGTATTACTTCAGCCGTAGGTGATTGTATTGCCTCTTGAGTGGGACTTTCTTCTGAGCCTCCACAGGCACTTAACAAAAACACCATAGAACCAAGCAAAAATATATTTTTTGCTGTCATTTTAAATACTCCATAATAAAAGCTTTGTATCCAATGTGTTTATGGTTCTAATTTAAAAGAACCGCTAGCATTTACATCAGGATTATTTATTTCGTTAAGATTAAAGTTGCCAGTAATGTTGTCTAAGTCATTCAAAAATATTGCATCAACATCGCCCTCGGCTTTATTGTTACCATGGGATGCAAATGTAACGGCCAGCTCAAGTTCACTTAAATTTATTAAGCCGCTGTAAGCTGCATACCAATTTCCACCGGCGTCATTAAAACTAATTTCGCCATCAGGCACGGTGCCATTATCAAAATCAACTGCCATAGTCATAGCAAAGTCAGTAACAGCACCCACACTCGAATTTACATTAAAGCTTGATGCCTCATAGTTAAATACACCTTGGCGCTGAGCTATTTGATCGACTAAAGATGCGCTGCTAACAGTTTGAAATTGTTGTTCAGAATATATATCCATAACACCTGTATCAGCTTCAAAAGCATTTACTTCAACTTCAGTTACCGATGCTTGCTCAGTTTCTTCTTCGTTGTCGTCTTTAGGATCAATTGCTACTATATTTTGATCAAACACGCGTGCCGCACGTGTTGTTTTAAAGACTTCACCAGTGGCTGTAATTTGTGCAAACGAAAATGCCTCGTTATCACCCAAAGAAACCACGTTATTATTTTCGAGTGTTAAATCTATTGCGCCATCCCATACCGCTAAAAATACATCGCCTTTAACCAGTTGAACTTCAAAATGCGTTCCGCGTATACCAATAGAGCCAACGGGAGTTTTTACACTATAAGAGCCGCCATTTTTTTTAATTACGCCGGAAATAGATCGCAAACCGCCTTTAAGTAACTCAATAGAAGCAGAGCCTTGTTGGGTATTGTCATTAAATTCGTAGTTAGCAATATTTAATTCTGAGTTTTCTTTTAAGGCAATTAAACCACCATCCAACATCGAAAATTGCGCTTTGCTTTTCTCTCCAGTCGTAATGCGATCTACGCCAAAAACAGTATCTCTGCGCTGCAATTGTCGTTGTTGTTCATTGCTTCCATCAACCGCGAGTACAGAGCCTCGTGCTAAAATAGTTTTACCAGCAGGGTCGTTTGCTTGTGTATAAAAACTTACACAAAGTAAAGTGGTAATTACAGGGAGTAAATGTTTCATAAATACCTTAAATTAAAATGAGTAAGAAGCGCTTAAATTGATATCTAAACGGTCATATTCGAATAAAGAAATATTACTGGATTTATCTTGATAGTTGGCAGCCAACTGTATGGCTAAATCGCGATTAACTAAGTAGCGAACAGAAGTTGAGAACATAAAGAGGTTATCGGCACGTTCTTGTAAAAATAAAGGGTGATCATCTTTATAATTAATCCATTGGTATCCAGCAAGAGATAACAACTGCCAATGTTGAGCCAACTGAGTGTTCACTTGGTAGTACAAGCTCGTAATATTACGGCTATTAAATTCACCTTCAGTAATGTCAGCTTCCTCGCTTTTAGCGTTAATGCTTAAGCTTTGAAACCAATTTCGAGCTGCATAGCTAGCACCTGCATTTATCGCATAAAATGAGTTATCGAGCTTTTCATCAAATCTATTGTTTAAAACACCTGCAGTCAAAGAGCTAAATAAATTAACTTGTTTATTTAGCGTAAAATTAGCTCCGGCCGTTAAAGCTGATTCAGTACGATAAAGTTCGCCATCAAGCATCAACGGAGTGGTAGCAACTCGTGCAAACCAACTTATGTCATTTTGTTTATATTGATAGGCGGCATTAATGTGCGCATTTATACGATCGTATTGACTGAGTTCTTCAAACTTGTACCACCCGGTATCAATACTTAAAGTGATTAAGCTTTTTTGATCAATAGGGTGAGAGTACTTTCCTCTGTAATTAAGTCGTGCATAGTTGTCCTGCGTACTTTTACTTTCTGGCGATAACAAAAACTCACCAATATTAGGAATTATAATCGTATTTTCTGCAGTACCTGCGTTTACGTTGCCATCTACGCCAAGGGCAAGCTCAATATTTTGTTTATAAGAGCGTCCAGCCTCTTGTTGCTTAAGTGCTGCAGTTTCTAGCAATGACTGTGCTGAAGACTTTATATTATTAGGTGTGTCAGGTGAGTTGATTAGTATTAAAGCTTGAGTATCGGCAGCAGGTAAATTATTAACTGTTAAATAAGCGCGAACTAAGTACAAGCGAGCTTCATACCATCTAGGATTATTTTCAACCACGCGTTCAAAGGCAAATACAGCTGGCGCCGCATGCCCTGTTTTAAGTGCACTGACCCCTAATAAAAAGTCGTATACGGGTTCGCCCAGGTACTGGTATTCGCTATTACTTTTTTGATAAGCCTGAGTGTATTTTTTTTCAGAAACTAATTTTTGAAGCTCAATCAATAGCTTATTGAATTCATCATTGCTTTGAGCCAATGAGTTAAAGCTCATTACAGCTAAACAACTACACAGTAAATTTCCTAAAACCTGTTTAATCATGCTTAATTTTATATCCCAGTAGAAGTTTGATGTTTTGTAATAAAATGATGTTAGTACTAGAAACCTAGCACTTTTTGTATTGAAGTACAGCCAGTACAATCACATTGGTTAAATAAATGTAATTTAATTGCAGGCTGGATACTTGTTTAATAAATCTTCGCGCTAAACTAATTTAAATAGGGAAGGTTGCTGAAAAACTGTTTTAGTTTAAAATATTAATTAGTTCAGGTGATAAAGCTTTGGTTTGCTGTACGGGATATTAAAAGAGATAAGTAAGGGAGATTATTCAATATAAAGATAGGATATTACTAATATAAAAAAAGTGGGGCGATTGACGGGGCTTGAACCCGCGACAACCGGAATCACAATCCGGGGCTCTACCAACTGAGCTACAACCGCCACTACACACACCTCGTTTGGTGTGGCGCGCATAATACATAAAATAATAATTGTTGTGAAGCCCAAAAGTGAAATAAATTAAAATAATTTAAATCAGGCAAATATAATTAGTATTTAGTCGTTAATATTTTTTCAAAGTAGGCTATGTTTTATCGCATAAATGCCTCTAAAAAATAGAATATACTTGCATTTAATAGTATTAATTCATTATTTCATGAGAATAAATTGTAAATTAATGTATAATAATGCCCGAAAACGCTTAATAAAAAACATTTGGAGTAAATATGGATTCAGTACTTAATTGGCTTAACGATAACTCAGGCCTAATTTTACACTACGGTATACAAGCTGTTGTTGCGCTTGTTATCTTTTTACTTGGTAGTCGTGTTGCTAAGTTTTGTTCTAACTTAACTGAAAAAGGTTTTGCTAAAAAGAAAGTAGATAAAGCTGTCGGTTCATTTGTTTCAAGTATTGTGTACACACTTGTATTTGCTGTAACTATTTTAATGGCACTTTCGCAAATTGGCATTGAAACAACTTCGTTCATTGCTATTTTAGGTGCTGCCGGTTTAGCTGTTGGTTTAGCATTACAAGGTTCATTATCTAACTTCGCATCAGGCGTACTTATTATTTTACTTCGTCCATTTAAGTCTGGTGACTTTGTTGAAGCAGGTAATAAAATGGGTACAGTTAAAAAAATCGAAATATTCTCAACTGAACTACGTACTCCAGATAATAAAGTAATTATCGTACCAAACTCTCAAATAATGTCTGGTGCTATTACTAACTTCTCACGAGAGTCTACTCGTCGTATCGATTTAGTTATTGGTGTTGGCTACGATGCTGATTTACGTCACGCAAAAGAAGTATTAAAATCTGTATTAGATGCAGAAACACGCATACTTAAAGATCCAGCTTACAATGTATCTGTAAATGAGTTAGGCGATTCAAGTGTTAACTTTATTGTTCGTCCTTGGGTTAACGCTGCTGATTATTGGCCTACTTACTGGTCATTAATGGAAAATATTAAAATCGCATTAGATGATGCAGATATTACTATCCCATTTCCACAAATGGATGTTCACTTTCACAAGCAAGACTAATTTTAAATAGTTATTTAATTAAAGTTATCTTTAATTGTTATAGTGCTAAAGAGCTATTAAACATAAAATTTTCATGCGGTATTTGCTGCATGAAAATTTTTTACATTATTACTTAGCTGTTTAGCTTGCTCTAACAAGTAATGCTTTAATAAAATAGATGTACATTTATACAAAGGTTATTTTTTAATGAAATTAAAGCTTTTATCAGTTTTAGTTGCGGCTTCTGCTGCAACAAACGCATTTGCTGCAGACGCAGAACAAAGAACATGGGAAGTTACCAGTGAATTAGGTGCTATTGTCACAAGTGGTAATACAGAAACGACCACACTTAAAGGTGGCATTAAAGTTCAGCACAACCTTGAACACTGGAATAACGAATACAAGCTAGACGGCATCTACAAAGAAGATGAAGTTGAAGATGCTAATGGTGACAAAAACAAGCAGCGCACTAACGAGAAGTATTCAATTTCTGCACAAGGTAATTACAAACTAAATGAAGATCATTCTCATTTATTCATTTATGGTTCACACGTTTCAGATTATTTTGGAGCGTATAGAAGTGAGTCAGTAATTTCTGCAGGTTACGGTTTACGTTTATTAAACGAAAAAACTATGTGGCTAAGTGCTGAAATTGGTCCTGGTTATAAATACTTTGAATACCCAGATGATAGCACTGAAGTTGATGACAACGGTAACTCTCTTGCTGGTGAATTTGAAGGCGAAGTAATTGCCTTGGGTAAGTTAGATTACAACTGGCAAATTTCTGAGAATGCACGTTTTACTCAATTAGTTGCTGTTGAGTACGGTGATACAAACACTAAGACTCGTTCTGAAACTGCATTACTTGCAAAAATAAACGGCTCGTTACAAATGAAAGTCGCTTTTAATGTCACTAACAACTCAGATGTTGCTGACGATAAAGAAAGCACTGACACTGAAACGTCATTCACGTTGGTTTACAGTTTTTAACCAATGTAGTTAAGTTAATGACATTAAAGTGACAAAAGGGACGAAAGTCCCTTTTTTATTTTCTTAAAATTAAGGTATTATAGCGGCCAATTTTGGTTGTAGACCTAGGGATATACCTACTCGTGAAAGTTTTTACACAATTTATTAGTGCTTTTATTCTACTTTGTAGTTTTAGTACTTTGGCTTTTACGCCAACAGCGTCTCAAATTGAGCAATTTAAAAAGTTACCTAAAGCTCAACAAGAAGCCCTCGCAAAACAGTATGGTGTTGATATATCAACGATCACTGGTACAAACCAATCTAATAATCAAAATAATACACAGCAGCAAAATAGTATTGGTGAGCGCGCAGAACCCGAAAAAGAAAAGCTTACAGATGAAGAGCGCTTTAAACCAAAAACAGACGAATTAAAGCCGTACGGTTACGAATTGTTTGCAGGTGAACCAACTACATTTATGCCAAGCGAAAATGCCGCAGTACCAGATACATATATTGTGGGCCCTGGCGATCAATTAAAAATAAACTTTTATGGTAAAGAAAGTGACAGTTTTGAAGTTATAGTTGACCGTGAAGGACGTATTAGTATTCCAGATTTAAGCCCTGTAGAAGTGGCCGGTTTAACTTTTGCTGAAATTAAAGAATTAGTAAAAGTAAAAGTAGAGCAAGAGGTAATAGGTGTAAAAGCGTTTGTATCGCTTGGTCAGCTTCGTAGCATGCGTATTTTAGTGCTAGGAGAGGCTTACAAGCCTGGTAGCTACAGTGTTTCATCATTAACAACCGTTTCGCATGCATTATTTGTAAGCGGTGGCGTGTCTGACATTGCTTCTCTTCGTAATATTCAAGTTAAACGCGCAGGCAACGTAGTTGCAAACTTTGACCTTTACGACTTACTTATTAATGGCGATAGCAGTAACGATATCGTATTAAAGCCGGGCGATGCTGTATTTATTCCATCAGTTGGCGCTCAAGTAACAGTTGAAGGTGCAGTTAAACGTCCCGCTATTTTTGAACTTAAAAAAGGCGAGTCTGCTAAGCAGTTATTAGCAATGGCCGGAGGCCTTAAACCCAATGCATACGCTAAAAGCGCAATTGTAGAGCGCTTTAACTTCGATCGTAAAGAAGTACTCTCGGTCGATTTTTCAAAACCACAAATTAACTATATCCCACAAGATGGCGACCGCATTCGCTTTAATTCAGTTAGCTCGCAATATCAAAATTCAATTAGCTTAATTGGTGCAGTAGCACGCCCAGGTAATTATCAATGGCACCAAGGTAAGCGTATTTCAGATGTACTTAAATCTATACGCGGTGACCTACTACCGCAAGCCGATTTAAGCTACGGCCTCGTAATCCGCGAAATAAATGTAAACGGCGATATAGAAGCGCATCAGTTCGACGTTGCTCAAGCGATTATTAAAAATCCTGAAAACAACTTACAACTTAAAGCTAATGACAAGATAGTTGTATTTAGTCGTTTTGAAGAAAAAGAAGCAGAGCAATCAGCTCTAGCAAATATGGCCCTTAGCCAAGAGCAACAAGAGCAGCAACAAAAAGCAGAGCAATGGCACAAGTTTGAGCAAAAAGAGTTCGAAAAATATATTGGTGTTAATCAAGAAGACGAAGAGCTTGTTCTTGAAGACAATAAAATACTAACAATTGCTGAAATTTCTAAACGCAAAGCAAAAGAAGAAGAAGACCAAGAACTCAAACCTGAGGATTATGCATTATTTAGTCGCCATAACTTATTAGCGCCGATTATTGCTAAATTTAAACAGCAAGCATCAGTGCAACAAGCAATGCAATTAGTTGAAATCAGCGGGAATGTAACTTTCCCTGGTATTTATCCACTAATGATTGGTGGTGAGGTAAGTGATTTAATAACAGCAGCCGGTGGCCTGTTAGAGTCTGCCTACGTAAAACAAGCTGAAATTACACGTATTGTAGCCAGCGATGGTTCTAAAATAGAACACTTAAGATTTGACCTTGAAAGCGCCATGAAAGGCGACCTTCAAAGTAATATTACATTACAAAGTAAAGACAGCATCAACGTTTTTGCAATTCCAAATTGGCAAGAAAATGTAAAAGTAGAATTAAAAGGCGAGCTTAAATTTCCAGGTACGTACACTATACGCCGTGGTGAAACGCTAACTGAATTACTTGAACGCGCAGGTGGTTTTTCACAATTTGCAGAACAAAAAGCAGCTGTATTTACCCGTACATCAATTAAAGAGCAAGAGGAAAAGCAGTTAGCGCGTTTATCTACAGAGCTTCGCCGCGACATTGCCTCTAAAAGCTTCCAAAACTCGGTAAGTAGCAACACACTTTCTTATGAAGAAATGAACAAGCTGTTAAACGACCTCGCAAGTGTTGAAGCCGTAGGGCGTTTAGTAATTGATTTACCTTTAATTGTAAATAATCAACAAAACTTAGTATTACAAGATGGTGATACACTTTATGTACCAAGCAAGCGCGATTCAATCAGTGTAATAGGTGAAGTTAACTACTCAACATCACATCTTTATAAATCAGGTGTTAGTGTTGATGATTATATAGCGCTAAGTGGTGGCCTTAAAGAGCGTGCGGCTGAAGATCGAATTTACATTATTAAAGCTAATGGTTCAGTGAAAATACCAAACACAGGAGGCTGGTTTGCAGCAAATAATGCTGATCAGTTAGAACCAGGTGACACAATAGTAATACCAATGGATGCAGATCACATGGATAAATTGACACTTTGGAGTACTGCAACACAGATCCTTTATCAACTTGGTGTAGCTGTTGCTGCGATTAGTAGTATTTAATAAAAGACTAAATATTACTTTGTATTATGCTATTGCACGAAAATTAAGTCGGAGTTTAGTTTTGTGTAATAGCTGCTGAATAGAGATATATATGAATAGTAAAGATACACATACTAAAAACCTATCTGTACCCACTATTGCTGATGATGAAGTGAATTTAAGTGAGCTATTCTTTGTCATCTGGGAAGGCAAATGGGTAGTAATTTTAATAACAGCCTTATTCACAATTGCATCAGTGTTTTATGCTTTAGAGCAACCTAATGTTTATAAATCGGAAGCATTACTTGCTGCTGCGGAACAAGAACAAAGCGGTGGCTTTGGTGTTCTAGCAGGTCAATTTGGTGGTTTAGCTAGTTTAGCTGGAGTTAATTTGGGCAGTAGTGGCACCGCTAACAAAACTCAGTTAGCGCTTGAGGTTTTAAAGTCTCGCCAATTCACATTTAACTTTATTGAAAAGCACAATATTTTACCAGACCTAATGGCTGTAAAGTCATGGAAGCAAGCGGATAATAGTATTGAATACGACGAAGAGATATATAACGAAAAAGAAAAAAAATGGTTAAGGGAAGCTAAACTACCTTTTAAAGCCGAACCTTCAATGCAAGAAGCCTTCAAACAGTTTAGCCAAATAATTACTACAGACATGAACAAAGAAAGTGGATTGATAACTGTATCAGTTGAGCATGTTTCGCCAGTAATTGCGCAGCGGTGGGTTAATTGGTTAATTCAAGACATCAATACTGTTATGAAGTCTAGAGATGTTGAAGAGGCTAATAAAAGTACTGAATTTCTAACAGAGCAATTACAACAAACAAAAGTTGCCGATATTCGAGCTGTTTTATATAAGTTAATTGAAGAGCAAACAAAAACTATTATGTTTGCAAATGTGCGAGATGAGTATGTATTTAAAACAATTGATCCAGCATTAGTACCGGAACAAAAGTTTAAGCCGAAGCGTGCATTAATTTGTATATTAGGTTTTCTTTTTGGAGGTATTTTAAGCGTATTAATAGTGCTCGCTAGATACTTTTTAAAGAAAGCGAATGACTAAAAAGCTCTAACTCAATTTTATGAATATGCTGCTTAAGCATTTTGGTATATCAAAGAATAAAGATACATTTTGTATTCGATACATAAAGTATAGAAATATTTAAGGAACTAATATGTTAAACAAAAAAACAGTGTTAATTACTGGTGGCACTGGGTCATTTGGTAAAAAATTTATAGAAACTATTTTAGCGCGCTACCCAGATGTAAAAAAAATAATCATCTATTCGCGTGATGAATTAAAGCAGTCTGTAATAAAACAAAAATACCCAGCATACGATTACCCGCAATTACGTTTTTTTATTGGTGATGTTCGCGATAAAGAGCGTTTAACGCAAGCGTGTGAAGGTGTTGATGTAATAATTCACGCAGCCGCTATTAAGCAGGTTGATACCGCTGAATACAATCCAACAGAATGTATTCGTACGAATATAGATGGTGCTGAAAATGTTATTCATGCTGCACTAGCATGTGGTGTAAAAGATGTTGTTGCACTATCGACAGACAAAGCATGTGCACCAATTAACTTATACGGTGCCACTAAACTTGCATCAGATAAATTATTTGCTGCTGCTAACAATATTCGCGGCTCTAAAGATATTAAATTTAGCGTTGTTCGTTATGGTAATGTAATGGGCTCTCGCGGCTCTGTTATTCCTTTCTTTTTAGAAAAACGAAAAGAAGGTATTTTACCAATCACACATAATGAAATGACTCGCTTTAACATATCGCTTCAAGATGGCGTTAATTTAGTTATGTTTGCCTTGGGCAACCATCTAGGTGGTGAGATATTTATCCCTAAAATCCCATCATACAAAATTTTAGACATTGCAGAAGCCGTAGCACCTGAATGTGAAACGCGTGATGTAGGTATTCGCCCAGGTGAAAAACTACATGAAGAAATGATTACAGATACGGACTCGTTAAATACGATTGATTTGGGTCCATACTACGCAATTTTACCTTCTGTATCGTATACATACACCGAAGAAGAATACCTCGCTCACCATAAAGCTGAAAAAGTACCATTTGGCTTTAAATACAACTCAGGAACAAATACTGAGTGGGAAACAATTGAAGGCTTGCGTGAGCTTATTGTTGAACATGTTGACCCATCGTTTGAAGTATAGAGATAACTAAATGATACCGTATGGAAAGCAAGATATAACTCAAGCAGATATTGATGCAGTGGTTAATGTTCTAAAGTCGGATTTTTTGACGCAAGGGCCGCAAGTCCCTGCGTTTGAAAGAGCACTGATGGATTCAACCGGCGCCAATCATGCCTTGGCTGTTAATAGTGCAACGTCAGCTTTACATATTGCTTGTTTAGCGCTTGAGCTAGGGGCTGGTAATAGATTATGGACAACACCAGTCACTTTTGTAGCCTCAGCTAATTGTGGTTTGTATTGTGGCGCATCAGTAGACTTTGTTGATATAGATCCCGCAACTTATAATCTTTGCCCTGTAGCATTAAAAGAAAAGCTTATCCGCGCTAAAAAAGAAGGTGTTTTGCCTAAAGTTTTGGTTGCAGTGCATTTATGTGGTCAGCCATGTGACATGAAAGCAATCCATGCGTTATCAATAGAGTATGGCTTTAAAGTCATTGAAGATGCTTCACATGCAATAGGTGGACGTTATTTAGAACAACCAATTGGATCATGTGAATACAGCGATATTACCGTGTTTAGCTTTCACCCTGTTAAAATTGTTACCACCGCAGAAGGTGGTGCGGCATTAACGAATAGTAAAGCACTTGCAGACAAAATGGCACTTTATCGAAGCCATGGAATAACACGTGACGAAGCATTAATGGAAAATGCATCGCATGGTGGTTGGTACTATGAGCAAGTGGATTTGGGTTTTAACTACCGCATGACGGAGCTGCAAGCTGCACTCGGTGTATCGCAAATGAGCCGGTTAAGTGAGTTCGTTACTGCACGTCATGAATTAGCAGTACGTTATTATGACAAGCTAGCTAGTTTACCGATTATACTGCCTTATCAGTTACCTAATACTTATTCTGGCTTACATTTATATGTTATTCGTCTAAACCTAAATGAAATTAGCAAAACGCATAAAGAAGTGTTTGACGAGCTAAGAGAAAACGGTATTGGTGTAAACCTGCATTATATTCCTGTGCACCTACAGCCTTATTACCAAAAAATGGGCTTTAAACAAGGTGACTTTCCAAATGCAGAAAGTTATTACAGCAATGCTATTTCATTACCGATGTTTCATGGTATGACTCATGAGCAGCAAGACGAAGTTATCAGTAAGCTAACACAAATATTAGAAGCCTAATCATGAATATAGCAATCATCCCTGCACGTGGTGGAAGTAAGCGGATACCTCGCAAAAATATCAAAGAGTTTCACGGTAAGCCAATGATTGCTTATTCGATTGAGGCGGCTTTAAAGAGTAATTGTTTTGATAAAGTAATTGTCTCTACAGATGATGCTGAAATAGCAGATATTGCTATACAATATGGGGCAGAAGTACCATTTATGCGCCCTGCTAATATTGCGGATGATTATGCAACCACGCTTGATGTAATAAAGCATGCTGTTGAGTATACCGAGTTACAGGAATGGGGCGTTGAAAATGTATGTTGTATATATGCAACCGCTCCTTTTTTAATACCTGAGTTTATCCAGCGCGGATTTATAGAGCTGACATCGAGTAATGTAGATTACGCCTTCAGTGCAACAAGTTTTCCTTTTCCAATTCAAAGAGCTTTAAAGCTTAATGATAAACAATGCGTTGAAATGTTTCAGCCAGAGCATTTAAATACTCGTTCGCAAGATCTCGAAGAAGCATATCATGATGCTGGACAGTTTTATTGGGGTACTGCCAAGGCATTTATAGCAAAAAAAGCTATTTTTGGAACAAGATCGAAGGCTGTTTTGCTACCACGTAAACGAGTACAAGACATAGATACACCTGAAGATTGGGAATTGGCAGAAGCTTTGTACCGAGCAATTGAATGCTAAAGGTCGTAATTAGGGCTGATGCCTCTTCTCATATAGGCAGCGGTCATATCATGCGTTGCTTAGTATTGGCTGATAGGCTTAAACTAGATGGTCACGACGTTTTATTTGCTACCCGCCCGCAGAGCGGTGATTTAGTCACATATATAAAGCAGCGTGGTTTTTCTATTTATGAATTACAGCAACCAGCAGATTGGTTAGCACCAACCTCGACTGCGGATTATGCAGCGTGGTTGCAAGTCACTGAGTATGATGATGCCCAAGAATTCGCTTCTGCGTTTGATAGCCCTGATTTAGTCATTACAGATCACTATGGTATTGGTGCACAGTGGCATGAGTTAGTAAAAAAAGCGTATAACTGTAAAATTATTGCAATTGATGATTTAGTAAGAGAGCACTCTGCAGACTTAATAATAGATCAAACATTGCTTAGAGAGCCAAGCGAATATCATTTATTAAACTCTAAGGCCACCGTCTTAACAGGCACGCAATATGCAATTATAAATACTCACTTTTCGCATCGACATTCATCACAATTGATAGCTTTGAATACATTATCGAATACACCGCGTTTATTATTATCTATGGGGGGGGTAGATACCCCTAATGCGACATTGCATGTACTTAATGTTTTAAAGAAAAGCGTTAACCCGCCAATAACGACTGTCTTGCTTAGCCCAAAAGCACCTCACTACAAAAGTGTTACAGAGTTTGCTATGAAGCATAGCGCGTGGTTGACTCACATTGATTTTGTAGATGACATGGCTACTCTCATGTGTGAGCATGATATTGCCATTGGCGCGCCAGGCTCAACGTCATGGGAGCGTGCTTGTGTCGGGTTACCGAGTATTGTTATTGCACTAGCTGATAACCAGAAAACTATTTGTAAAAATTTAGAAACTGTTGGTGCTGCAATTAGCGTTGAGTTAGAGGCGATTAGTACAACGTTAATGAAGGCGTACGAACAGTTAATTGCAGACTATTCAAAAATGCGAACAATAAACTTGCAGTTATGTGATGGGCAAGGTGTTAAGCGAATAATGAAGCATATTACTCAATTATTTAATGGTTCACTAACCCTAAGGTTAGCGACAAAGCTTGATATTGAACAGGTGTACGCTTGGCAATGTAAACCCGAAACACGTCGTTATGCACTTAATAAAGACGTTCCGAGTTTGGCTGAGCATCGGGCTTGGATGACTAAAAAGCTAACAAGTAAAAATGACTACTTTTATATTATTGAGTTAACCAGTAGCACAGATGAAAAAACGACTCCTGTAGGCGTGGTTAGGTTAGATATGACAGCCGTAAATACGTATACCATCTCCATCTTTATAGCACCAGAGTACTTTGGTAAAGGGGTCGCGAAACTCGCTTTAAAACAAGTAGATATATTACATCCTACAAAAATTATACATGCTGTTGTACTAAAAGAAAATACAGCATCACAAGCTTTGTTTAGCCGAGCCGGCTACAAACGAATTAATGAAGAGCAATTTACTCGACAACCAGTGGAGTGAGGGATTTATGAATAAATTTATTACTATCGATAACAGAAAAATTGGCCCCGACTATGCGCCATATATCATTGCTGAAATGTCAGCAAATCATAACGGTGATATCGAAAATGCCTATAAAATAATGGAAATGGCAAAAGAGTGTGGTGCAGATGCAATGAAGCTGCAAACTTATCGCCCTGATACCATAACAATGAAAAGCGATAACCCTGAATTTTTAATTAAAGGTGGGTTGTGGGATGGTAAAACACTGTATGACTTATATGAAGAAGCGCACATGCCTTGGGAATGGCATAAACCGTTATTTGAAAAAGCTAAAGAGTTAGGTATCACTATTTTTAGCTCGCCGTTTGACTTTACTGCCGTTGATTTACTCGAAGAGCTTGGTGCTCCTGCGTACAAAATAGCGTCATTTGAAGCCATCGATTTACCATTAATCGAGTATGTTGCGAAGACTGGTAAGCCAATGATTATATCGACAGGTATGGCTAACGAAGAAGAAATACGTGAAGCAGTGGAAACTGCAAAAAATGCAGGGTGTAAAGAACTGGTTGTACTGCACTGTGTAAGTGGTTACCCAGCGCCATCAGGCGATTATAATTTGGCGACTGTAGCAGATATGGCCACTCGTTTTGATGTGTTAACGGGTCTATCAGACCATACAATAGATAACACAACAGCAATTACATCAGTAGCATTAGGCGCATGCTTGATAGAAAAGCATGTAACGCTTGATAGAAATGGTGGTGGGCCTGATGATAGTTTCTCATTAGAAAAGCCAGAGTTATTACAGTTGTGTAGAGATTCTAAAATAGCATGGGAAGCGGTTGGTAAAGTAAATTACGAGCGAAAAGAGAGTGAAAAAGGCAATGCAATATTTAGGCGTTCACTCTATGTGGTAAAAGATATTGCGGAAGGTGAATTATTTACACATGAAAATGTAAAGAGTATTAGGCCCGGTTATGGCTTAGCACCAAAATACTTATATGACGTTATCGGTAAAAAAGCGAACGTGAGTATTACTTCTGGGACTGCATTAGCAAAAGCCTTGATAAAGTAATTTAACAAATATTTAGCGCGTTAAACTTATAAATAGAAAGTAGTAGGTATGATGAAAAGCCTCTTTACTGTGAGTGTAATTGTTCCTGTATACAATGGTGAAAAATATATTCGCCGTTGTTTGGATTCATTATTGCACCAAACTCTTGAAAATATTCAAATAATAGTTGTTAATGATGCGTCTACTGATAACACCCTTAGCATACTTAATGAGTATAAAAAGCAGGCAGAAAATAAAGTTACAATAATAACTCTTCCAATAAACAAAAAACAAGGGGGAGCACGTAATGCTGGATTAGATGTAGCCAAGGGAGAATATATAGGCTTCGTCGACGCAGATGACTTTGTTAAATTAGACATGTATAAAAAGTTATATGAAAAAGCCTTATCAGACAACTATGATGTAGTAGATTCTGATTATTTAATACATGATGGCGAGCGAGTTATCGGGTCTGAAGTTAGTGCTAATTTAACTGCAAAAAAAGATATATTTAGCAATTATGGCCGCCTTTGGACAAAAATTTTTAAAAATCATTTTTTTAATAAAAATGACTTAGGAATCCGCTTTCCTGAAGGTCTGTTTTATGAGGATAACTACATACAATTCTTTTTGGCCGCAGAAACAAAAAACATGGGCAAAATTCCTGAAGCTTTTTACTATTACTCGTATAATCCAATTTCTACAACAAGATTGAGTGATAACCCAAGGTATTTTGACCGCTTGAAAACTGCTGATATGGCTTTTGAGGACTTTAAAAAAAGAGATGACTATCAAAAATATAAAGAACAGGTAGATTATAGAATATATAATTTAGGTGTTTACATTACATTTTTGGGCCTTGTTAGCAATCACTCTAAGATCCCTTTTAATAAAGTTAGCGAGATTAATAACCTTAATAAAAAATTGAATATAAGTAGAAACAAATACTTTAAAAATTCTTCTAAGAAGTATAAACTTTTCGGCTTTTTAATCTTAAACCTTCCTTACCCATTTGTTTGCATGCTTTATGTACGCTTTAAATTAGCTCAACTATATAAAAATTTGAAATAAATTATGTCAAACAAAAAAAATGGTTTGATTTATTTACTGTCAAACATAGCAAATGCTGGATTGTCTTTTATTCTGCTACCTATTTTAACAAGAGCCTTAACTAAAGACGATTATGGTAAAGTAGCTCTATTCATGATGGTTATTTCTTTAATGCCAGTTTTTGTTGAACTATGTACTGCTGGATCAATAACAAGAAAATATTATGATGACAGTAAAGAGGGATTTAGCAGCTTTGTGGGTACAGTTTTTAAAACGATATTCACCGGAGCTTGCGTAACTACAATTATAGTTATTGTTTTTAAAGACTTTATAGAATTAGTTATTCCTTTGAGTTATGAGTGGATACTCTTTGCTATTGTAGTCAGCTTATGTAATTCCGTTATAAGCGTCAGATTAGGGCAGTGGCAAGTTAGACAGCAGGCAATAAAATATGGCGTATTCAATTTTATTAAAGTTTTTCTAACTTTTTCTCTATCCCTTATTTTTGTTGTTTATTTAGAGAAGGGAGCTGAGGGGCAGGTATTATCTTTATTTACTGGAAGCTTGGTAATGGCGATGGCTGCATCGTATCTACTATATAAAAATAAAATATTTTCGTTTGAAAAAAACAAGCCAAATCATCTAAGAGAAATTCTTAATTATGGCTTTGGTTTGATCCCACATGTATTAGGCGGTTTTTTACTTCTTTCGGCAGACCGCTACATTCTCGATAAAAATCTGGGGCTCAGCGCTGTTGCTATCTATATGGTTGCTTATCAATTGAGTTCGGTTTTAGGTATCGTTTTTGATGCAGCAAATAAGGCATTTGTTCCTTGGCTTTTTGCCTTATTAAAACGGAATAATTATAATGAAAAGGCAAAGCTAGTTAAATACACATATATCTCTATGCTTCTACTACTTGTAATTACTATTATGGCATTTCTCATTGGTCCTTATATGGTTGTGCTAATTGCTAGTGAAAAGTATAAGCAAGCAGGAGAAATCATAGGTTACTTATGCTTAGGCCAAGCTTTTAATGGAATGTACTTAATGGTTACTAACTATATATTTTTCTCAAAGAAGACGAAGTTTTTATCTTTGGCTACCATTTTTTCAGGGTTAATAAATGTTGCATTGATGCTTGTGTTAATTGAGTATAATGGACTAGTTGGCGTGGCCCAGGCCTATGCAATAGGGCAGTTTTTAAGGTTTTTATCGACTTGGTTGTTATCAGCTAGAGTGTATTCAATGCCATGGCTTACCTTTTTTAAGCAAAGTGACTCTAAATAATATTTCTATTATTTTTTGAGCGTTATGTTCTATTTTTGTTCTTATATTTCAAAACTAGCTTTCGGTTTTTCTTTTTCGAAGCGCAAGAGCAGGAATACAATATTATTTAGTGTAGGAAAAAATGAAAAAATTGATAATTGAAAATACCTATAGAAGCCTATTAATCTACATTCTTTATGATTATTCTTGGAAAGGTCGTGACTATATATTAGTTAAGGGGCGAATTTCAGATGAGTTTATTTCGCGTTTTAAAGCTAAAGTAAATAGTGTTTCAATAACAGATGATTTTCCAATTATCTCTATAAAATCACCGTTAAGTTCTATTCTTACTAGGTTAAAGTTTTTAAAAAAAATAAAACAGTATGAAGAAATTTACGGAAATGTTTATGAGCTTAAATTAAGAAAATGCGATTCAAAATTAATCCAACTCGATGACGGGTTAATGACAAAAAAAATGTTTGAAGGTGAATATAACCGTAAAATAACACACATAAAATTTAGGAATAACTTTATTTTTAGGCGTTTTTTAAATGTTGATTATAATTTTAAACCGAACAATTTTATGTTCGTTGTACCTGACTCCTATAAAAATAATAAGCAGCTATCATGCGACTTCATCAATTTAAGAACAAAAATAAACAACTTATCTAATGATGAATATTTAAATATTTGTGAAGTGTATGGCTTTTCTCCTGTTAAATTAAATGGAAAAAGTATTCTTATGCTACAACCATTTTTTGAAGATAGGTTGGTTTCCAGTATCGAATATGAAATCAATATGTATAAAGAAATATTGAAGTCAGAAGGATTGCTAGAGAGTGATATCTATATTAAACCGCATCCAAAAAGCAAAGTTAACTATGCAAAGCACTTTAAAGGTTCAGAGTTTATTCCTAAAGACTTTCCATATGAACTTTTAGTTAGAAATTCGGCAGAAAATAGGTTTAAAAAAGTCATATCCATAAACTCAAGTGGAATTGAGGAGTTTAAGGATATTTCAGAGGAAGTTATAAATTTTGGGACGAGCAATTTCACTGAACTAGACTTTAGTCCAATGATCCGGCTTTGAACCGCATAGCCTAAGAAAAACAACCTAGTCGATAACAGAGAGTTTCATGAAAGTACTTTTTCTATGTAGTAATCTAAATAACACCGGTGGAACAGAAAGAGTTGGTTCTATTATAGCTAATAACCTATCTGACTCAGGCTATGACATTTTTTTTGCCAGCCTTATGGGAGGGGACCAACCTGTTTTTCCTATAAATGAAAATATTAAAACATTATCGCTTTTTAGCTCCCCAGGAAAAGCCTTATTCCGCACACCTTTAATTATTCGTAGATTAAGGCAAGTTATAAAAGATAATGATATTGATGTTTTAATAGTAATAGAATCTATGCTGGTTCTATTTACTTTACCAGCAGTGTTAGGTTTACCTGTAAAGCATATTTGCTGGGAACATTTTAATTTTAATAGCGATTTAGGCCGAAAAGGTAGAAGGCTAGCTCGTCAGCTAGCTGCTCGCTATTGTGATAGTATTGTTACCTTAACGGAAAGAGATAAAAAATATTGGCTAGCTAATACAAAGCATAATTCTCAAATTACTGCCATTGCAAATCCCTGTCCTTTTAGTGTTCAACCATCTCAGTATAATAGTAAATCTAAAACGGTATTAAGTGTAGGTCGTTTGGCTCCCCAAAAAGGATTCGATTTATTACTATTAGCATGGCTAGAAGTTATAAAGTTAGCACCTGATTGGAAGCTAAAGATTGTAGGTGATGGCGAGAACAAAGCTGAGCTTTCTGCTTTTATTTTAGATAATAATTTAGCAAGCAGTGTAGAACTTGTCGGTAAAACTAATAACATCGAAGAGTACTATAATAATGCAGCGATTTATTGTTTAAGCTCTAGATTTGAGGGCTTTCCCATGGTTCTTTTAGAAACTTTATCGTTTGGTCTTCCAGTAGTCAGTTTTGATTGTGACACTGGACCTGAAGAAGTTCTTGAAAATACAGGGAGTGTATTAGTTGAAGCAAACAACACACACTCTTTAGCAATAGCCCTGGTTAAGCTAATTAAAGATGAAAGTCTGCGTGAGAGCATATCAATAAAGAGTAAAGCTAAGGCAATTGAATATCAACCACATGCTATAATTGAGCATTGGAAAAAGCTGTTGGAAGAGCTGTAAAATGAGACTAATCAAAAAAGTGACATATGAATATATCTAAATGCGATAATCCAATTATTGTTTCAAAATCGTTTTTTTACTTTTTGATAGCTGTTCTTTACGGTTTGATATTGGCTTCATTCCCTAATGATTTATTTAGAGATAGAGCCAATTATATTGTTTATGCTCGTAATTTTGACGTTATTGCAGAACAATATAATGCATTTACATTCATCTTTAATGAGCCTCTTTTTTTATTTTATAATAAGTTATTAAGCTTTTTGTTTACGGCAGAGCTCGTACCTAACGTTAGCGTTTTTTTTATATCTGCTACAACCGCTTACTTTATCTTAAAATATGCACGCAACGTATTGTTGGTCCTTTTTGGTTTTTCTTTATTATTTTTTGTTTCGTTTACTTTTCACCTACAACTAGTCGTGTTACGCCAAGGTGTCGCAACTGTACTTCTGCTATGGATCGTTCACTTTTTTTGGGGGAAAAAACCTTTTTTTCCTTTGTGTTTTCTTCTGCTATTTTTTCATATTAGCTTTGCAATTGTTTTTTTTGTCTTGTTCTACGAGCATACATTAAGTCATTTTATAAAAAATATTAAATTAAGATTGGTATTATTTTCTTCTACTCTATTTGGATTATCTTTTTTCATGTTAGCCGTTGCAAGCTCTCTGGGAGTTAGGCAAGTTGAGGGCTCTCATCTGGCTAGTAATTCAAATGGAGGAGGGGGGTTTGTTTTGTTTGCTTTTTTATTGTTCTTTCTTTATTTAAGAGGGTTCAATAATGTCTACAGAACAGCGTATGGAAGAATAGGATTATTAGGTGTTTTAGTATATTTAATATTTTATTTTACAATACCAATTTCTGGGCGCCTGATTAGTGTTTTTTTACTTTTTTATTATATATATATAGTTATAAGTACCAATAATAAGGATTACTTTTCAGCATTTATATTTCTAATCGTAAACATATTTTTATGGAAAAATGCTATTAGTGGTGAAAGCTTGACTGAGGTAGGAACAAAATATTTCAGTGCATTTTTATAATAAATAAAAGTGTGCATTATCAATGTAAAATAATCATTAGTCTGTGGGCTAAAGTGTTTTTAAAAATACTTTTTTTATTTTACATATAAGCTTAAAGGTTTGTATGAAGATATTGTTAGTAATTACAGGTTTAGGCATGGGCGGTGCTGAACATGTTGTAGTTAATATGGCTGATGAATTAGTGAAAGTAGGCCATAAAGTAAAAATAATATATCTAACGGGTCCTGCGTTAGTTTTACCAAAAAATGATAAAATTGAGCTTATACCTCTTAATATGACCGGTGTAAAAAGCTTTTTTGCTTCTTATTTAAAATTAAGATCTATTGTAAAAAAGTTTGAGCCTGATGTGGTTCACAGTCATATGGTTCACGCTAATATTATAACTCGACTTTTAAGGCTTTCAATTAAGGTTAAAAAAATAATAAGTACCTCACATAGCACCAATGAAGGTGGAAAAGCGAGGATGCTAGCTTATAGACTAACAGATTGGTTAACTAACATTTCCACAAATGTAAGTGACGACGCAGTTAATGAGTCAATACGAAAAGGAGCGGTGAAGAAAGGCCGGATGGTTGCAATTCCAAACGGAATCAATACAGAGGTTTTTTCTTTTAATCAAAAAAATCGTATTAAGACCCGAAATGAACTTAATTTGGGTAACAACAAGTTGTTACTAGCTGTTGGGCGTCTTACAGAAGCGAAGGACTACCCTAACTTATTACTGGCCATCCAATTACTTAAAAAACAACGCACTGATTTCAAATTAGTTATTGTTGGAGATGGGCCATTAAAAACCGACTTAGTTAATATGGTTAAAGAGTTAGATTTAACAGAGTATGTTCAGTTTTTAGGCATTAGAAATGACATTCCTGATTTAATGTCAGCATCAGATTTATTTGTTTTATCCTCCGCTTGGGAAGGTTTTGGGTTAGTTGTGGCTGAGGCAATGGCATGTGAGCGTTTAGTTGTAGCCACTGATTGTGGTGGCGTAGCACAGGTTACGTCCCCACATGGCTCGCTTATTGAGCCGAAAAATCATTTATTACTTTATCAAGCAATAAATAGGGTTCTAGACATAAATTTAAGTGAGTCTGCAAAAATTGGCACTTTATCAAGGCAGCATATAATTAATAATTATTCGTTACTTAAAAGTGTAAATTCTTACATATGTCTTTATAACTCACAATAACGGATGAACTAAACATTTTAAGTTAATCTTTAAAATTACAGCCTCCGGATGATAAATACTAAAATTGCACCTTGCTAAGGGACTAAAACTTGAAATTACTTTATATTATAAATGTCGATTGGTTTTTTATATCGCATCGTTTGCCTATCGCAGTTGAAGCTTTGAATAATGGTTATGATGTAACAATAGCGTGTAACTTTACTAAACATAAGCAAGAGCTTATTGACATGGGTTTTACTGTTGTAGAAATACCTTTCAGTAGAAGTGGTGGCTCTATTGTGAGTGAAGTTAAAACATTAAAGGCAATTCGAGCTCTTATACAATCACAGAAGCCTGACTTAATACATGCCGTAACTATTAAACCAGTGCTTTATACTGGGTTAGTCTTGAAAACTATAGGCAAAAAAATCCCATTTGTTGTCGCAATATCTGGGTTAGGGTATGTATTTACAGCGAGTTCCTTAAGAGCAAAAGTAACCAAATTTATAGCTTCCTTTGTTTATAAAATTGCTCTTTCTCATAAGAATAAAACTATCATTTTCCAAAATAGGTCAGATGAAAAGATTCTTACAAATGTAGCTAAGCTAGAAGCCAAAGATAAGGTTTTAATTAAAGGATCTGGCGCTGACTTGTCTGTTTATACATGTATCCCCGAAACTCAAAAAGCTGATGTCATAGTTTCAATGGCCTGTCGTTTATTACGAGAAAAAGGTGTTTATGAATATATTGATGCTGCTAGGTTAGTAAAAAAACAATTTCCAAATACTAAATTTTTACTAATTGGCACACCTGATTTAGATAACCCCAATACAGTTAAGCAAGATGAAATAGATAGCTGGGTAGATGAAGGCGTTATTGAATACCTTGGACAAAGAAATGATATTCCAAGTATTTTTTCAAATTCAAATATCATAACACTACCTTCTTTTTATGGTGAAGGGGTCCCAAAAGTATTAATTGAAGCGGCTGCCTGCGGGAGGGCAATTGTTACCACTACTAACCCAGGCTGTAAGGATGCAATCATTGATGGTGAAACAGGCTTAGCTGTTCCGCCTATGAACTCTAAGTTATTAGCTGATGCAATAATTGAATTAATTAAAACACCAAGTAAGAGAATTAGTATGGGGTTAAAAGCTAGACTATTTGCTGAACAAGAGTTTGATGTTAAAGCCGTCGTTAAGACGCATTTAGCTATATACGATAAAATGTTGAGAAGTAAAGTATGATTGCGCTTACAGGCTACACCGGTTTTGTTGGAGGTCATTTGCTTAATAAACTAGAGGGTAGCAAATGTTTACTCCTAGGAAGAAATCAAAATAATCATCAACATGATTTTCAATATTTTGATTTATCAGATTTAAGTCAAACACTAAACTTAAAAGGAGTGAGTGTTCTTGTTCATTGTGCTGCGCGTGTACATATAATGAACGATAATTCACAAAACCCTTTAGAAGAGTTTAGACGTTCAAATACATTGGCCACGTTAAATTTGGCAAAGCAAGCAGCGGCAGCCGGAGTTAAACGTTTTGTATTTTTAAGCTCAATTAAAGTGAATGGTGAAAGTACAACTGACAAAAACCCCTATAAATCTTCAGATAATCCAGCGCCTAAAGATGCTTACGGACAATCTAAGGCCGAAGCTGAGTGTGAGTTATTTGAGCTAGGTAAAAGCACAGGAATGGAGATAGTTATTATCAGGCCTCCTTTAGTGTATGGAAAAGGAGTTAAAGCTAATTTTGCATCGCTATTAAATTTAGTTAATAAAGGTATTCCACTTCCATTTAGATGTATTAAAAATAATAGAAGAAGCTTAGTATCTGTTTATAATTTAGTTGATCTAATTACTATTTGTATAAAACATCCAAAAGCAGCAAACCAAGTTTTTCTGGTGAGTGATGATCATGACATCTCTACATCAGAAATGGTTAAATTAATGGCTTGGGCAAGTAATAATAAAAACCTTATGCTACCCATCCCCGTAAGCTTTTTTAAGTTCACTGGAAAGCTTCTTAATAAAAATGATATTATTGACAGACTAACGGGTTCTTTGGAATTAGATATTCAACACACAAAGAATACACTAGCTTGGACGCCTCCTTTTTCAATAAAAGAAAGCTTCGTTAAAACTATTAAAACCCCCCTCAACGGATAAACTATGATACGTCTACTCGACTTTTTATTTTCATTTTTTGGTTTGCTTTTTGCGTTACCATTTTTATTTATTTTATTTGTTATTGGTTTATTTGATACAGGGTCGCCTATATTTAGGCAAGAACGAGTTGGTAAGAATAAAAAACCTTTCACGTTAGTAAAGTTTAGAACAATGTCAGTAGATACTGCATCTGTAGCAAGTCATTTAGCAAGTACATCATCTATTACGCCATTTGGTAGCTTTTTACGTAGAACAAAGTTAGATGAGTTGCCCCAATTATGGAACGTATTAAAAGGTGAAATGAGTTTAGTCGGTCCTCGCCCAGGGCTGTTTAATCAAGAGGAGCTAACAAAAGCTCGTGATGCTAAAAATATATATAATGTTCGCCCTGGTATTACAGGTTTAGCTCAAGTTAACGAGATTGATATGTCTACACCAGAGCTATTAGCTGAGACTGATTATAAAATGATTAGCACATTAAATTTAAAAAACTACTTTAGCTATATATTCCAAACTGTTGCAGGTAAGGGAAGCGGTGATAGAGTAAAATAGTAAGCTGCAGTAGTACAAAAAATTACAAAAAATAACCAAATACATAAAGACTATATAAATATTTACATATAGTCTTTATTTATTAAGTGCAATAGTTGTTCATCTTGTAGTAAAATTGTAATCAATAGAATAGTAGTATTACTGCTAGCTTCAGGGAAATGTATTGTGTCTTTAAAATTTTTAGTTAATTTACCTCGTCCTCAAAAAAGAATTATTTCTCTCCTCATCGATAGCGTATTTATAATTGTAGCTTTTTGGCTGGCTTTTTTATTAAGGCTAGACAGCACCGCCATTTTAAAAAATACACATACTTGGATTTTATTATCAGCATTATTGCCGCTTAGCTTATTAAGCTTTGTAAAGCTTGGGCTCTACAGGGCTGTGCTGCGCTATATGAACACTCAAGCTATGTGGGCCATTATTGCCGGTGTAGTACTTTCGACCGTTTATTTAACTATTTTATCTTTTTTTCTTAGTGCGCCAGTACCACGCACCGTTCCTTTTATTTATGCCAGCTTTTGTATTTTATTTGTTGGTGGTGCAAGGCTAACCGTGCGAGCTGTAGTTGGCCAAATAACTATGCGCCGCAAAGAAGGCGTAATTATTTATGGAGCAGGTTCTGCTGGCCGCCAATTAGCAACTGCCTTAGCAAATGGCCCTGAATACTCACCAGTCGCCTTTATAGACGACGACCCTAAAAAGCATTTATCGTTAATTCAAGGTATTTGTGTGCATGCACCGTCGCAAATTGCTGAAATTGCAAAGCAAAAGTGTGCAAATAAAATATTATTGGCGTTACCAAGTACATCTCGCAGTCGTCGAAAAGAAGTGCTTAACGCAATAGAAAAATTTAAATTACAAGTTATGACTGTTCCTGGTATGGCAGATATTGTTGCAGGAACAACTAATCTTGACGAAGTAAAAGATGTCGAAATTGATGACTTGCTAGGCCGTGATTCAGTGCAGCCTCGTCAAGATCTAATGTCGGCAAATATAGCCAATAAAGTTGTAATGGTTACAGGTGCTGGCGGTTCTATAGGTTCAGAGCTTTGTAGGCAAATAGTAAAAAATAGTCCGGCTAAATTAGTGCTATTTGAGCTTTCTGAGTTCGCGCTTTACGCAATTGAAAAAGAGTTATCAGAGTTTTGTGCCAAAAATGACTTAAATATTGAAATACTGCCAATACTGGGCTCTATTCAAAATAAAAAATTAGTTGAATCAACATTTTCTACTTTTAGTGTTCAAACTGTTTACCATGCCGCAGCGTATAAGCATGTACCTTTAGTTGAACACAATGTTGTAGAAGGCGTACGTAATAATGTTTACGGCACCTATAACTTAGCAACTGCGGCCATATATACAAAGGTAGAAACTTTTGTTCTTATATCAACAGATAAAGCTGTACGCCCAACAAATATAATGGGTACTACTAAGCGCATGGCTGAATTAGTACTGCAAGGGCTATCTGAAATCCAAGACACAACACGCTTTACCATGGTTCGATTTGGTAATGTTTTAGGATCTTCAGGATCTGTTGTCCCTCTGTTTAGAAAGCAAATTAAAGCGGGTGGTCCAATAACACTAACCCACCAAGACATAACCCGTTACTTTATGACAATTCCAGAAGCAGCTCAGCTAGTTATTCAAGCCGGTGCAATGGGAGTTGGTAGTGACGTGTTTGTACTCGATATGGGAGAGCCTGTTAAAATTAAAGATTTAGCTATTAAAATGGTTCACTTGTCAGGGCTTGAAGTTAAACACGCAAAACGACCAAACGGCGATATAGAAATACAATGCACAGGTTTACGCCCAGGTGAAAAGCTTTTTGAAGAGCTCCTTATAGGAGACAACGTTATTGGCACCGACCATCCAAGAATCCTAAGTGCACAAGAAATTAAAATGCCATGGAGTGAGCTGTCTCCATTTTTAGATAAACTTAAGTTAGCCTGTGACGAAACCGATCATCAAGAAATACGTAGATTACTTTTAACCGCACCTACTGCTTTTTCACCAACTGACGGTATTTGTGACTTAAACTGGAAACAAAAATTTAATAATCAAACGAATGTTACAGTTTTACCAAACGTAAGTGGCTCCTAAAGCGAATAGATTGCAATAGTTTGATATTTTTAGGGAATGACATGCCTACGTGGATTTCGCCCTCGGTGTAGGTGACCATGTAGGCGCCTTGCTTGCTGGCGCACTAAAAGCGCAGCTTTTACGTATTTATTAAATTGCCTGAGTAAGCTTCACGCCTACGTGGATTTTTATCCTCGGTGTAGGCGCTTTGCTTGCTGGCGCACTAAAAGCGCAGCTTTTACGTATTTATCAAATTGCGTGAGCAAGCTTCACGCCTACGTGTATTTCCCCCCTCGATGTATTTGACCATGTAGGCGCCTTGCTTGCTGGCGCACTTAAAGCGCAGCTTTACGTATTTATTAAATTGCGTGAGCAAGTTTCACGCCTACGTGGATTTTTCATCCTCGGTCTAGGTGAATATGTAGGCACCTTGCTTGCTGGCGCACTTAAAGCGCAGCTTTACGTATTTATTAACTTGCGTGAGCAAGCTTCACGCCTACGTGTATTTTTATCCTCGGTGTATGGTGACCATGTAGGCGCCTTGCTTGATGGCGCATTAAAGCCACCTCTTTACAAGTAAACACAATCCCAATATGGGTATTTCTTTATGTTGTCCACTAAGCCAGCACGTAAAGGGTTTGCGACTATATACCTAGCTTGACCTATTAAATCTTCATTATTCCTTATTTTGTGGTCATAGTAATTTGATTGCCATATCCTTCCATGCGTACCGCTATGTTTATTAAGTCTATAAGTTGTAATGTTTTTAAAATTCCTAACTAGGTTTGAAAGGTCAAGGCTACTATTTAACTGTAAAATCCAATGTATATGATCGGGCATGATTACGTAGCAGATAGTATTAAGTGAATTGTTTTTTGAAAATTTAATGAGTTCACTCGCAATTAACCGTGCACATAAAAAGTTAGCAAATAATGGCTTACGAAAATCACAACAAATTGTAATAGAGTAATAAGCGTTTAGCGAAGTGCAGCGTCCTTTTAAACGTTTACGTGTGTTAGCCATATAATTAATTTCCATTTGAATAAATTAAATTGCGTGAGCAAGCTTCACGCCTACGTGGATTTTTATCCTCGGTGTATGGTGACCAGGTAGGCGCCTTGCTTGCTGGCGCACTAAAAGCGCAGCTTTTACGTATTTATTTAATTGCGTGAGCAAGCTTCACGCCTACGTGGATTTTTATCCTAGGTGTATGTGACCATGTAGGCGCTTTGCTTGCTGGCGCACTAAAAGCGCAGCTTTTACGTATTTATTAAATTGCGATAAAAAGCTTCTCGCCTACAATTTACCAATCTCTATTTTAACTTCACTACTTAATACCTCTTTGTACCTTGCTGCTAACGCGTTTTTTGCATCATCATCGCCATGGACAATTTTTATATGGCTTGGCTTTTTATGCATACCTGTTACAAACTTAATTAATCCGTTTTGATCGGCATGGGCGCTGTAGCCACTAATTGTATGTACATTGGCGTTTATATTAATGCGAGCATCATTTATAAAAACATACCCATTACGTGGGCCATATTTTTGAATTTCGCGACCTAACGTTTTGTTTCCTTGGTAACCTACAAACAATACATCGATGGTTTTGTCACTTAAAAATCGCTCAAGATAATTAACTATTCGCCCACCAGTACACATACCACTTGCCGCTAATATTATTGCTGGTGTTTGCCGCGAACTTAAATAGTTAATAACAGCCATGTGCTCTTTGTGTGAATCAACC
The DNA here is from genome assembly GCF_014163785.1 of Pseudoalteromonas sp. SR43-7. NCBI lineage: Bacteria > Pseudomonadati > Pseudomonadota > Gammaproteobacteria > Alteromonadales > Pseudoalteromonadaceae > Pseudoalteromonas > Pseudoalteromonas sp. SR43-7. Next base: position 175,625 of record NZ_JACJDY010000002.1, on the reverse strand, counting down.
GTAGTTAGGTTTTTAAAATCGAGCGGGTGCCTACCGTTTGCAACTTTGCGTTTAGCTTCGCTATCCCATAAGTGTTTAAAGTTTTTGTATTGCTCAGTAAAATTGGCTGCCATAGGGGAGTCGAGTATTACGTGAATGTCTCGCCACTTAGACTTTTTAGATGAGCTATGTATTAGTTGCTCTAGCTCGTATAGCAGCTCCTGTGTGCGGCCAATACTAAAAGCAGGAACTAAAACAACACCATTGTCGGCTACGGCGCGTTCAATAATGTTTTTTAGCGTTTTTGTACGCTCTTTACGGCCTTGATGGTTTTTATCGCCGTAGGTTGATTCAATAACTAGAGTGTCGGCTTTATAAGGCGGCTTAGGCGAAGGGAGTAGCGGGGTATACGGCGCGCCTAAATCTCCTGAAAATACAACGCGATGTTTGTTGTTATCATTATTTGTAACATCAATTTCAACGTAGGCAGAACCTAATATATGCCCCGCACGCTGAAACCTCGCCTTAGCTTTGTCGGGCGCTTTGCAAGGTAATTCAAACCACGTTTTATAATCTACAGCAACTATGCGTTTATTTAATAAGCTTAAGCAGGCAGCTATAATTTTAGGGTCGCGGGTTACACCTACTTTTAAAGCATCTTCAATTACCAAAGGTAATAAACTGGCCGATGCAATACTTGTAAAAATAGGGCCTTTAAAACCGGCTGCTAATAAGTAAGGAATTCGACCAACATGGTCAATATGGCAATGGGTAACAATAAGCGCAGTAACATGAGTAATATCAAATTCAATTGAAAGATCTGCTTTAGAATCCTCACCCTGAAATAATCCGCAGTCAACAAGCACACTTGTTTGCTTATTAATTACCAATTCGTGGCACGAACCGGTAACTCCACTAACCGCTCCGTGGTGAAGTATTTGCATTGCGCTTCCTTGTTATCAATTTGTTACATTGAATTTTAAGGTAGAAGTAAAGCCATAAATATTCAAGGTTATAGCTCTTGAGCTAAATGAATAACCTCACCTACAAACATGCATCAACCTGTAGGTGCGAATTTACTTCGCGCTCATGTTTTAACTTTTTAAAAATGCGAGGTATAAAACCTCACCTACAAACATGCATCCACCTGTAGGTGCGAATTTATTTCGCACTTTTATTGTTTTATTACTTTGCGCTCTTACTTAAATATTAATTTTTTAATCATATTAATTCAGGTTTTTAATAAATTTATTACTTCTCTCTAAACTTTTGTTTAGCTCGCTCTAAACATTGCTTTATAAGCGCTAAGCCAGCGTTAAAGCCTTTACTTCTCTTAAATTCAATAACATTGTTTACTAATGTGAGTGGCTATTAACCACTAAGGCTTATTTACATAGGCACTCTATGGTGGTTATAATGCCGCCGTTATTTAGTTTAGCGTTGTGTTTTTTGAAACTTAGTTATGTGTTAAGGACTATTATGGAAAGTTGGTATTTAGTCGTATGCAAACCTAAGCAAGAAGAGAGAGCTAAAACTAACTTGCAAAATCAAGGGATTGAAGCGTTTTACCCCAAATTAACTACTGAAAGATTGGTTAAAGGTCGGCGTACCGTCAAACAAACCGCTTTATTCCCTAGTTATTTATTTGTATGCCTTAAGTCAAAAAACGGTAATTTTTCTGCTGTAAAAAATACACGTGGAATTGGTGGCTTTGTATCCTATGGATCACAGTATCAATTAGTTTCTATACATATAATAAATCAGCTAAAAAATGAGCGTTTACACACCACTGAGTCACTAATACCAAAAGCTGGTGATGTAGTAAGTGTGAATAACGATTCATTTAGTAATATACAAGCAATATACAAAGAGCCAGACGGCGACCTACGCAGTATTTTACTAATTAACTTACTCAATCAAAAAATTGAAGTAAGTGTAGATAATAAAGATATTAAGCAATAATAACTAAAAGCGTAACAGCGTAAGAAGTAGCTATATATCAGTACATAGGAACTGTAACCTAAGGGCGGAAGCGTGCCTAAAGTACTTAAAAAACAGTGGTTAAGGTCACTTGTAGATGCGCAGCTTGCTGGCGTGACGAGCAAAGCTCGTAATAAAGGTTATTCACAAAAGGGTTAAGAATACGCTGCGCTTTAGAGAAGAAAGCTCGTAATAAAGGTTATTCACAAAAGGGTTAAGAATACGCTGCGCTTTAGAGAAGTAAGCAGCCACAAAGTACTTGTTTAGATGGCTTCTCATTTACTCCTCATTCGCTTCTCTTTGTGCAATCATATTTTAAGTGATTTATTCATAAAGAAGTTAAGAACACGCTGCGCTTTTAAGTGAAAGCCCAGTGGCAAAGCTTAACACCGTGGTTAAGGTCACTTGTAGACGCACAGCTTGCTGGCGTGACGAGTAAAGCTCGTAATCTCTATATTTAAGTTGCATCTCATCTACTCTAATTCACTTTGTGCAGTTGGTGATGAATGCGTTAAGTGTTTAACTAAAAACGGCTTTCAATTAAATTTATTCATAAATACCTTGTGAAAACACTGATATAATTTCAGTGCTAATTAAAAACTTAGTTACAAAGCTTTTACAAAGCAAAGGCTATTGCTTCACAATAGTGCGCATGCTTTAATTAGTCGGCTAAAATAAAAGTGCTCACCAAGGTTGGTGAGTAAGTGCAATATTAAAATAATTTTGGGATTCTACAATGGCGTTAAGCTGTAAATCACTCGCATCAATACTCGCAATACTTAGCATGACCGGCTGTACAATAGTTCCAGGCAGCCACTTTGAAGGTATAGACCCAGGCGAGCAAACACAAAACCTCGAACAAGATCTCGAAAAAGTAAACATTCAAATAATCGACTCGCAACTAATAAATAAACAAAATCAAGCGCGTATAGCAGCTAAGCCAATTTCAAGCACTGCTGGTTTAAACGTAAGTAACTACGAATACAAACTAGGTGTTGGCGACGTACTAACAATAGGCGTATGGGATCACCCAGAGCTAACAATACCCGCAGCAGTACAACGTACCGCAGAGTTTGACGGCTTCCGTGTACAACGAGACGGCACCATTACTTACGCCTACGCACCAAATATACCAGCAGCAGGTAAAACAATAAGCCAAGTACGTAATGAGCTTGTTAAACGCCTAAGCCGCGTAATAGAAGACCCGCAAGTAGACGTAAAAGTAGTTGGCTTTAGAAGCCAAAAAACCTACGTGACCGGTGAAGTAAACAAGCCAGGTGTATACCCAGTAACCGAAATACCGCTTACATTAATAGATGCTCTAAATCAAGCCGGCGGCTTAACTGATGCCGCCGATTGGCGCACAGTAACATTTACCCGTGGCGATAAAACAGAAGTTATTAAACTTGATGACTTTTATGCCCATGGTGATATTTCGCAAAACCGCTTATTGCAACATGGCGACATTGTGCACGTAAACCGAAACGATGCACAAAAAATATTCGTATTAGGTGATGTTAAAAAAGCAGGTTCAGTAACGCTTAACCGTTACGGTTTAAACTTGGCCGAAGCGCTAAGCGACTCAGGCGGCTTAAACGAAGCAACAGCCGACGCCAATGGCGTATTTGTACTGCGTAAAAGTAACGTAGAGCAAACCGGTGTTATTGCAAACGTATACCAATTACACGCTAAAAATATAGCGGCAATGGTATTAGCTGAACAGTTTGAACTACAACCGCGCGATATTGTATACGTAACATCGGCACCGCTTGCCCGTTGGAACCGTGTAATAAGCTTACTGTTACCGTCAATTGCTACTGTAGATAGTGTTGACGATATAACTGCAAACTAAGGGTTTTTAAAAATGTTTGATTCAGTTTTAGTAGTATGTGCAGGTAATATTTGCCGCAGCCCAACAGGTGAGTATGTTTTAAAACAAAAGCTTGAAGGCAAAAATATTAAAGTATCGTCTGCTGGGTTAACAGCACTTGAAGGTAAACCAGCAGATGCAAAAGCAAAACAAATAGCGCTCGCACATGGCGTTAATATGGATGCCCACCAAGGGCAGCAGCTTACATCAAGCTTAGTAGCGCAAAACAGCGTAATACTCGTAATGGAAGAACGCCATTTAAACGACGTACACGCTCGTTATCCAGAGGCGCGCGGTAAAACGTTTTTACTAGGTAAGTGGATTAATAACGCAGAAATACCAGACCCATATCGCCAAAGCCAAGAGGCTTTTGAACACGTTTATACATTAATCGACAGCGCGTGTAGCGCTTGGCAAAAGTATTTATAAGGAATGGCTAATTTAATGAATACCCAGCCGAATAACAGCGCAAGTAGCGCGAATAGTAAAAACACTAATAATACGCAACCAACGCAAGAAATTGATTTAATGGCGCTACTAGGCGCTCTGCTCGATCGCAAATACTTTATAGTAGCCGTAACCGCACTGTTTATGTTTGTAGGTGTTATATATGCTGTATTAAGTACCCCAGTTTACCAAGCAACAGCCATGATACAAGTTGAAGACGGTGGCGCATCAGTCCCAGGCTTTGACGATATGGCAGGCATGTTTGAAAGTACATCGGCTGCAGTAACCGAAATAGAGCTATTAAAGTCTCGCAGTATAATAGGTGAGGCCGTTGATACGCTAAAGCTTGATATAATTGCAGAGCCCAAACTATTCCCGTTTATAGGTAGCCGAGCATACCGTACTTTTACTCCAATAGAAGATGGCGATTTAGCTGAGCCAAGCTTTGGTGCTAATAGCTACGCATGGGGCGGTGAGAGCATAAATGTATTTAGGTTTGACGTACCACGTACTGCTGTAAATCAAGAATTTACATTGGTAGCACAAGCTAATAATAGCCTGATACTATTAAATGGTGACGGCGAGCAAATATTATCGGGTAAAGTAGGCGAGGAGCTTACAAACGGTAAGTTTAACCTAACCATTCGTACTTTAAATGCACGCCCTGGTACAGAGTTTACAATTACCCGTAAAGATCGCTTAAATACTATTTTAGATTTGCAAACGGCTATTGGCGCAAGCGAAAAAGGTAAAGATTCAGGCATAATTAACTTAAGCTTACAAAGCACTAAACCTAGCTACGCTGAAAAAGTACTTGATAAGGTAGCGGCTATTTATGTACGCCGTAACGTAGAGCGAAATAGCGCAGAGGCGCAAAAGTCGCTTGAGTTTTTAGAAGTACAATTACCTGAAATTAAAAAACAGCTTGAATACGCAGAGCAACGCTTTAACGACTATCAAATAAAACGCCAATCAATAAATATAACGCTAGAAACGCAAGGCGTGCTTGAACAAGTTGTAAAGCTTGAAACCAAGTTACAAGAGCTAAATCTAAAACGATTAGATATTGGCCGTAAATTTAAAAAAGACCATCCAACATATCAAGGTATGCTCGAGCAAATAGAAGCGGTTGAAAGTCAAAAACAAGAACTAGTAGGTGAGGTAGGTAACCTGCCAGAAACTCAACAAGAGCTACTACGCTTAAAACGCGATGTTGAGGTAAGTAACCAAATTTACACGCTACTACTTAGTAAAACACAAGAGCTAGATATAGTGCGTGCAGGTACTGTAGGTAACGTACGTGTAATTGACTTCGCCGAGGTAAATACCAGCAAGCCAGTTAAACCCAAAAAAGCATTAATTGTGGTAATAGCTACTATGCTAGGCGGTATGTTGGCTGTGGCTATTGTGCTTATACAAAAGGCAATGCACAAAGGCGTTGAAGACCCAAGCGAGATAGAAGCGTTAGGCTTACCGGTATACGCAAGTGTGCCGCATTCAGATTATCAAGATAAACTAAGTGGTTTTGCCGAGCGAGCCCGTAAAAACAAAACAAATAAGCCTAAAAGTATATTAGCGCTAGATAACCCAGCCGACCTAGCTATAGAGGCTCTACGTAGCTTACGTACTAGCTTGCACTTTGCGATGATGGAAGCTAAAAATAACATTATTGCTATATCGGGCCCAAGCCCAAGCGTAGGTAAATCGTTTATATCGGTTAACTTAGCATCAGTACTCGCACAAAGCGGTAAAAAAGTACTTATTATTGATGCCGATATGCGCAAAGGCTACTTACAAACACAGTTTGGCTTAAAGTGGGACGATGGCCTAAGTGATTACCTATCGGGCCGATTAAATCTAGAGCAAGTTACTAAACCAACCAAGGTTGAAGGCTTAAGTGTTATTACGCGCGGGCAAATACCGCCAAATCCTTCTGAGTTATTAATGCACTCAAACTTTAGCAAATTAGTTGAAGAGGTAAGCGCTGCTTACGACATTATAATTATTGATACACCTCCAATACTTGCAGTAACCGACCCCGCAATTGTAAGTGCGCACACGGGCACCACGTTGCTAGTCGCTCGTTTTGGTCAAAATCACCTACGTGAAATAGAATTAACCCGTAATCGCTTTGAACAAAACGGTATTGATGTAAAAGGGCTAGTTTTTAATGGTGTAGTTAAAAAAGCCAGTAATTCCTATGGATATTATGGTTATTATAATTATGAATATAAATCAGATAAATAAATATAAAAAGAGAAGTATATGAGTCTGAATATAGGTAATCTAGTTACAGCAGAGCAACCTGTAAATAATAATTTAGGGGAATTAGAATCTATCTTCATTACCGAAAGTTTCAAATCTAAAGCTGAGGCATTAAAACAGAGTGTTATCTATGTTTTTTGTCCGGAAGAGTGCGCTAAAAAAATAACTACAATTATTGATGATTATTCTTTCGATATTGTTATAAATAATTATAGTATAACTGATTTTACTAAAAAAGTAGTATGCCACTACCAAAGTGCGCACTTAACAAAAGAGCAGCGTAAATTCTTAGTAAGCGCTACCGAGTGTGGTGCTTGGGTAGAGCCATTAGTTAGCTATTTAGATGATAGACTGAAATACACAGAGGTTCGTTTACTTCATAGTAGTTACTTTTTACACCAAAAAGCATTTTCAATTTTATCAAATAGGCGAACCCAGGTCGCAAAGCGTTTCGTTGATATTTTAAGCGCTATTATTTTGTTGATCCTGACAATCCCCTTTTCTCTAATTGCAGCCTTACTTATTAAACTAGAAAGCCCAGGGCCAATGCTTTTTAAGCAAAAGCGGACAGGTCAATATAATAAAGAGTTTAAGGTATATAAGTTTAGATCTATGCGCAATGATGCTGAAAAAAATGGCGCGCAATGGGCCGCTAAAAACGATGTACGAGTAACTAAGGTCGGTAAATTTATACGTAAAACACGTATTGATGAAATTCCTCAGCTCATTAATGTGTTACAAGGAACTATGTCAATAATAGGTCCTCGGCCTGAGCGTGAAGTATTTATAAAAGATTTAGAAAGAGAGATACCTTATTATCGCTTCCGTCATGCAGTTAAACCAGGTGTTACAGGACTTGCCCAAGTAAGCTACCCTTATGGCGCTTCTGTAGATGATGCTATTTGGAAGCATAAATACGACATACATTACATAAAGCACCATTCTGTATTGCTAGATTTTAAAATACTGCTATTGACCGTTAAAACTGTAATATTTGGGATGGGGCGATAATGGTCGCTCCTTTGGTGTCAGTGATCATGCCCGCTTATAATGCAGAGCTTTATATATCAGAGTCCATAGAGTCAGTTATGAACCAAACTTATACTAACTGGGAGTTATTAATAACAGATGACCGCTCAACCGATAATACTCACCATATAGTTCGGGATTATGTTATTAAAGATGAGCGTATTAAGTTGTTTATAAACCACGAAAATGGCGGTGCTGGTGTAGCGAGGAATAATTCAATTAAACAAGCTAGAGGCCGTTTTATCTCTTTTTTAGATGCTGACGATCAATGGCTACCGGAAAAATTAACTAAGCAAGTTTATTTTATGCTTAAACATAATTATCCGTTTACATTTACTGCTTATAGAAAAATAGAGCAAGGACGGTTAAAAAGTTCAGTAATACCACCTAAGTTTACCACTTATAATAAGCTGTTAAGTGGGAATGTTATTGGTTGCTTAACTGCTATGTATGATGCACAAATACTTGGAAAAAAGTATATGCCACTTATACGTAAGCGCCAAGATATGGCGTTATGGCTTAAAATATTAGAAAATGTACCTAAAGCATATTGCTTAACTGATATTTTAGCTTTTTATAGAGTTGATTCTGGTATGACACAAAACAAGTTAGAAATATTAAAGTGGCAGTGGCTCTTATATCGTGATGTTTTAAAGCTTAATGTATTTAAAGCCATATACCATTTTATAATTTACTCCGCTAAAGGCTTCTTTAAATACCTAGTTTAAAGATTAACTATTCACTCCTGATCTTAATGCATAAATTAGAAGTGTTAGCTTTTTATATAAATAGATACTAATCCAAATGAGTGATTAATAGATCACTTAGGTAATGTTTTACAAAATATTGAGATATTTTAAATGAGAAATAAAATTCAGGTGGCCCCAAGCCAACTTAATGGAACTGTTAAAGTAAGCGGTGCTAAAAATAGCGTTTTGAGGCTGTTAGCAGCTTCGATTCTTTTCGATAGTGATGTTATTCTGCGTAACTACCCAAAAGAATTATTAGATGTCCAAGTGCATGAAGAGATGCTAAAGCATTTAGGGAAATCCTTAGTATATAGTACACCTGAAACAGTTAATATATCTCAGCTAACCCCCCTATCAACCACTTTAGATTGGGAAGGGAGATCTATTCGTAACACTCTTTTGATTCTCGGTGGGCTAGTAACAAAATATGGTCATGGTAAGGTTCCATTACCTGGTGGATGTAAACTCGGAGAACGTAAATATGATATTCATGTGGATGTTCTAGAGTCGTTGGGCGCTAACGTTTACGAGGAAGGCGACTATCTCGTTGCTAGAAGCAATGGTCGTTTGGTAGGAACTGATATAAAATTAAGAATGCGTTCTACCGGTGCTACAGAGAATGCCATTATTATGGCCACATTAGCAAGTGGTATTACTAACATTTATAACCCACATATTCGCCCTGAAATAATTGATTTAACAAAGTTTTTGAATAATGCAGGTGCTAATATTATTGTGCATGGGCAAGAGAGGATAGAGATTATAGGAGTTGAAAAGCTACTTCCTGTAAATCATTCTGTTATGCCAGATAATATGGAGGCTTTGACTTGGGCTGTAATTGGAGCAGTGACTAAAAGTACAATTACCATAGAAGATTTCCCGTTTAAGGATCTTGAGGTTCCGCTTATCCACCTTCGAGAAAGTGGTGTTAACTTATATAGAAACGGTAACAATGCAATTATAGGTGCCGGAGACTGTTATCCTGTTGAAATTAGTACTGGTCCTTATCCAGGAATTAATTCAGATATGCAGCCAATATTTGCTGCATTTGCGGCTTTCTGTAATGGCGATAGTCACATTATTGATTTACGCTTTCCCGGGCGATACGGTTATAGTGATGAAATGAAGAAAATGGGTGTAGCCAGCGCTATTGATGGTGATCTACTAGTTATACATGGACAAGGAGGAAGTAAAATCGTCGGTAATGAAGTTAAAGCTTTAGATTTGAGAGCTGGGATAATGTTATTGATTATGGGTCTTGCTGCTTCAAAGGGAAAAACTGTTATCAATGACTCCTGGCAAATTAAGAGAGGTTACAATCAAATTATAGAAAAATTGCTTGGACTCGGTGCCGATGTTAAAGAAATAGACTAACTATGGCATTATATAAAGATATTTCGCTTAAAGAGTTTTCCTATTGGAGAGTTGGTGGGAAGGCTGACTTCCTATTTATAGTTGATACAATTTTAGAGTTAAAGGAAGCCCTAGTATATCTTGAAAAATTGGGTTTACCATCAATAGTTATTGGAAATACAACAAACTTGTTATTTTCTGATGCAGGGGTCCGAGGGGGGCTGATAAAGCTCGGTCCTAAGTTTTCTTCATGTCAATTTGAGAGAAATGTTCTCACTGTGGGTGGGGGGGCATATTTACCTTATGTAGTCAGGCAGTGTGTTAACCGCGGTCTTTCAGGGATAGAGCACCTCGTTGGTGTTCCTGCTAGCTTGGGTGGGGCGGTATATATGAATGCAGGTAGCCAAAGAAAGTCTTTTTCAGATAATTTAATAAGTGTTGATTCTTTAGATGAGAACGGTAGTTTAATCACGAGAAGTAGAGATGAGTGCTTGTTTTCATATCGTAATAGCATTTTTCAATCTAATACTGAATTAGTGATAGGCGCGAAGATCAGATTAAACTTTCAGAGCAAATCAATAATTAGGCATGAATGTTTAAATATACTTAAATCTAGAAGAAAAAAATTTCCTAGGAAAAAGCCAAGTTGTGGCTCTGTTTTTATTAGTGACCCCGCTATGTACGATACTTTTGGACCACCAGGTAAGGTAATAGAAGATGTTGGTTTGAAAGGCTATAAAATAGGCGGCGCATCTATATCTACTCAACACGCAAATTTTATTGTTAATGATGGAAATGCTAAAGCCATTGATATTTTGAATTTAATCCTTCTATCTTTGGACAGGGTACAGGCTAAAACGGGATTTCGGTTAAAGTCAGAAGCCAAATATGTATCTGAAAATTGTGCTCTTATAGATGCAGATCAGGCTGCTCTTACTTTGTTAGCCTAAACCGATAAATATGGAATATAAAACAGCTAATGGGTAATCTTTATAGCAATATTTTAGCTTTGGTGACAGGTTCTATTGCTGCGAGGCTAATAGGTATTTTGAGTATCCCCATAATTACAAGGCTATATTCGCCTATAGATATGGGGGTGCTCTCGGCTTTCATTTCTCTCTCTGGAGTTTTACTAGCTTTTTCTTCACTTCGTTATAGTGTCGTAATTCCACTACCAAGAACTTTAGGTTATGCACTTAACTCTAGCATGCTGTGTTTGGTAATTTTAAGTGTAGTTAGTAGCTTGCTATTCGTTATTACTTATTTCTGCTACCCATCAATTTTTCAATTACTTAATTTAGATGTATTAAACCCTTATTGGTACTTGCTACCAATAAGTGTGTTCTTACTTGGTTTAGTTGAAATACTTAATACATGGGCTGTTAGGTGTAAAGAATTTAAATTACTATCGAAAGCTAATGTTTTACAGTCTTTTGTGGGAACTGCGAGTAAAATATTATTCGGCTTAATGAGTATAGGGCCTATTGGTTTGATAATAGGCCAAACCCTTGTTCAGGCTGGCTCTGTAATTACTTTATTTAAGTTCTATTTAACAAACTATAATAAAAAAATAATTAGTACAAGAAAAATGCTTTTTATAGCTCGATATTATGCCGATATACCAAAGTACCGTTTACCTTCCCAAGTGCTTCTTTCTCTAAGTATGAATATGCCTATTTTATTTTATGCATCTTATTATGGAAGTGAAGATGCTGGAAAAGTAGGCTTAGCGCTCATGGTATTAAGTCTTCCAATAAGCTTAATCGGGAATACTGTTGGTCAAGCATTTTATGGTGAAATAGCAACTATAGGACGTAAAAATCCAATCAAGATCGAAAAAATATCACGTGATCTTTTAAAGAAATTGTTACTTGTAAGTTTATTACCTTTTATTCTTATTATAGTTTTTGGTGAGGTGATATTCAAAATTACTTTCGGTAACGAATGGGTTGATGCAGGAAAATACGCAAGAATAATGGCTATATACCTTGTTGCTAATTTAGCATCTGCACCATTAATAAACATCTTAAATGTATATGCTCGTAACTCCTTTTACTTTTGGATTAATCTGTCTAGATTCCTACTATTAATAGGGCTATTTTCACTTTCAATTTTATTGGGGTTAGCTATAGAGAACACACTATTTTTATATTCCTTTCTACTAACAGCCCACTATTTTTTTATCACTTACTTGATTTTTAAAGTGCTAAAAAATGAGATTAAGAAATTAGGTGAAAATTAAATGCTATTTTCGAAAATTTAATTTTAGACTTTGATTGCATAAATAATTGATGTTAGAAATTTAGTTTTACTTTTAATGGAGGGTATGATTGGTGTTGAAAAGTTTAATACGGCAGCTTTTATTTGGCGAGCCTATAGAAAAGCTTTATTATCGAGCTTTAAGATATACTAAAAGAGGCTTTTTTTTTAGTTATATAGCGATTTTTTGTATAAAAAAAATTAATAGAAACTTTTCTTGTTACTTGTCCGCGAAAGCTAGTGTAGGAGCTGGTATAAAGTTTCCTCATCCCGTAGGGGTTGTAATAGGGGATGGAGTAGTTATTTCGGAGCGCGTTACTATATACCAAAACGTTACTCTGGGGGCTGCAAGAGTTGGTGAAGGTGAGAGGGGATTATACCCTAAGATTGGTAGTGATGTAGTGATTTTTGCAGGGGCAAAAGTTATCGGAGATATAACTATTGGTAATGGTGCTACTATAGGAGCAAATGCTGTCGTGACTAAGAGTGTACCTGATAACACTTCCGCTGTTGGTATACCAGCTAAAATAATTGAAAGTGAAAAATGATTTAACTATCTCTGTTCTTAATGGTGTTATCTAAGCTATCGGTTCATATAAGTAGTTACTACACCCTGTTTATTTACTCTAATGCTCAGCCATATTTATATAGTTACGCTTTTTAGCATGAGTAGGTATTTGTCCGCACCTCTAATTTTAATCAGTAGGAAAAAATGAAAAATAGTTTACCTAAAGTATCAGTCGTATGCGCCTGGTATAATCGAGCTGAATATATTGCTGACTCAGTAGAAAGTTTAGTTAATCAAGAATATAACAATATTGAAATAGTGATTATAAATGATGGGAGTACAGATAAGGATGTTGTGCCAATATTGGAGCGTTACTCATCAAATAAAGTAAAGGTTATACACCAAGAAAACCAAGGTTTTACCCAAACTATCCGTAATGCGATAGCATATACAAGTGGGGAGTTTATTGCGATTCATGGGGCTGGCGATATTTCCAACCCACAGAGAGTTACTAAACTTGTCGAAGCTTTCATAGCAGATGAATCAGCTGTAGCTGTAGGTTCCGGCACAATTCAATACCCGGCTGCTTACCCTTTTAGAAAGAGATATTTTAAGCCTAAACAAAATAGTAGTAATGTTCAGCTGCAGAAAAATATGCCATTTGTCCATGGAACAGTAATGTACAAAAGAACTGCTTACGAGGAGGTGGGAGGGTATGATGCAAGATTTAAGTATTGCGCAGATTGGGATCTTTTCTTTAGGTTGAGTGAGCTGGGGGAGATTATATCTGTAAGTGATTTTCTATATGAGCAAAGGATCTTCTCAGATGGATTTTCTTTTTCACCAGATCATAAGTTTAAACAGGTTTGGTTTAAAGAAAGAGCTGTAAATCGAAGTGTTGGAAGTCGTAATTTATTAAATGAAGCTGAGAAACATTTATTAAATATTCGCCCTGAAAAATCAAGTAATATGAGGTATAGTTTCAAATTTTTACTGAAGTCCATTTATAAGTTCGATTTTGTTAACTCTTTTGAATGGGGGAAATTGATGTTTCTTCAAATGAAAAATATTATAAGAAAAAAATAATAAGAGGCTATTTTAGTTTTAATAGCTAGTTAAAGTGGATTGTACCTTAGTAGACTCTATACATCGCTGTTTACATGTACTTGTATAACTTAAGTACAATCTTTATTGGGCTATAATAATTTAGAAAATCATATCTTCCTATAGATTGTTATAAAGGTTTAATACAAGATAAGAATTTTACTAAATATTATTGGTGCTATTTAAATGATAGGTGTGCTGGGTTGTGAGAACTAGAAAGTTAACTATGAATAAAGAATTGCTCTATAGCGCTATATTATATCTATTATTTTTACCAATACTTTTTTATTTTATTAATTTTGATAGTGCTCAGAACTTAGATTACGGAGGCTATAAAGATAATTATGAGAAAGTATGGAATCAATTTGAATTAGGTTATACATTTCTCGAAGATATATCTAGGTCATTCATGTTGCCGTTTGAGAGTTTTTGGAGCGTATTAATCTTCATAGAGTTGATTTTTATAGCACTGTTATATTCAAACCCTTATGTGTTTATATTAGCTTTTCCTAATTTATTGTTTTTATCTCAGGGGCTTTTAGGTACGCAAATTAGGTTTGGTATTGCTACTTTGCTATGTTTAGTTATTTTTAAGTTTTTTATAAATAAAAGACGGTTTTATATGTACTCTCTTGGCGCGGCTTTATTTCATAATGCTACTTCTATTTTTCTATTTCTGTCGTTTTTTTTGAAGAAGATGCTAAACGTAAATGAGAAAGTTACCTTTACAAAAAACTTTAAAAGCTTACTACTCTACATTGCTCTCTTACTTACTTTAAGTGTTTTGGTGAATTACATTCTAATCTTTATGGGATATTATTACTATGCTGAAGAGGACTCTAAGCATATGGTTATTCGCTCTACTTCTTCTTTAGTATATATGTCAAGCGTGCTAGTTTTTATATTAGTTTTACTAAATAAAAAATCCGGGCCTGTTGAATATTCTCCAATGGTATACCTGGGAGCCTTATTACTGGTGTTTAGTCTTGTTTTTTATAAGTACTCAATAATATCAGGTAGGTATAACGTGGTTTATATGTTGGTCGAGCCATTCGTATTATATAGCTTCTATAAATCAGTTGGAAAAAAAAGCGAAAGTGGTTTTATTTTTTTTCTGATTTTTATAGCGATAGCTAATTCTAAATTATTACTTCTAAACCTTATTTTCTGAGGAATATATGAAAATTATAGCATTCGTTGGTGAAACTTATGAAAAATTTGATAAAACTTTTTTTGCCAAGCCAACATCCGCAGCTTTTTTACAAGATGCTATAGGTAAAAGTAATGTATATGTATGCTCACCTTCTTACGAGGTTCAGTTAATGCCTCGTAATTTCAGTACTGAAGTTGATCAAAGCCACTTCCATTCATTTCCTTCTTATCGTTCAACGAAAGACTTTGCATTAAAAAGTCTGTTCAAGAAAGGTTATTTAAAGTCTTATCAGTTAGCTGCTGATAATATTATTTCTAAACATAGTGGTTCATATTTTTGGATTAGAACCCCTTCCATTGGGAGTATTATTTTTGGGCTAAGAGCTTTAAAGGCGGGTGAAAAGGTTTTACATCACATGTGTGCAGATGCTTCTAATACTTGGAAGGATGGTAAGTACTCTGCAATCGAAAAAGTTTTTGGGTACTTGTTGTCTCGTTTTATTCGTTATAAGTTGAGTCAAATTTGTATTCATAAAAATACTATCAATTTGTGTACGGGCTCTACGCTGGAGAAGTTTAGTAACCAATATGCACCAAATAATACATATCAATTTGTAGACTTAATGATAAAAAAGCCTCCTATTAATACTAGCTTTAATCAAGGTAATACAGATGTTATAAAGCTATTGTTCATAGGCCGTGTGGTCGAAGATAAAGGTATTTTCGACCTCATAAATTCAATGAGTCAGTTAGGGGGCAGTGTTCAGCTAACAGTTATAGGTGATGGACCTGATTTGGAGGCATCCAAGATGTTAGTTGATCGACTAGGTATTTCTAGTAGTGTATTTTTCAAAGGGCAATTACCTCACTCAGAATTGGCTAGCTATCTAGAATCTACAACTCTTGTTGTTATACCTTCAAATAATTACTATGAGGGTTTTCCACGTGTAATTATGGAGGCATGGGCCTATAAAAAGCCAGTTATAGTATCAAAAGTTGGTGGAGTAAAAGCATTTGTAGTTCATGGTGATAATGGATTAATCTTTGAACAAGGTGACAGTGCTGGTTTATTGTCAACCATTGAACTATTGATCCACGACAGAGTGCTTCTATCTAAGTTACAGAAAGGAGCTGAAAAAATGCAGTGTTTATCGAATCAACAATATTGGATAAAGCGAACTTTAGATATAATAGGCTATAAAAATGAAGCATAAGTTATTTCTTTTGTATGCTTGGTTTATCTGGGCGTTTACCTTCTTTCTTCCCGATATAGGCGTTTTGATGAGGTTTAGGGGAGGGTTATATAGTTTAGCTATGGGTGAGTGCGGAAAAAACTTTCAAGTCTCTTCTGGGGCTCGGTTGTTTTGTTTGCCTAATTTAACGTGTGGTAATGACGTTTATATAGCAACGAATGTGGTAATAAACGCATGTGAAAAAATTATATTAGGTAATGAAGTAATGGTTGGCATTGGAAGTACCTTAGTGTCAGGCAATCATACGTTATTAGAAAAAAGCTACCGTTATGGAGAGTCAGAACGCGAAGAAATATTTATAGGGGCTGGAGCTTGGATTGCTGGCAATGCGCTCGTATTGGCTGGGGGGAGATTGCCTGAATCAAGTTTACTAGCAGGTGGCGCTGTTCTATCTAAATCTTTCTATGAACCAGGAATTTATGGTGGTATACCTGCAAAGTTAATTAAATTAAATGGAAAGTAAATGCTAAGTATTAATTTTACAGGCGATGTTAGTTTTACGGGGGCCTACGCCAGTAACGTAAGAGGGGCATCTCCTATAATGTCAAGTTCGATTCTGGACTTTATTGACAACAGCGACCTGACGGTGATTAATTTGGAAGGCCCTGTCACATCAACTAACTCGTTAAGAAAAGATTTAGAAGTAAAAAGCCCAGTCGAGAGCATTCACTACTTAAAAAGTTGTAATATAAGTTGTTTAAATATTTCAAATAATCATATATTTGACTGCGGAGAGTCTGGTTATATTGAGACACTAGGTCTCATTGAAGGGGCAGGTCTATTACATATCGGTACAATGGATAAAAGTTTATTCAAAGTTGAGATAATTGAAAGAAGTGGTGTAAAGGTTGCTTTAATTGGTTTCACTCAGCAATTCAAAAGTATGACGAATTCTTGTATTGATAAGTTAGCAGTTTATAATAAAAAAATTTTAAAAAAGACTATTGACAGTGTCCGAAGTGATGTTAATTGGGTCGTGCTCAATTTCCATGGTGGTGAAGAATATACTATTTATCCTTGGTATAAAAAAAGAGATTTTTTGAAAAGTCTTTTTAAATATTCAGTAGATATTATAATATGCCACCACTCTCACACTATCCAGCCTTACGAAAGAATAGCGGATAATAAGTATATATTTTATTCATTAGGTAACTTTATTTTTGATTTACCTAATCATAAAAATAAATCATTCCTCAATGACTCCCTTATTTTAAAATTATCATTTACTACTGCTGATATCACGATAGATTACTTACCTGTAAAACTAATTCCGGTTGAGGGAAAAGTTATCAGTTCCATTATCGAACCAAGGTTTTTTTATGATCTGCAAGTGGAGGGGTATTCGAAAGATAAGTGGCATCGTGAGTGTACTAGAGTAGTGGAAGAAAGAAACCCTATAAATAATACTTCTGAAAGTAAACGCAATTTAATAACCCGTTTTGCCGGTTTCTTAAAAAAGGCAGAAGTTTTACTGCTTAATCCTGAGTTTCGGGGAATTGTTATTGGGCATTTATTAAATAGGTTAAAGGGTTTAAAATGACTGTTTTTTATAGGTTAATTGTATTTTTGGCATTGCTGATGCCTTTGAAGTTAAGAGTGTCGCTCTATTATTTTTACAAGCATAGGCAGCTTATTAATTTCCAAGAGCCCAAAAAGTATACAGAAAAGTTGCAGGTAAGAAAGTTAAATATGTTAGAAAAATATTCAGAACTTTCTGATAAATACTTTGTTCGTAAAACTGTTGAGGACATAGTCGGTAGCGAGTATTTAATTCCACTTCTAGGAGTTTATAACTCATTCGACGAAATCGAATTTGATAACCTCCCTGACTCTTTTGTCATTAAAACTAATTTCGGGAGCGGAGAGGAGCATTTAGAAATTGTAAAAAATAAAGCTGTAATTAATATAGCTAAATTGCAGTGGAAGTTTAATAAAGCAATGCGTTCATCTTATAAGGGCTCAATATTGGGGGAAACGCAATATGATCTAATTCCAAGAAAGCTAATAATTGAAGAGCTTATAGAGAATGGCGGGAATGATATTGAAGATTTTAAATTTCATATTTTTAATTGTAACGAGGGTTTTTTGCAAATAGACTTTGATCGTTTTTCTAGTCATAAGCGAAATTTATACACACTTGATTACCGTAGGTTGGATTATGATTTAATGTATAAAGGCGGGGACTACGACTTACCTTCTGAACTAAATTTGAACCGTTTAAAAGCTATTGCACTTGAGTTAGCGAAGGAGTTCGATTATGTAAGGGTAGATCTTTATCTCGTCGAAGACCGAATATACTTTGGAGAGATGACTTTTACACCAGGAAATGGGTTTGAGGCATTTTCTTCAATTGAAGCTGATATAAGCTATGGTCAGCTATGGGAGCAAGGCTAACCTATCCTGTAACTTTGGAATTTTAACATTTAATTAAATTAGGGAATAATATGAAAATTGCCGTAGTAGGTACAGGCTATGTAGGCCTTTCTAACGCTATGTTGCTAGCACAACACAATGAAGTGGTCGCATTAGATATAGACGAACACAAAATAGCACTGTTGAATGATAAAAAATCACCAATTGTCGATACCGAAATTAGTGAATTTTTAACACGTAGTGACTTAAACTTTACAGCAACTACCGACAAAGTAGCAGCATACAAAAACGCTGATTTTGTAATTATTGCTACACCAACCGATTACGATGTTGAAAATAACTACTTTAATACAAGCTCTGTAGAAGCTGTAATTAAAGATGCGATAGCGCATAACCCAAATGCAGTTATGGTTATTAAGTCGACTATACCCGTTGGTTTTACGCAAGGTATTAAAGAGGCGTTAGGCGTTAGTAACTTAATATTTTCGCCAGAGTTTTTACGTGAAGGTAAAGCGCTACACGATAACCTATACCCATCGCGTATTGTTGTTGGTGAGCAAAGTGATCGCGCAAGTGTATTTGCAAGCTTACTTAAGCAAGGCGCTATAAAAGAAGATATTGAAGTACTTTTTACTGACTCAACAGAAGCCGAAGCTATTAAGTTGTTCTCAAACACTTATTTAGCAATGCGTGTAGCTTACTTTAATGAGCTTGATAGCTACGCTGAAGCGCATGGCTTAAACTCTAAGCAAATTATACAGGGTGTTAGTTTAGACCCACGTATTGGTGATCATTACAACAATCCATCGTTTGGTTACGGTGGTTACTGCTTACCAAAAGATACTAAGCAGCTACGTGCAAACTATGCAAATGTACCAAACAACATTATTGGTGCAATTGTTGATGCTAATACGACACGTAAAGACTTTATTGCCGACTCAATAATTAAGCGTAGCCCTAAAGTGGTTGGCGTGTATCGTTTAGTAATGAAAACAGGGTCTGATAACTTCAGAGCCTCTGCTATACAAGGCATTATGAAGCGCATTAAGGCGAAAGGTATTGAGGTAGTAGTTTACGAACCAGTACTTGAAGAAAATGAATTTTATCACTCACGTGTAATTAAAGACTTAAACGAGTTTAAGCAAATATCTGATGTTGTTGTATCTAACCGTATGGTTGAAGAGCTTAGCGATATTGCAGACAAAGTTTATACTCGCGATTTGTTTGGTAGCGATTAATAAAAAAAATAGCAGTTAGGTTAAAGGCTTATAGTTGAAATTAGTGTTTTTTGTGCGTGAGCAAGCTTCACGCCTACGACTCAGCCGTATAATTGCGATGTTATTGTTGTAGGCGCCTTGCTTACTGGTGCGTTTAGGCTTTTTCGTGCGTGCGCAAACTTTACGCCTACGACTCAGCCGTATAATTGCGATATTATTGTTGTAGGCGCCTTGTTTGCTGGCGCGTTAGCAAATAAGCATAGCTTTAAAAAGTTAAAGGCATTGAGGTAAAAGTACGGACCTGGATGTAAGAGTCTAGGCAGTTATCAAAAATGATATCTGCCTTGATGAAAATTATTGAAACTTGGGATTAAGCTTTTAGTCTTCAACTTTCGACTTTCAACTTTCAACTTTCAACTTTATCAGCTTAAAGATTAGGAAATTATGAAATATTTAGTAACGGGTGCTGCAGGTTTTATTGGCGCGGCAACATGTCAAAAATTGTTAGCGGCCGGTCATGTAGTAGTCGGTATTGATAACCTTAACGATTATTACGATGTAAATTTAAAACTAGCTCGTTTAGCGCAGTTTGAAAGCCATGAAGCATTTACATTTATTAAGCTTGATATAAGTGAACGCCCAGTAATGGGCGAGTTATTTAAAACACAGCAGTTTGATAAAGTAATACATTTAGCGGCGCAAGCCGGTGTTAGGTATTCAATAGAAAACCCTGATGCTTATGCAGACTCTAATTTAGTAGGGCACTTAAATGTGCTTGAAGGGTGTCGTAATAATAAAGTTAAACACTTGGTTTATGCTTCATCTAGCTCTGTATATGGCTTAAACGAAAAAACACCGTTTGAAACAACCGACAGTGTCGATCACCCAGTGTCGTTTTATGCTGCAACTAAAAAAGCCAATGAGCTAATGGCGCATAGCTATTCTCATTTATATAGTTTACCTACAACAGGCTTACGCTTTTTTACTGTATATGGCCCATGGGGTCGCCCAGATATGGCACCGTATATTTTTACTAAAAAAATACTTGCCGGCGACATTATTGATATAAATAACAACGGCGATATGTGGCGTGACTTTACTTACATAGATGACATAGTAGAAGGTGTTGTTCGTGCTGCCGATGTTATACCTAAAGCAAACCCAGATTGGAGAGTTGAAACCGGTTCACCTGCTTCTAGCTCCGCTCCGTATGCGGTTTATAATATTGGTCACGGTAGCCCAATAAACCTAATGAAGTTTATAGAAGCCATTGAAGCTGAACTAGGTACTGAAGCTAAAAAGAACTTCCGTGAAATGCAAGCCGGCGATGTTTATAAAACTTATGCTGATACTACGGATTTATTTAATGCGACAGGCTATAAAGCGCAAGTTGATGTTAAGCAAGGCGTAAGTGAGCTTATTAAGTGGTACAAAAGCTTTTACTCTTAACTAACTAAATGGACTTAACGTGTACCTTTCAATTCAATACCTTAGAGCTCTAGCTGCTTTTATGGTTTTACTTACTCATACAAGTTTTAAACTTGAAAATAATGGATCTGATTTGCTTAGCTGGTTTAATATTGGTGGCTATGGGGTCGATTTATTTTTTATAATTTCAGGCTTTATAATGTGCCTAACGGTGCAAGATAAAAAAATAAACTTTACTACGTTTATGAAGCAAAGAGTTATTAGAATAATTCCTTTGTATTGGTTGATGACTTCGGTTGCGTTAATTATTTTTTTTATAAACCCCTCCTTAGTGAATTCTTCTGGCGGGGTTACCTCCATAATTTCATCTTATTTACTTATTCCTGATGGAACAAAGTACCTTGTAAATAATGGATGGACTTTGAGTTATGAGTTTTTTTTCTATTTTATTTTTTCTCTTTTTCTATTTGATAAAGGAAAGCAAAAATTATTTACGTCAATAGTGTTGATGACCCTTTTTATTTTTGGAATGATACTTAATTTTGATTTACCAATATTAAAGTTTATTACAAGCCCTTTACTTTTAGAGTTTATTATGGGGATTTTAGCGTTTGAATTTATTAAAAAGTATAAATTTAAAGCTAGTATTTCATTATTATTGCTACTATTTGGTTTTGCTCTTTTAATTTTTATGAATGAAAGTGGTTACTACAACGCAATATTTGGAAAAGCACTAACTTCTGGTGTGCCAATGTTTTTTGTTTTTCTTGGTTTTGTTAGCTTGGAATCAAGAGTTAGAAAAAAGAAATTTTATTTAGAATTAGGGATGTCATCCTATTCACTTTATTTAGTGCACCCATTTACACTTGCTGCAATAACGTTCATTTTTAAATATTTAGGGATAATTAATCTTTCAGTTCTGTACTTTTTTTCTATGATAGGGGCAAGCTTACTATCTGGTTGGTTATGCTACTTTTTTATTGAAAAAAAGCTTGATACTTTAATTAGATCTAAAAAAAAGCTTAATATCAAAACTGAAAAAGTACTTACTCATTAATATAATGATGGTTTATTACTTCCCTTGTTTAGCCTCTTTCTAAACATAATCTGTTTATTTAAAAGATAAAGGACTACCCGTGAAAGCCGTTATCCCTGTTGCTGGCCTTGGTATTCGCATGTTGCCAATTAGTGGATAAGCTAATAATTCAATATATTGTTAATGAATGCGTCAGTAGTGCGATTGTGTAAAACTTATTTGTTAATGACACTCTGCCTTTTCGCAATAAATTAGAACGATACATTTTTACAGGCGTACAGTACTTTTTTAAAGATAGCAGAGGTTTTTAAAATAAGAGAGCGCGAAGTAAATTCGCACCTACAGGGTGTTATATTGTAGGTGAGGCTTTATACCTCGCTTTTAGTAAAGTTGGGTTAGATGAGCGCGAAGTAAATTCGGACCTACAGGGGATATTGTAGGTGAGGTTTTATACCTCGCCTTGGTAACGTTGGGTTAGGTGAGCGCGAAATAAATTCGCACTTATAGGGTGTTAAAAATTAGCAAATACACCTAACCTAGCAAACGTTTCCCCGTATACATCTTTTCCTTGATACAGCTCAGCTCCCCAACTTTTAGCGCCCATTATTGGTTTACTCAACTTGCGTGTGTACGCTGTTTGCAGTTCGTAACTTGTTTTATACCCTTCATTTTTATTTTCAAGCATACGAATAGTGGTATTTAAGCTTTCTATTTTACTTAATTGCCAATGCCAGTTTACGCTCATCGATTTAGCCGGAGTGTAGTCGGTGTAGTCGTGTTCATCACCTGCCCAGTGGCCAATTACATTACCTGAATTACGGTTGCCGTCTAAATAAATACCATTGGCGTACCAAAGTTTTTGCCAATTACTGTGTTCAAACCTTAAGCTGTGGTTATTAGCAATAAACGGTAAGTAAACACCAAAGCTATATGCATTATTGCGAGAGCCGCCTAGGGTGTCTTCAAGCGCAACTTCACCATAAAACTCGAACGGTAGCGTATAAATACTATTGTTATAGGCAAAAGTAATTGAGCCTAGTTGATCGCCAAGCTCAAAATTTTCACCAAGCTCATCAGCATCTTCTCTTCCTACGTTATCTTTAGCGCCAGGAGTAAAAAATCCTTCTGTAAAATCTTTAATTGTAACGCTTCGTGGGCCGCCACCAAACTGCATTAAGCGGCTTAAGCCTATTGTTAAGTTATCGGTTGCTGCAAAACTAGTATGTAAGCCAAATAAATATGGTTTACCTGGTTCATAAACTCTTGCCACACCTGTTTGCTTACCTTCTTTTAAAATTCCGCTTTGCTCTGTCATTTTACTAATAAACATATCGTAACGAATATTAAAGCTGGTTATTGGCTCTACATTACTAAGCGTTATAGAAGGCGTTGTTTTAGCTTGTGTGCTTAATAGCATGGCACTGTCGTTAAATGGCGAGTACCAATGCTCACGGTAACCTACATCTAGCTGCGCGTATCTATTACCAAGGTAAAAAAAGCTTTGTGTAGGTAATATTTCGTCTTCGTTGGCTATGCCTGCAGCACTTACACCAAAGTAACGCCCGAAGTTAGCGTAAGCGCCGCCTTCAACTATCAAGTTGGTTTTAGTGGTTTGGCCGCGTTGGTTAGGTAGTGTTTTATCTTTTGTGCCAGCAGCAAGCGTTACTCTTGCAAATGTGCCCGCGTCGCTTTGAATATAAGGACTAAGTTGGTACGAAAGTGTTTGATATAACTCTGGATAAGTATGCCTAACTGTTTGAAGTACTCTATAAATATCGTGCGCCTTATAAGGCTTACTCATAATATGTGTGTTTTTACTTACGGCTAAAAGTCGTTGTACTTGGTGCTCAAGTTCTGGGGCTTGATTTAAAGGTAAGTAGGGTGATACGCCACCTTTAGCAACAGCATTTGCACTGATTGCCATCCCGATAAACAGTGATATTTTTTTGAGCATAATTATTCCGTTAGCAAAAATTTGTTTAAGTAAAAACGTTAACGCGAGGTTAGCAATAAACGCCTAAGTAAGGAAGAAAAAAGCGATATATTAGTGGGGATATATAGGAGTAGGCTATCATTCGCAGGTGATAGACTATCCGTTAAATTCGAGCGCGTTTTGCATGTAGTGTTTTGCTATAAAGCAGGTGGCGAACGCATTTAATAAGTTATACCTACAAAAAATAGATTTATAAGTTATTTATTCACAAAGAGGTCAAGAGGGCGCTTCGCTTTAGAGAAGCCAAAAGTAGGTAAGCTATTAGTAATAAATATTTAAAGCTGCGCTTTTCGCGTGAGCAAGCTTCACGCCTACCGTGAAAGTTTGACGCCGTGGTTAAATTTACTTGTAGGGGAGCAACATTCGTAATTTCTGTGCTTTAATCTCTTCTCATTTACTCCTCTTTGTACAATCAGGTTTTCAGTGATTTATTCACAAAGAGGTTAAGAGGGCGCTTCGCTTTAGAGAAGCCAAAAGTAGGTTATTTATTAAGTATAAATATTAAAAGCTGCGCTTTTCGCGTGAGCAAGCTTCACGCCTACTGTGAAAGTTTGACGCCGTGGTTAAATTTACTTGTAGGCGAGCAAAATTCGTAATTTCTGTGCTTTAGTCTCTTCTCATTTACTCCTCTTTGTACAATCAGGTTTTAAGTAATTTATTCACAAAGAGGTTAAGAGGGCGCTGCACTTTAGAGAAGCCAAAAGTAGGTAGTCTATTAAGTATAAATATTAAAAGCTACTTTTTTCGCGTGAGCAAGCTTCACGCCTACCTGGAAAGTTTGATGCTGTGGTTAAATTTACTTGTAGGCGAGCAAAATTCGTAATTTCTGTGTTTTAGTCTCTTCTCATTTACTCCTCTTTTACTTCTCTTTGTGCAATAAGGTTTTAAGTAATTTATTCACAAAAAGGTTAAGAGGGCGCTGCACTTTAGTGAAGGCAAAAGCAGGTAATATAAATGTTTAAAATTGCGTTTTTACGTGAGTAAGAGCGGCGCTTACCGGTAAGGTTTTATACCTCACTTTAAAGCCCTAATAAACAAAAAACCCCGATGGTACTGTGTACCATCGGGGTTTTTTAATCGTTTTAGTAAACCTAAACTTTAAATTCGTCTACCGACAAGCGAAGCTCTTCAGCCAGTTTTGCTACTTCTGAACTTGAGATATTAGTTTGGTTTGCGCCTTCGGCTGTTTGCTCTGCGATGGCTACAATCGACTCAAGGCGTTCGCTAATTTCTTGTGCTACTTGTTGTTGCTCAAGTGCGGCAGTCGAAATTTCTTCACTTACGTCGTGGGCTTGCGAAACTGCAAATGTAATCGAATCAAGTGCGCTACTTGCTAGGTCGGTTTGCTCAACACACGATACAGCGCGTTGCTTACCTTTGCTCATTGCCGTTACTGCAGCTTCAGCGCCTGTTTGTAGCGACTCAATCATTGATTGTATCTCTTGGGTCGACTCTTGAGTTTTACTCGCTAGAGAGCGCACTTCGTCAGCTACAACAGCAAAGCCTCGGCCGTATTCACCAGCTCGCGCAGCTTCAATTGCGGCATTTAGTGCAAGTAGGTTCGTTTGATCCGCTATTCCGCGTATTACATCTAAAATGCTGCCTATTGATGCGCTATCTTGATGCAGTTTATTTATAACTTGTGAGGCATCGTCTACTTCACGTGCTAGCTGTTCGATCGTTGCTTTATTGTTATTCGAAATACCTTTAACGCGTTCAGCTTCTTTATCAGCATTTTTAATTTCGCTAAGTGCTTGTTGAGCGCTGTTACTAACTGTTTGCGATGTACTACTCATTTCGGTTGTTGCCGTTGCGGCTTGTTCAACTTGTGCTTGCTGGTTACGAATTGCTTGGCTTGATTCTGAGGTAATGGCTGATGTTTGCTCTGATGCTGCTGCAAGCTGAGTCGAGCGCGAAATAATACCTTTAATTAGGCTGCGTAGGCTGTCAATTAGTGTATTACAACTTTTAGATAGTTCGCCAAACTCGTCTTGAGCGCTGTCGTCTAAACGTTGTGTCATGTCGCCACTGGCAACAATATCTAAAATGCGATTAACTTCGGCAAGTGGTTTAGTAATGCGGCTAACAGTAATAATGGCAATCACAATTGCTAAAAGAGTGGCTATAACCATACCAACCCAGGTCCATAAATTAGCTGAGTCAACGTCGCTGCGCACACCTTGTTGTAATTTAAACGCAACGTCACTCGCTTGATTAACTAGTTCGTCAATTTGGTTAAGTGCCATTTTGGTGGCTTGCTCTGACTGTGCAAGCTCTGATTGCGTAAGCGTAATCGAATCAATTAAACGTTTTTTGTTTGCCGCTAAGCTGTTACTGCCCTTGATGTTATTTTCTAAAATATCAACATACTCTTTTAGGCTTGAATATAAGTCGCTATGCGTTTGCTCTATTGCTGGCTTAATTAAATCAACGGTACGTACTACTTCTTCAAGGTAATACGTTTGCTCGTTTTTAACAATATCGAGAGTATTAAGCGTTTTAACTGTTAGCATGTCGGTGCTGTTACTAACTACCGACATAAAGTTGTTTTCTAAATTATTTGCAGCTTGATAAGCGCGAGGGTGGTTTTGTTCAAACCCGTCAATGTCGGTAATATCGAGTACAACAGAGTTAGCATCTTCTGCACTTAGTTCTATATTTTCTAATTGTGCTTTTAATGTTTTATTTAATGCTAGTTGTTTTGCTTTGTCTTCTAATAAGTTTTCGACGGTGCTTAAAAAGCTTAAGTAGGTTTTTTCTACATTTTGGCTACTTTGATTAAGCGCAGCATCGTTTTTTACTACGTCTTGAAGCTCACGGTGCAGCGTGTTGAACAATTGTTTTTGCTCAAGGACCTGAGCTTTTATTGGCGCAAGCTCATTGGCTGATGTTGTGTAAAAGCTCGCTTGTGCGGCTTTACTCATTAAAATAAATTCGGCTTGTAGCTCAGAGCTTTTATTTAATGCTGGGAGGGATAGTTGGTTCACTTTTTGAGTGGAACGGTCAATATTTGCAATTTTTATTAAGGAATTACCACCAATTATTAATAATAATAGTGTGATAAATATAAAACCACCCCAAATACGCTGGCTTACTGTCAGGTTCATAAGATTTCCACTCAAAAAGTACTTCAATTAAAACTTATCGGCGTTTGTACCAATAAGTTAAGTAATTAAAATCAATTACTTTAATTAATTTTAACTATTAATTGATAAATCTAACAGATGTATTGTTTTTTTTCAGTTTATTTAGACGAAAGGTGGGAATTTTCTACGATTACTTTTTTAGTACTCAGCTCCATTAGGCTCATGGTGTTACCCCATACGCAGCCTGTATCTAGGGCGTGAACCCGTGAATTACCTGTTCTACCTTCAAGTGCGGCCCAGTGACCAAAAATAATATCGTGTTTAGATTTAGCTATATTGGGGTGGTTAAACCAAGGAGTGAGAGTGTCGTTGTCGGTTATTGCACCCTTTGCATTAAGCTCGAGTTTGTTATCACTTGTTAAAAAACGCATGCGGGTAAAGTAATTCACTATGTATCTAAACTTTGCAAAGTCATCAAGGGTGTTAGACCACCTAGCTGGGTGAGCCTGATACATGTGTTCAAAAAACGCTTTTGCGTTACTTGATTGATAACAGCTTTGTGCAAATTGAGCTTTTTTTAGCGCATTTTCAACAGACCAATCGGGATTTAACCCCGCGTGAGATATAAAGCAGTTATGTTTTATAAGCTCTAAAGCCAATGGCTGGGTTTGTAAAAAAGCGATGTAGTTAGCCAATTTAGGGCTTTCAAATATTGAGTTTAATTTATCTTTTGGATTTATAGGTTTGTTAAGAAAGTAGCAGGCAACCATGTGAAGGTCGTGATTGCCTAAAGTGATGGTCATGCTATTTTGATGTTGATAAATATAGTCTAAGCAGGCTAGGGAGTCAGGCCCGCGAGCAACTATGTCGCCAACTAAATATAGGTGATCTTTACTTGGGTTAAAATCAACCCGTTGTAAAAGGGTGTTAAATTCACTAAAACACCCTTGTAAATCACCTATCGCATAATCTGCCATCTAAGTGCTTAATGCAAAATGTTAGGGCAAGCCAAACGAAACACATTAATAGGCGCCTGAAACTCAGAGCCAAACTCGTTGCGTAACGTGTAATGGCCTTGCATAGTACCTACAGGTGTATCTAAAATTGCACCGCTGGTGTATTTATAGCTTTCGCCTGGGCCAATATCTGGCATTTCGCCAACAACGCCTTCGCCTTCAACTTCTACTTGTTTGCCATTTGCGTCGGTAATTAACCAATAGCGGCTCAGTAATTTTGCACTGCATAAACTATGGTTTTTAATTGTTACCGAGTAAGCAAATACATATTTTTCAAGCTCAGGTTGAGATTGACCTTCTACGTAAAATGTTTCTACAGATACCTTTACAGGCGATCCAATGTTACTGCTTGTTGTCATAAATCCAGTTAGCTATATCAATAAATTGTTGTAAAGATAAGCGCTCAGCACGCAGCGTTATATCAATGCCAATGCTAGTTAGTTCTTCTGCGGTAAGTAAATTACCTAAACTATTACGTAGCGTTTTGCGGCGCTGGTTAAATGCTTCTAAACACACGGTGTTTAAAATTTTAACGCTTTTTGCTGTACGTTGCTCTGGCTTTTTAGGTATTAAACGAATAACAGCAGAGTCAACTTTTGGCGCTGGTTTAAAGCACTCAGGTGGTACTTCAACAACCGGCATTGCATTACAGTAGTATTGAGTCATTACGCTTAAGCGGCCAAATGTTTTACTACCTGGGCTTGCTACCATGCGTTTTACTACTTCTTTTTGAAGCATAAAGTGCATGTGCTCAATATGATCTGAAAATTCAAAAAGGTGAAACAATAACGGTGTCGAAATATTGTAAGGTAAGTTACCAAACACTTTTAATTTTTTGTCATCGCGAACCAAGCTTGCAAAGTCAAACGTCATTGCATCGCCTTGGTTAACGGTTAATTTAGGACCCAAAAATGGGTGTTCAATTAATCGTTGTGCTAAGTCTTTATCTAATTCAACAACCGTTAAATGGCCGCTTAAGTCGGCTACTGGCTCAGTAATTGCGCCAAGGCCGGGGCCAATTTCTACTAAGTTGTCTTCTGGTTTAGGATCAATCGCAGAGACTATTTTATCGATGATAGATTCATCAAATAAAAAGTTTTGCCCAAAACGCTTACGAGCGCGGTGTCCTAAATGTACTTTATCGGTCATTGATTTTGTGCTTTTTCTTGGGCGAGCTTAATTGCTTCGCGGATCGCTAATTCAAAACTGCCAACGTCAGCTGTACCAGTCCCTGCTAAATCGAGTGCAGTACCGTGGTCAACTGAGGTGCGGATAAATGGTAAGCCAAGGGTAATATTTACCGATTTACCAAATCCTTTGTATTTTAGCACAGGTAATCCCTGATCGTGATACATAGCAAGTACTGCATCTGCTTCAGATAGGTATTTATGTTGAAATAAGGTATCGGCCGGTAGTGGGCCAATTAAATTCATCCCTTCGCTTCTAAGTATTTCAAGCGTTGGGGTGATTGTTTCTATTTCTTCACGGCCTAAATGGCCATCTTCACCCGCATGTGGGTTTAAGCCACACACTAAAATACGTGGTTTTTCTATCCCAAACTTAGTTTGTAGGTCGTGATTTAAAATACCCGCTACTTTAGTTAAGCGCTCAGGAGTAATGGCACGCGATACATACGCAAGTGGAATATGCGTGGTTACAAGTGCAACGCGTAAACCTTCAGTTGCAAGCATCATAACTACATCTGCAGTATTTGATTGCTGCGCAAAATACTCAGTGTGTCCGCTAAATGAAATGCCCGCTTTGTTAATAATGCCTTTGTGAACAGGGCCCGTAACAACCGCATCGAACGTGCCATCCATGTTTTTTTCACTTGCTATACGCAAGGTATCTAACACGTATTGGCCGTTACCGTCATTTAGTACGCCAAGCTCTACATCCGCACCTAAATCAACCTGATGAATATACAAACTGCCCGCAGGTGCTGCTATGGCAGGGGCATTATCATCAAAGTTAATTAAATTTATTGTTAAGCCTAAATGCTTTGCACGCTCTTTTAATAGTTTGCCATCAGCAATCGCTATTAGTTGAGCGTCCCACGCTTGCTGAGCAAGCGTGAGTAGTAAATCTGGGCCAATACCGGCTGGTTCACCCGGTGTAATAGCAATTCTTAGAGTCATATTTATTGGTCTATAGGGAAAATTTCAACGTGAGCTTGCTCGCGCATTTCTTGCTGCCAGTTAAAACTTTCTTCCTTAAATTTACGGTTAAACAACATACCGTGAGCACGGTTACGTTTAGCTAGTTCAGTTTTATCAGCTACACGCTTACCAAGTAACTGCACAATATGCCAACCAAACTGTGTTCTAAACGGTTCGCTTATTTCATTTTCTTTAAGAGAAAGTAATGTATCTTTAAACGCAGGTACGTAGGTAGTTGGATCTGTCCAATCGTACTCGCCACCTTTAAGTGCAGAGCCTGGATCTTCTGAGTACTCTTTAGCAAGTTCACCAAAGTCGGCTGTTCCTGCACGTAAGTCTTTTGCAAAGCCTGCAAGCATTGAGCGTGCTTTTTCTTCACTTAAAATAATTGAAGGTTTAATAAGTATATGGCGTGAACGTACTTCAGTTGTTTCTACAACTTGTAGACCACGAACGTCTTGTACTTTAATGATATGAAAACCTGCACCAGAGCGAAGTGGGCCAACAATAGCGCCTTTCTTTTGGCCTTTTACTGCTTCAGCAAAAAGCGATGGCATTTCGTTAATGCCCATGTAACCAAGTTGTCCACCTTCAAGTGCTTTAGAGCCGCTTGATGATGAAATAGCAATACGCTTAAATTCTTGGCCATCGTTTAATAGCTCAATAACCTTATCTGCACGTGTTTTTGCATCAGCAATTTCGTCAGCTGTCGCATCGTTAGGGATATCTATTAAAATATGACCAATGTCGTACTCTTCAGCACTTTGACCTTGGGTTTCCATAATTTTTAAAAGGTTATCAACTTCTTGTTCGCTAATATAAATACGACGATCAACGCTTGCACGTGTTACTTGCTGCGTTGTGATTTCTTTACGAATTTCTTCACGGTAAGCTTGAAAGCTTTCGCCCGAACCTTCAATAGTGCGGCGTAAGTCGGCGATTGTTCCGCCTTGCTCTTTTGCCATGTTAGCGAGAGTTTGATCGAGTTGGCTGTCTGAGATTTGTAATCCCATACGCTCAGCCATTTGTATCATAAGCGCTTGATTAACTAAACGCTCTACAGCTTGTACACGAAGTGTTTCATCTTTTGGTAATTGCTGGCCTTGTTCTTGTGCTTGCTTTTTAACACGATCAATTATGGTGTCTACTTCGCTTTTTAAAATTACGCCTTGGTTTACAACGCCAATAACTTTATCTATTTCTACTGGTGCAGCCATTACACTTTGACAAAGGCTGGCACTTAAAACTGCTGATGTTAATAATTTTTTTAAATTCATATTCTTTTTACTACTCTTGCTGATAGTACTCTAGTTACTAAGAAAATACGGTCTACGATAGCCAAAAATACCTTGTTGTAATAATTTTTGTGCATCATAACGGCTTTTACTGCCAAGTCCTTTTAATACAAAATTCAAACTAATACCTGAATCAAAAGTTGCTTGTTCTTGTCCTATTGACTGATTTAAATCAGTTTCAATTTGGCGATGGCCAGTAATTTGGATAGCCCAACAGCATGATTCATACTGTAACCCGCTCAATACTTCGATACTTCTGTTGTTTTCAAGATCTCGATGATAGCTCGCAATAAATTGCCATTCGTCGCTAATAGGAATACTTGTAAATACACCTGCTTGCTCGATTGTATTTCCTGAGACATCATTTGCATAGCGATGGTTCAATTGTACTAGCTGATTATTATCACCTTTATAATCAAGCGTTACATTTGACTGTACCATTTGCTTGCCATCTGTATCATATTGAATACCTCCAGCGAGGTACCAACGGCGGTGCCAATGTAACATGGTTTGAGCTGCAAATAGTGCATTATAATTAGTGTCTGAGTTTAAGCCTTGCTCTGTTGGCTTGGCATCGTCACTTAAATAAAATATTTGGCCCGCACTAAAGTTAAACACTTCTTCTTGTTTTTTATCAAATAAGCGCGTTGTAGCACCTAAAGTAAACTGATTAGCAGCTGCTATACGGTCAACACCCGAAAAGCGCACGTCTCTAAATAAACCATAATAATCATCTTGCAGTTTGGTTGTATCAAACAAGCCAATGTCTGACTGATCTTTATTAGGTGTATATAAATACTGAATTTGCGGCTCTAGTGTTTGTATACCATCTTCAAAAAAGTAAGATGCGTCACGCTCAAAGTTAAGCTGAGAGTACAAACGTACTTTTGGGATAGTACGCGATACGGTATCGCTGTATTGCGTGCCGGTTAAGTTTCCGCTTTGCTTATAATTAGTTTGTAATAAGCTTACTTCAGATAAAAATGACCACGCATGCGTAGCGTAGTTGTAGCGTGCTTTTGGCTCTACGTGTACACGAGTTGCGCTGTCTATGGCCACTTCTGATGAATCATTAGTAAAATGACTAATCTCGCCCGACACACTAAAGTCAAAATTATCAAAACGCCAAGGCGCTGTTTGCGTAAAATTAACTTGTGGTATTGCAGTGTATGACTCTAAGTGATCGCCGAGTACTTCAAAGTTTTGCACTTTAATATCGGTTCGCCATGTATCACCTAAATGGGTAAGTGAACCAGTACGATACAATTGAGTATCGGTTTTACTTGCGTAGTTTGAAGTTAAGTCGGTGATGTAGTTATCATCGCTCACATTGGTTACATCAACGTTTGCGCGCCAGTTTTCACCTAGGTAGCTTTGCTGTTGCCAATGAAACATGTAGCGTTCATTCAAATCAGGCTCAGAATCATCACTATCTAAGTATTCAATCCCTACTAAGCCTTCGTGTTGCTCTGTTAGGTATCTAAATTCTGTTTGTAATTGCAGCCCTTTGTTAGACATATAACGAGGGGTAATAGTGGCATCAAAGTTAGGTGCAATATTTAAATAATACGGCGTAATTGTTTCAAGGCCGTATTTGTCAGAGCTTGAAATGGTCGGGGTAAGTAAGCCCGATTTACGGCGCTCATCCAGCGGGAATGTAAAATAAGGTAAATATAAAACCGGTGTATCTAAAATACGCAATACGGCGTTATATGTTTCGCCCCAGCCTTCTTCGCGTGAAAGGTTTATTTCGTCAGCTTCAATTTCCCATGCTGGGGTGTCACTTGGGCAAGTAGTAAAGCTTGCATTCATGAGTAATAGGCCAGACTGATTAACAGTGAGCTTTTCAGCGCCGCCTTTACCTTGTTGTTCGGTTAGGCTGTAGTCGGCGCCTAACAAACTGACTTCTGAATTATTTAAATCGGCATTTAATCCGGTGCTGTTTACTTTACTTACGTAGTCTTGATAAGTAATTGGTCCCGTTGCATTTAATAAACCACGCTGTTTGTCTATCAACGCAGTTTGTGCGGACAAACTCATCTTAAGGGTGTTAATATCAACATTGCCGGTAAATTCAGCGCTTTGAGTGCCAAGTAGCTCAACATCATCAGCTTGGATATCAACTTCACCAAGGTTAAGGCCTTCAAGTGGTTGCCAAGCTCTGGTTTGCATTGAAATGCCACAAAGGTTGTGTGCCAGTTCAGTTTCGGCAAGCGATGGTGCGCTAACTACGCTTAGCATCAATATGCCCCAGGTTTTGCTCATTTATCGACCTTAATACTTTGTGTTTAATATAATATACACATAATAAAGGAAAATAATGGCAATTACAGTAATTGACCTATAAAAATAGATATCTAATAAAATGACACGCTTTGAGAATTTACAACAATTTATAAACACACACCTTAATGCCAAGTCGCATACTTTAAACGCGATCACGGGGGATGCTAGCTTTCGCCGTTATTATCGTTTAAATCACGATAATAAACATTTAATAGTGATGGACTCAGATCCAAAAAAAGTGAATAACGAACCTTATATTTCGCTAAACCAGGTGTTTGTAGAGCAAGGCTTTTTACTTCCCACTATTATTGCAAGTGATGAGAAACAGGGCTTTTTTATTCTCAGTGACTTAGGCAGTACGCACCTAGCTGATATGCTTGATGATGCAAACCGCACCGAGCACTATCAAGCATTAATTAGTTTAAGCGCTCAATGGGCAAAAACGCCCACAGCTTCTGCTATGCAAGCGTATAACGAAGATTTTATAAAGCTAGAGCTTGATATATTTAGCCAATGGTTAGTAAGCGACTTTATTAATGAGTTACTTAGTGCAGAACAAAAAATAATGTGGCTAACAAGTTCAGAGCTATTAATAAAGGCCATGCTTGAGCAACCTACGGTTACCGTTCATCGTGATTACCATAGCCGTAATATTATGAATAGTGACGGCCAGTGGGCCATTATAGATTATCAAGATGCTGTACGCGGGCCGCTTTGCTACGATTTAGTATCGCTACTACGCGATTGCTACTTTAAATTGCCAGAGCAAGAGTTAACAAGTTTGCTTGATTTTGCTTATCAAGAATTTACAGCTCAAAATTTACTGGCTAACACTTCATTCGATGAGTTTAAATATTGGTTTGATTTAACCGGATTACAGCGCCACTTAAAGGCTGCGGGTATATTTTGTCGATTGTATTTACGCGATGGTAAAACAGGTTATTTAGATAATATTTTACCGACGCTTGATTACATTATTGAAGTGGCAGCAAATTACCCAGAGCTTAAAGCATTGAGTGAGTGGACAAAGAATACCATAGTGCCAAAAGTGACTGAAAAGTTGGCAAAGGAGCGCTCATGAAGGCGATGATTTTAGCTGCAGGGCGTGGGCAAAGAATGATGCCGCTAACGCAAAATATGCCAAAGCCAATGTTAAAAGTGGCAGAAAAACCACTTATTGAGCACCATATAAATAACCTTAAAGCTGCCGGCATTACCGATATTGTAATAAACCTTGCGTGGCAGGGTGATAAAATAAAAGACTACTTTAAAGATGGCAGTCAATTGGGCGTAAATATACTTTATAGCCAAGAAGTTGAAGGTGGCCTTGAAACTGCCGGCGGTATTATTGAAGCGTTACCGTTGTTGGGCGACTCGTTCATTGTAATAAATGGCGATGTATACACTGACTACGATGTAAGCGCGCTAATGCAACTTCATTTGCAACCCGGTGAGGCGCACATAGTGCTTATAGAAAACCCGCCACACAATCCAGATGGCGACTTTGCATTGAGCCATTTGTCGGCCGAGAGTCAAAAATATACCTTTTCGGGGATTGGCCGGTATCAGGCTGATTTTTTTAAAGGATTAACGCAAGGTATTCGCCCTTTAGGGCCTATTTTACGTGAAAAGCTAAATGAACATTTAGTCTCTACTGAGCTCTACATAGGGCAGTGGGATGACATTGGTACACCAGAGCGTTTAAACCAATTAAACACGCGCCTTGAGGCGTAACAACTCAATTTTTAAGAAGGCAGTATTATAGATGTGGGGAAAAATTCTCGGTTTTTGTTTTGGCTTTATGTTTGGCAAAATATTTGGTGCTATTTTAGGTTTATACCTAGGTCATTTATTTGATAAAAGCTTAAAAAATAACTTTGATAAAGCAGGCGGTTTTTCTAGCTTATTTAGTGGTGACGATGTTCACGAGCGCCAAGCTTTATTCTTTTCAAGCTGCTTTGCTGTTATGGGGCACATTGCAAAATCGAATGGCCGAGTGAGCGAAATACATATAAAAGCGGCTAACTTGTTCATGGACGAAATGGGTTTAAAGGGGGAAGAGCGCCGCGAAGCACAGCATGCATTTCAGTCAGGTAAAGAGAGTGACTTTTCACTTAAAGAAACAGTACACGATTTTAAAGAACGCTTTGCTAAACGAAACGATCTAATACAGTTATTTTTAGAAATACAAATACAAATGGCGTTTTCTGACGGGGTATTAGCTGAACAAGAAAAGCAATTATTAGCAGAGGTAAGTAAGCAGTTAGGGATTTCTAAAACACACTTTGCATTTGTATTAAAACGTTATCAAGCTGAGTTTAACTTTAGAAAGCAACAACAGCGCTTTAATCAGCAGCAACAAAACCAAGGTCAAAGTAGTAGCTACCGTGAGGGTTCTGGCCATCATGTACCGCCAAATAATAATATGAACCGTGCGCAAGCATTGGCGTTATTAGGCTTAAATAGCGATGCAACGCAGCGTGATATAAAAGTAGCGTACCGTAAACTTATGTCGCAACATCATCCAGATAAATTAGTGTCGCAAGGTTTACCAAAGCATATGATGGAATTGGCTGTTAAAAAGAGCCAAGATATTCAAGCCGCTTATGAGTATTTAAAAAAGTCGGCGTAAAAACCCGTCTATTTCTTTTGTTAGGCGTGCGTGTTGACCTGGTTGATCGCGCAGGCCAAACAATTGGCGTTGGCGGTAATCAAATTTTGCGTTTCGGTTAACCCAGCGCTGACGACTTTTAAGGCTCATTAAAGTGTCTGTGCTGTCATTTGCGTAGTAAATATCAAGCAAGGCGGGTGTAACAAGTGACGCTGTTTGGCTCAAACTTTCGTTACGTTTAGTATTAGGTAAGTAACTGCTTAAACTTATAAACGCATCTAGTCTCTCGTCCGGAAAGTCTGCATAGTACTCCAACAACACACCCGCACTAGTACCTTGTGCAATAACCACTATATTACTCGAATCTTCCATAGCGGTTTGATACAGCGCATTAAACCGAGAAATGAGATTTATTTTATAGTCATCAAGTATGTCGTCAGTTACTTTTTCTATTGCATTAACGTAATGAGGCTCACCTTTGATTTTTGCAGGCTGTGATTGTGCGTTTGTTGCTGTGTCGGGTGATGCAGGCTCATCGGCTTTACTAGGCGCAGCTTCGGTTTCGCTGGGCATTGTTTCGGCCAGTTTACTTGCTTGCCAGTCAATGTCGGGCACTGTCATTGCGTAGGTGCTGTAACCTAAATTATTAAGCTCTTTGCGCAAGTAGCTCATACCTGAATTATTGGTAGGTGAAGAATGCCAATCGGGTATAAGTATTACGATACCTCTAAAATTACTACTCATATACTCGCTGTAAAGGCTTAAAAATTCTGTTTCACCCGCCAATATTGGCTTTATTTCATCACTTGGAAGTAGTCGCTCAATATCGCTATTTTCAATACTTGATAGGCTAGGTGGAGCAATATGTTCAGCCGCGCTAATAGGGTTAGCTAAAAGTAGCGCACAGCTGAGCTGTATAAAAAAAGCTGCCTTTAAAAACCGTGAAAATAGCATAACGCACCTAACTAATGACAATTAGTTAGGTATCGGCAAGGTCATCTAAAAGTTTAATAATTTAAGAAGTGTTTGCGCCGGTTAAAATTCTGGCTCAGCTTCAAAAGTAAGTACTTGCTCAGTTTTAGGGTGCTTTAACTTCAGCATTTGAGCATGTAATTGTAAGCGAGGAGCAGCAGCAAGCGCCTCTTTATGGGCGTAAAGTCTATCACCTAAAATAGGATGACCCAAGCTTAACATATGCACACGTAGTTGATGCGAGCGACCAGTGATGGGGGTTAGCTCTACACGGGTTGCATTTTCTTCACGCTCAAGTATTTTAAAATGCGTAAGCGAAGGTTTACCTCTGTCGTGATCAACCATTTGTTTAGGGCGATTAGGCCAATCACAAATAAGGGGTAAATCTACTGACCCTGTTTCAGCTTCAAGGTGTCCGTATATACGTGCGATATAACGTTTCGCTGTTTCGCGCTCTTGAAACTGCATACTTAAATGTCTGTGCGCTGCTTTATTCATGGCAAGGCACAGTATGCCAGAAGTCGCCATATCTAAGCGGTGCACTATTCTTGCTGTTGGAAAAACACGATTAACACGATTAATTAAGCTGTCGGCATGTTTAGGATCTTTACCTGGGACAGTTAATAACTCACTTGGTTTATTAACTATCAGTAAGTCGTCATCCTGAAAAAGTATCGTTAAATACGGACTCATAGGGGGATTGTAGTTAACTAACACGGCCGACCTTAGTAATTTTGAAGGGCGCTATTTTAGTAGAGCAAGCCAACAGGCTCAAGTAAAAGTTTGGCTATATTGTTTTAACTAATAGTCCAAGCCTTAGGCTCCTTTAAAGCGCTTTTATAACTTAATTTCTTCGGGTGTTAATAATCGATATTCACCACTGGCCAAGTTTTCATCTAGGGTAATCTCCGCAATCTGCTCGCGATGTAACTCAACCACTTTGTTATCTACCGCGTAAAGCATACGCTTAACTTGATGATACTTTCCTTCACTTATTGATAAACGCAGTCCGTAATTAGCAAGTCGTTCGGCAATAGCTGGGCGGGTTAAATCTTTTTCGTTATGCAGCATGACACCTGTACGTAATTGCTCAAGGGCTTCATCGGTAATAGGCTCTTGAGTTTCGACTAGGTAGGTTTTAAATTTATTGCTTTTAGGCGACGTAATTTTATGTGACCAATCGCCATCATTAGTAATAATAACTAACCCTGTGGTATCTATATCAAGGCGACCTGCCACGTGAAAGTCGCTCATATTTGGCTCATCAAGTAAGTCAAAAACAGTTTTATGTAGCTCGTCGCTGTTAGCGCATACATAGCCAACAGGTTTATTTAGCATGTAATAGCGCTTACCTAAAAATACCAAAGGTGCACCTTGGTGCAATACTTCATCTTGCTGGGCTAGCTGAAAATTATGTGATGTGATTACTTCGCCATTCACGCTTACTTCTTTTCGCTTAATACTAGCGCGAGCTTGCGTGCGCGGTATTTCAGCTAAGTGGCTAATAAATTTATCTAAGCGGCAAGGGAATTTCATTTTGGTTCACATTTTTAGTCGGCTACAATGGGCGCGATTATAGCCGATAGTGAAATACCATGACAGTGCACAGCACACAAATTTTAAGCCTTTACCAAGCAAAAATAGACACAGGTGAACTGTGTTTTGATGCTGCGCAGCAAAATGCGGTGGAAGCTTTAAATACGCTAAGCGAGCAACTTCAAGCTCACACATCATGGTGGCAAAAAGCGCCTTTAATAAAAGGCATTTATTTATATGGACCCGTAGGGCGTGGTAAATCCATGTTAATGGATTTATTTTATAAAAACCTACCTATTGAGCAAAAGCAGCGGCTGCATTTTCATCATTTTATAGCACAAGTGCATGCCCAACTTTCGCAGCTACAAGGTCAAAAAAATCCACTCATTCTAATTGCAAAACAGTGGGCTAAAAATATTCGAGTACTGTGTTTTGACGAGTTTTTTGTGAGCGACATTGGCGATGCCATGATTATGGCCAGATTGTTCAATGCATTGTTTGAACAAGGTGTTGTGCTGGTGGCCACATCGAACGCAAAGCCAGAGCTGCTTTATTACAACGGCCTACAACGAGCGCGATTTTTATCTACTATCGATTTAATTAATAACCATTGTCATATAATTAACGTAGCAGGGGAGGACGATCACCGTTTTAGATATGGTAAAAACAGTCGTCACTATTTTATTAATTTACCTAAACGCGATTTTCAAAATGAGTTTTTAGCTTCGTATCCGGTTGTAACATCCAGCAATACAGTTAGTGTGCATGGGCGCGATTTACCTTATTTATTAAGAGCCGATAATGCCTTGATGATTGATTTTATGGCTCTATGCTCCGGCCCGCGTAGTGCTAACGATTATATGTTTTTAGCAACGCAATTTGATGTGTTGTATGTATCGAACGTGCCGCAAATGGGTGTTAAAGCAACGGGTAAAGTTATTGTTCACGGTATAGAAGATAGCTACCAACGCGAAAAACAAACACTTGATGAGCACACTTTTGACGACGAAGCACGGCGCTTCATTGCCTTAGTCGATGAATTTTACGATTGCCATAAATTGCTAGTAATAAATGCGCAAACCGACATTGAACATTTATATAAAGGTAAAAAGTTGAGCTTTGAATATGCGCGCACGCAATCACGCATAGTCGAAATGCAAAATTGGTAACGCTTAATATTGATTGTAAACAAGCTTGCTCACGTGAGAAGCGCAGCCCCTCTTAACCTTTTTGTGAATAAATTACTTAAGATCTTATTGCATAAAGAGAAGCAAAAGAGGAGTAAATGAGAAGACATAAAACAATAGTAATTATGTATTTTTACTTCTCTAAAGCGAAGCGCCCTCTAAACCTCTTTGTGAATAAATTATCTAAAAACTTATCGCACAAAGAGAAGCAGAAGAGGAGTAAATGAGAAGACATAAAACAATAGTAATTATGTATTTTTACTTCTCTAAAGCGAAGCGCCCTCTAAACTTCCTTGTGAATAAATTATCTAAAAACTTATCGCACAAAGAGAAGTAAAAGAGGAGTAAATGAGAAAACATAAAACAATAGTAATTATATATTTTTACTTCTCTAAAGCGCAGCGCCCTCTAAACCTCTTTGTGAACAAATTACTTAAGATCTTATTGCATATAGAAATTACGAGCTTTGCTCGTCACAGCCAGCAAGCTGTGCTTATACAAGTAAATTTAACCACGGTGTTAAACTTACCCTTCTTGGCGCACTATATTCTCAAGGGCGCGAATATTAGTAATTAAGTCCTGGCGTTGTGGATTGGCTTGTAATGCTTTTCTAAGATGCTTTAGCGCACTCGGGTAGTCTTTAGAATCAATTGCTATTTGCGATAATCCAAGCCACGCCGATAGTTGGTAATCAGGCAGAGCTTGTGCACGAACATACATAAGTTTAGCTTGGGTAAGTTGACCTTTACTACGATATATACTTGCTAAACTAAGTAGGGCATCACCTAAATTCGGGTTTATTTTAAGTGCATTATTTAAGCTTTTAAGAGCACGTTTAGTATTACCTTGTTGCATAGCAATTTGTGCGCTGTATACAGAAAACTGCGCTTGTTCATCGCGGGGCAGCCGCTTAGTTAATCTTTTTGCGCTGCCTATTAGCTCTTTAGCTAAATCCCATTTTTGTTGAGATACAAGCCAGCCTAAAGTTTGCATCGTGGTATTAATAACTTCAACTTGCTGCTGTTTAGTGGCGTGTTTTAAACCTTGCTTTAATAAACTCACTGCGCGTTCAGTGCTGCCTTCAGTTAAATGCAGCTGGGCTGCTAAAAGCTGGTTACTGGCATCTTTAGGGTTGAGTTTTAAGGCCACTTCAATAGCAGCTAGCGCCTGCTTTTTTTGATCAAGCTGTAATGCTATTTGTGCACGTTGCAGCCAAAGTTCAGCTTTATCAGGGCTTTTATTAAGTAATTCTTTTAGTAACGCACTTGCCTGACTTAAATCACCCGATTCAATTAACGCAAACAATAGC
Source organism: Pseudoalteromonas sp. SR43-7 (assembly GCF_014163785.1). Lineage (NCBI taxonomy): Bacteria > Pseudomonadati > Pseudomonadota > Gammaproteobacteria > Alteromonadales > Pseudoalteromonadaceae > Pseudoalteromonas > Pseudoalteromonas sp. SR43-7. The sequence continues at coordinate 134,173 of NZ_JACJDY010000002.1, read as the reverse complement.
CCTTGTTGATATTGGCTTGTTTCTGGCGCTAGCATTAGCGCCTGGCGGTACGCCGCTACTGCGCTCCAAGGTTGGCTATGCTGCACGTGTATATAAGCAAGTTGCGCATAACTTTGTGCGTCAGCTTGGCCAAGTTCAATACTGTGAACTAGGTGTGTTTGTGCTTTGTCATACTTTGCTTGTTGCATGTATAAAAGGCTCAAACCTTGGTGTGCTTTTACTAAATCAGGTGAAGCTTTTAAACACGCTAAGTAAGCTAGTTCAGCGTTATTAAAGTCTTTTGTTGAAAGCAGAACTTGTGCACGTAATAAGTTTAAAGCAGTGCTATCTTGGCTTATATCACGGCCTTTAAATAGCGCCGCAACTTCACTGTAATTACCGGCTTGTAATAGTGGTTGTACTTGGCGAGCAAAACCGCGCTCGGTCGGCTCAATAAGAACCTCTGTAGGGCCTAGTAATTTATTATTTATAGCCAACTGCCATGTTGGATCGCTAGGCGATAAAGTTACTTTTAGTGGCGCACTTTTTAATGGCGTACTAGCAGCGCTTGCATGCACGCTAGTTACACCTAATAAAGGGAGTGAGCACATTAAAGTAGTGATAACTGCGCGAGTTAATGGTTTTAGCGTTTTAAATATATTCATATTTTTCATTTTAATAGGCTTAAGGTTTAAATTCGATTGGCCAAATAAAGCGAGCGCGTACGGTTTCACCTTCTTTTTTAGGTGCACTAAAGCGGCTTTGTTTAATAATTTTGTCGATAGCTGGTTTAAGTTCAGGGTATGGGTTTTGTACTACCTCAATTAAACTTAACTTGCCACTTTCATCAATAAATACATCGAGTTTTACAGTAAATACATCAACACCTCGGCGGGTTAAGCTTTTTGGTAAAACGGCCTTGACGGGAGTAAGTAAAGTGGGGAGACCATCGAGTTGATTTAAGCTAAATGCATCCCAATTTACACTCATTGATTGCCATTGTGGCGCGCTTACTTTTACGTTGGGTGTATCGGGTTTTACAATACTTAAATCACTGTTTATCTTAATTTTTACGGCTTGGATTGACGCGCCGGCACCTTCTACCGCTAAGCTTTGCATTGGCTCATTTGTTTGCTGTTGCGATATAGATGGAGGAGGGGGAGGTGGCAGTGCCACCATGGCAATCTCACGTACAACCACTTTGTCTTGGATATGATGCTCTGCAAGTTGCCCAAGCCATAAAAGCAGTAATGCAGCACTAAGCACAATGAGGCTAAGGCCAAATGCAAACAGCGGATGGCGATTGTTTTTTGTTTTTTGAAGCGGGTTAATCGTGTGCATATTATTGTTTCGTAGCCAAGTTAACTTGCGCTGCGCCTGCCAGCTTTGCTTCGTCAATTACTTGAACAAGTAACTCAGTAGGTACTGTTTTATCAGCTTGAATAACCACAGGGCGTTGTTGCTGTTTTAACATTTGCTCGACACTACTACGTACACCGGCAACACCAATTTGGCCGCCATCAAAGAATACTTGTTGGTTGTCGGTTATTGCTAAAAATATAACTTGCTGCTCAAGACGACTGGCCGATACGGCTTGTGGTTTATCAACCTCAACGCCGCTTTCGCGTACAAATACGGTTGTAACAATAAAAAATATTAGCAATATAAATACCACATCAAGTAGCGGCGACATATCAATATGTTGCCCCGCTTCTTGCTCTAGCTTGTGCTTTAATCGTGATTGCATAGTGTTACCCTAACTGCTTACTTAACGTATGTAATTTAGGATTACGCTGCGAATACGCTAAGTAAGCTTGCATTAACCATGCAGGAATAGCGCACACTAGGCCAAGTTGAGTTGTTAGTAATGCGTCACCAATGGCGTCACTCATTAACTCGTTATGGCCCAGCGCCATTACTTTAAATGTATCAAGCAAACCAACAATGGTGCCTAATAAACCAAGTAGCGGAAGCGCTGCAGTTAAAATAGAGCTAACTTCTTGCCAATAACCTTTGCGCTGCGCTTGGTATTGTTTAAGGTGCAGTAAGTCATGAAAAATCAGCTGGTATACAAATAAAGCGAGTAAAAGAATACACCAGCAAATAGGGTTACTAACTATCTTTTCAAACATTGTTATCTCCTTTTTCTAGTTGGCTTAGCTGTAATGCAAAGCCTTCTAGTTGGCTGTAGTACGCTTTTGCTTTACGCGATAACAGTGCATTTAATACCAATGCAGGTATGGCCACGACTAAACCCAGTTCGGTTGTTATAAGTGCTTGTGCAATACCGCCCGATACAACTTCTGGGTCGCCTGAGCCAAACAAGGTCATCATTTTAAATGTTTCGATCATGCCGCTAACAGTGCCTAATAACCCAAGTAGTGGGGCTACTGCTGCAGTAACGGCAATAGCGCCAATAAAGTTATCGAGTTTATGCTTATCATGAATTAACTGATTAAATAATTGATCGTCTCGTACTTGGCCTTTTTCGCTTTGCAGCGTTAAGTTAAATAGCTGCTGCTGCATACCTGCAAATTCACTGCTATTTTCAGCTTTAAAAAGTTGCTGTAATTGCATTTGAGAGTGCATTTTAATTTTACTTAAACGCAGTAGCTGTGCGGCTTTTAATAGCGCAATGGTAAGTGCAAAGCAGGCAAATAAAATAATAGGGATAGCCCATAAACCGCCTTTTTCTAGGTGTTCAAGCGGACTTTCTTGTTGGGCTTGGCTAGTTACTAAGTGCGTTAAACTAGGATCAAAAGTAAGTAATGTAGAGCCTACACCGTTTTGCTTTAAAGTATTATCGAGTGGGTTGTCGTCACTTGTTGATTGTACTAACGCTACTTTTAATGCATTAGATTCATCATCTAAATTTAATAAACCCATAAGTTTAGGTGTTTGCGTACTAAACCATGCAACAGGCCCGACTTGAAGGGTATTAGCTTGGCTTAATTCGCCATTACTTAGCACAACCGATTGTTTTTTTAACTGTGGATAAAGTGCCTGCTCTTGATTATTAATTAGCGATACAACACGGCTTAATAACTCGTTTTGGCTATTAGCCGACTCGTTACTGCTAGCACTATTGCTGGTATTTTGGCGTACAAAACGGCTAAGTAAGTTTAATTGATATTGCTGCTGCTGTTGCCAAGTGTCTAATCGGGTTTGTAACTGATCAAGGCTTAATGTGTTTTCGTCAGCTAGGCGGCGATTAACGGCTGCTTGTTCGCGTAATTTACTGAGCGATTGCTGCTTGGTAAAAATTTGCTTTGCAAGGGTGGCTTGCTCTTTTGAAATGCTATTTTGAGTTTTACTTAGAGTACGCTGCGCTGTTTTAATATCACTTAAAATACTTTGCTTAGCATCATCACTGCTAGCTGCAAAAGATATGTTTGCACTAAAAAGTAAAACTGTGGCGCTAAATACTTTAATTATGCTGTTAGTAGCCATTATTTAGCCCCTTGCTGGTTTTTATTTACATAACTTAATATTGGGAGTGTTACCCAATCAGCAGCGCGCTTTTTTTGCTGTACAGCAATACCCAGTGCAACTTGTTCTGCATTAATGCTTGAATCAAACTCCCACTGCCAACCTAAGTCACTTGGAAAACCAATACCTACGTAACTTAAGTCTTCGCTTACAAACCATGCTTGAGCTGCACCTAAATAAAGCTGCTTAACCCATACTTCTTGCCCGTCAGGATGCTTAATAGCCATTTCGTGAATAGAAATACGTTGTTGAAAATCATTAAGTAGAGTCAGCATTTTTAGTGCTGTTTGTAATTTGTCAGTTGTACTGAGTTTTGAATCGCTTAAATCACCAGCGTTTTTCCAACTACTCAAAAGTGGCGGGGGGAGTTGCACTTGTAATGAAAGTAATTGCCTAGAAATACGTGCTAGTTGATCATTTAATTGCTGTTGATCATTTTCAAGTTCTGATTGCTGAGTTACAAGCTGTTCGCGTTTTTGGGCAAGCTCACTGGTGCTTTTTTTTCTACGCTGATTAAGCTCGCTAAGTTGCTGCTGCTCGGCATTAAGAAGCGTTAAGGTTTGCTCCATACTGCTTTTTTGTTCAAGCCAATGAGTATTTAATTCTGTGTTTTGATTTTCTATTTGTAGCCATTTATTAACGAGTTGTTCTAGCTCACTAACAGTGTCGGCTTTTACTGCCATAGTGCTACAAAGCGCGATAACTACGCTAATTGGTTTAATTAAGCTTCGCATTACTTAACAACAATCCTGAAAGTTACGACAAGCAATTACAAGGGCGTAATTACTGTTAATTTTTGAGTGTGTATACAATATAGGAATTCACATAACAATGCAATTGATAACAGTTATCGTTTACATTGCATTGTTTGAGTGGTAGGATTTCGCCGAAATTAAATATGTACCTTAAATTAACAATAGTTAAGTGCTTAATAAAAACTACGGAGTAACCATGAGTAAGCCATCGAATAAAGGAAATGCGTACGTGAAGCCAATTGCAGCGGTTGTTACAGCTACGCTTTCAACTTGGGCAAGTGCACAGGATGTTCAAGAACTATCGGTAACCAAAGCAGAAACTAAAACTGAGTCTAGTTATGTTGTAGAAAAATCAACGTCGCATAAATACACTCAACCGCTACTCGATACAGCTAAAACGGTAACAGTAATCAACCAAGCGGTAATGAAAGACAGAAACGTAGATAGCCTACGTGATGCTTTGCGTAATGTTTCAGGTATTTCTTTAGCAGCAGGTGAGGGTGGCTCACCTACTGGCGATAGCATGTCGATTCGTGGTTTTAGTGCAACAAATGATATTTTTGTTGATGGTATTCGTGATGTTGCAGGTTACACACGTGATATTTACAACATTGAAGCCGTTGAAGTTGCAAAAGGCCCAGGCTCTGCAGTTTCAGGTCGTGGCGCAACAGGTGGTAGTATTAATTTAGAAAGTAAAAAGGCGAAGTTAGACAACTTTAACGACGTTTCTCTACGTTTAGGTACAGAAAACGATTACCGTGGTCGTTTTGATACTAACATTCAAGTAAACGATACAAGCGCACTACGTATCAATCTTCTTACTGATAAAGGTGATGTTGCAGGTCGTGACCATGTTGAAAATGAAACAAATGCTGTTGCGTTTGCATTTGCAACAGGGCTTGGTACAAACAGCCGTTTTGATTTAAACCTAGAGTATCAACGCCAAGACAATTTACCAGATTATGGTATTCCTTGGGTTTACAGTGATACGCCAGTAGCTGAACTTGCAGATAGTGCACGCTCACCTTCTCCTGTCGACTTTGATAACTTTTACGGTAATATTTACCGTGATTACGAAGATATTGAAGCTTACTCAACAACAGCTCGTTATGAGTATGATTTTTCTCAAAATACTACGTTACGTGTGCAAGGTCGTTTAGGTAAAGTTAAGCGTGAGTCAGTAACAACTGCACCGCGTTATTTCTCGGTTACAACAGACACTGATATTACCTTTGCAGATGAAAAAACACGTGATACAGAAAATTCACTTGCTGCACTTCAAGTTGATTTAATTGGTAACTATGAATTTGCTGGCTTTACTCACGATGTTGTAGTGGGTGTTGAACTTGCAAATGAAACGTTTACACGCCATAACTTTGTTGCCACTACGCCTGATAACCTAATTGAAGATGGAATACGTAACGACTTATACAACCCTGATGCAACAATTGCATTTACGGGTGTGTACGGCCGTAACGGTACAAGCATTGAAGCTAAAGCTAAAAACCAAGCTATTTATGCATTTGATACAGTGACGCTTAACAAGCAATGGGAAGTTACAGGTGGAATTCGCTTCGATAGCTTCACTACGGATTATCACAACGATTACAATGATCCAAGCGCTTTAATTTCTACAAGTGACGATTTATTTAGCTGGAATGCAGCTGTAGTTTATAAACCTACAGAAAATGGCAGTGTATATTTAGGCGCAGGTAATTCATTTAACCCATCGGCTGAAAGCCTAACGGTATCTACGCGTTCAAATGCAGCTGATTTAGACGCAGAAGAAAGCCGCAGTTATGAATTAGGAACTAAGTGGAGCCTAATGGATGGCCGCCTGCAGACTAATGCTGCACTTTTCCGTACTGAAAAAACCAATGCCCGTACTGATGACCCATTTGCAGATAGCTCAAGTGACGAAATACTCGGTGGTGAGCAGCGCGTTCAAGGTTTAGAGCTTTCAGCAACGGGCCTAATTACTAAAGAGTGGACTGTAATTGCTTCATACACTTACCAAGATAGCGAAGTAACAGAAGCATTAGGCGACGACGCAACTCAAATCGGTAACGAGCTTGCACGTACGCCTAAAAATAGCGCGAGTGTTTGGACTACGTACGATATGTCGGATAAGTTATCGTTTGGTTTAGGTGCGCAGTATGTAGGTGAGCGTTACAACGGCACTACGTCAACACGCTCTCGTGCGCCAGGTTATACTATTTTTGACCTAATGGTTGCGTATGACATATCAAAAGATTTGAGCCTGCAGTTTAATGGTGAAAACCTAGGTGATAAAGATTACGTTGATCAGTTAGGTGGTGGACACTTTGTACCAGGTGATGGTCGTAAGTTTAGTTTAACAGCGAGCTACTCTTTTTAATTTTAAAACAAATTAAAAAACAAAAGTAAGCATAAGGGCAGGCCTATTACCTGCCCTTAATTATTTGATGAAAATGTGAGAGGGCGCACATGATAGTTAAAATTCCAGAGCTATTAACGAAAGAAGAAGTGGCGTATTGCCATGAGGTTTTGCTTAAAGCGCAGTGGGCCGATGGCAGTATTACCGCAGGTCATCAATCAACCAAAGCAAAAAATAACTTACAGCTACCTGAAAATAGTCCTGAATGCCAAGAGCTTGGCGATATTATTATGGCAGCACTTGCGCGTAGTAATTTGTTTATGTCGGCTGCACTTCCTGCAAAAATTTTTCCTCCGTTATTTAATTGCTATCAAGGCGGGCAATCGTTTGGTGTACATGTAGATAATGCAATTAGACAAGTGCCGGGTACGCCAGTAAAAATTCGTACAGATGTATCAATGACGTTATTTATTAACGACCCCGAAGACTATGAGGGCGGTGAACTTGTTATTGAAGATACTTATGGCTCACATAGCGTAAAGCTGCCAGCAGGCAGTATGGTGTTGTACCCTTCAACGAGTTTACATCGTGTAATGCCAGTAACGAGTGGGCGTAGATTAGCCTCATTTTTTTGGTTACAGAGCATGGTAAACAGCGACGAAAAACGTGGTTTGTTATTTGATTTAGATATGTCGATTCAAAGTTTGCGCAGCAAAGTAGAAGATAGCCCAGAGATTATTCAATTAACAGGTGTGTACCATAACTTACTAAGACAGTGGGCACAGACATAACGAATATACTCGTTATTACATACTGGATATAAGTATTTAAATATAAGTAATTAAAAGCTGCGCTTTTCGCGAGAGCAAGCGCTACGCCTACAGCCAAAACTTAACGCTATGGTTTAATTACCTGTAGATGCGCAGCTTGCTGGCGTGACGCGCGAAGCTCGTAATTTCTAGGTTTTGGTTTCTTCTCATTTATTCCTCTTTTTCTTCTCTTTGTGCAATAAGGTTTTAAGTGATTTATTCACAAAGAGGCTAAGAGGTCGCTGCGCTTTAGAGAAGCAAAACTACATAATTACTATGTTTTCTCACTTGCCGTTTTTGCTTAACCCTTATAACCGTTAGGGTTATTTGACTGCCAGCGCCAGGTATCTTGCATCATTTCATCAATACCGCGCACTGCTTCCCAGCCAAGTTCATTAAGTGCTTTTTCTGGCGCTGCATAACACGCTGCAATATCACCAGGGCGGCGAGGTGAAACCTGATAGGGTACAGCCTGATCGCTTGCTTTAATAAATGCATTAACCATTTGTAATACAGAGTAACCATTACCAGTACCTAGGTTATAAACTAATGCCCCCGTGCTGCTGGCAATTTTATCAAGCGCTTTTAAGTGACCAATCGCTAAATCTACAACATGTATATAGTCGCGCACACCGGTGCCATCAACTGTGTCGTAGTCATCACCAAATACAGCGAGTTGCTTTAATTTACCTACCGCTACTTGTGCGATAAACGGTAAAAGATTGTTTGGAATACCATTAGGATCTTCACCAATTAAGCCCGACTCATGTGCACCCACTGGATTAAAGTAACGCAAAATAGCAAACGCAAAGCGCTCATCTGATTTAGCGATATCTTGTAGCATCATTTCAACCATTAGTTTAGATGTGCCGTAAGGGTTGGTAGTACCGCCCACAGGAAAGTCTTCTTTGATTGGTAAGCTTGCTGGGTCGCCGTAAACCGTGGCTGACGAGCTAAATACCAATTTAAATACACCCGCATCGCGCATCGCATCAACAAGCGTAAGCGTACCTTGAACGTTGTTTTGATAGTACTCAACTGGCTTTGCAACCGACTCGCCTACTGATTTTAAACCCGCAAAATGTATAACACTATCAACCGTGTGCTTTGCAAATACAGAATCTAAAAAGGGTTTATCGAGAATATCGCCTTGGTAAAAAGTGGCTTCTTTACCTGTTATATTTTTTACGCGCGCAAGTGATTCTTGTGATGAGTTACTTAAATTATCAATAACAACAACATCGTTACCTTGCTGTAAAAGTTCTAAAACAGTGTGCGAGCCAATATAGCCTGCGCCACCGGTTACTAAAATAGTCATGAAAGCTCCGTGGGTACCTTTTATCAATTAAGTTAATTTCACCATAAATAGAGGTGATTTACATGTTTTATCTGTAATTTATATGATTTTAATCGTATTTTTTTGATATCAGCACATTAAATGCTTTTGATTACATTTTGTGCAAAACAAGTAACACTTGATTGGTAAGATTAAGTTATAGTTAATAAACAAGTGCTAAAATAGCTTTAGTAATAGCTAATACTAAGTTTACTCCAATCCACACTTTTGTGATTGGTTTACCTCTTTGGAGAAAGATATGAATTTAGTTAAAAAAATAGCAACAACAATGTGTATCGCATTACCTGCGCTTGCCCATGCTGGTGAGTCTGTTGTTAAATGGAATGACTTTAATGATTATCGTGATGTGCGAGCGTCTAACCAAGCTAAGGGCTCGTATCACAAAAGTATTGCGGCAAGTTTTGAAAAACATATGTCTAAATTAGCTGAGCAACTACCAAAAGATTATAAGTTAAACGTAGAGTTTACTGATTTAGATTTAGCGGGAGATGTGCGTTATGGTGGTATGGAGGAAATTCGCGTAGTAAAATCAATATACTTTCCACGAATTAAGCTTAATTATTCGTTAACCGATAACGACGGTACAGTGCTTAGTAAAGATACTGATGTGGAGCTCAAAGATATGGGCTTTATGGATAAAATTAAAATGGGCCGCGAAGAATCACTATATTACGAAAAACGCTTATTAACAGAATGGTTTGGTGAGCAAATATTACCAAGTTTAGATTAACTTAAAATAAAAATGCCGCTAAATAGCGGCATTTTTATTTTTAAGCTTTACTTAAAAGTAGCTAACAGCGTGAGTATTTGTTGTAACTTAATAACGGTTGTTTTAAGTTTTTCTTCATCAAAACCATCGTTAGATAAGCTTTCAACGTCAGCGGCTACGTCAAGAACATACGGCTTAAAGCGTTTAGCTTCAAAGCTAAAACCAGCATCTTGTGCAAATAAGGCTTTAAATTTGCCATGGCCTTGCTGTTGTAGTTCATCGAGTTTTTTGTCGGCATCAAGCGCCTGACGATAAACAATTTTTAAATTAGTATTGAGTTGTTCAATAATTGAATCCATGGTTTTCCTAAAGCTTTGTACTGCATGGCCGACATAATACTTGGATTACATTTAAAAGTCAGGTTTGTTATATGAATATATCAGGCACAAGTTTACCCGCTGTTTCTGGCTCAGGCCAAGGCAGTGAGCTTTATAGCGCTGCTTTATCTAAAAAGCAGCAACTAGCAGATGGCGCAGCAGCACTTGCACTTATTGAAGGTGCTGCACAATCGTCAAGTGCACAAACACCGGCTAAGTCGGTAACTGCATCATTGGGTAACAACGTAAATATATATGTTTAAATTAGCTTAAGGTCGATAGGTGTTTTGCTTTTTTGACCACCTATTTCTCTCACTAATTTAGGCACTAAAAATCCAGGCAGGGCTTTTAATAGCTCTGCCATTATTTTTATCGCGTCTTCTTCGTTAATATCAAAGTGGCTGGCCCCTTCAACTTTATCGAGCAAATACAAATAATACGGTAATACGTCTGCGTCAAATAACGCTTCGCTTAAATTTATTTGCGCATCGAGCGTATCATTCACATCTTTTAAAATTACAGCTTGGTTTAAAAGCGTTACGTTTGCTTGTTTAAGCTTTTGCATAGCAGCTTTAAAGTCAGCGTCTATTTCGTTGGCGTGGTTTATGTGATTAATAAAAATAATTTTTAATGGCGATTTTGCTAATCGCTCACATAACTCATCGGTAATACGTGCAGGAATAACAACAGGTAAACGACTATGAATTCGCATTCGTTTAATTTGTGGTAATTGCTCAAGCTCATCTAAAAACCAACTTATTGCATCGTCTTTGGCCATCAGCGGATCGCCACCACTTAAAATCACTTCGTTTATATTGGCATCAGATTTTATGTAGCTTAGTGTTTCAAGCAGGCTTTTTTTATTAAGTTGGTTTTCTTGATACGGAAAATGCCTTCTAAAGCAGTAACGACAATTGACTGCACAGCCGGTTTTAAACATTACTAAAACACGCGATTTATACTTATGTAAAAGGCCGGGTTGTTCGTTATCTTGCTCAAGTAGGGGATCTTTATTAAAACCCGACTTAGTTAAAAATTCTTGATGGCGTGGCATGACTTGCAATAAAAGAGGATCGTTTGGATCGCCTTTGCGTATTTTTTTTATAAAAGGGATAGGCACGCGTACCGGAAATAAACTGCGGGCTTTTAGGTCGTTTTCATGGACTTGGCTCGATAAACCGACCATTTCAAGCAAGGTTTCTGGGCAGGTAACTACATTTGCTAATTCTTTTTGCCAGTTTTTATGCAAATTTGCTTCATTTCTTTGTATCATTGGCATGTAGATTACTCGAAAAAATATAAATAGAGGAAACGATGGCGAATTATAGCACCAACGAGTTCAAGGGCGGCCTAAAAATTATGATGGACGGCGAGCCTTGCAGTATCTTAGAAAATGAAATGGTAAAACCTGGTAAAGGCCAGGCGTTCAACCGTGTTCGTATCCGTAAACTTATCTCTGGTAAGGTGCTTGAAAAAACCTTTAAATCGGGTGAATCAGTTGAAGGTGCTGATGTAATGGATACAGATTTAGCGTATCTATACACAGACGGCGAATTTTGGCATTTCATGAACAACGAAACATTTGAGCAAATTGCTGCTGACGAAAAAGCACTAGGCGATGCAGTTAAATGGTTAGTTGAAAATGATTTATGTACAATCACATTATGGAACGGCAGCCCTATTGCTGTTACACCACCTAACTTTGTTGAGCTTGAGATCACTGAAACAGATCCTGGCCTTAAGGGTGATACAGCGGGTACTGGTGGTAAACCAGCAACGCTTAGCACAGGCGCTGTAGTACGAGTTCCATTATTTGTACAAATTGGCGAAGTAATTAAAGTAGACACTCGTAACGGTGAATACGTAAGCCGTGTTAAGTAAGCTTTAACATTGTTTATAAAATCCCAGCTTAAGCTGGGATTTTTTTTGGAGAAAATATGTCAGCAGATCTTTGGGCCCCAAGCGCAAGCATTGAAACACTAAAACAACGTGCAGCGATATTACGTAGCATTCGTGAGTTTTTTTATGCACGTGATGTAATGGAAGTAGAAACGCCGAGCTTAAGCAGTGCCAGTGTAACCGATGTGCATTTGGCCAGTTTTAACACCACATTTGTAGGTCCAGGGCATGCTGGTGGGCTCCCTCTTTTTTTACAAACATCTCCAGAGTTTGCTATGAAACGCTTGTTAGCAGCAGGCTCAGGCGCTATTTTTCAGCTTTGTAAAGCATTTAGAAATGAAGAAGCAGGTAGTCATCATAATCCTGAATTTACAATGCTTGAATGGTATCGCCCAGGCTTTGATGAATTTGCACTTATGGATGAAATGGATGAGCTAATGCTGCTTGTTTTAGATGTCGAGCCGGCAACAAGGCTTACCTATCAGCAAGCGTTTGAACAAGCACTTGGACTCGATCCGTTAACAGCGAACATAGAGCAATTAAAGCAACTAGCGTGTGAGCATGGATTTGCTGATATAGCCCAAAATGAAACGCATAAAGATACTTTACTGCAATTATTATTTTGTATGAAAGTAGAGCCCACAATAGGACAAGATAAGCCATGTTTTGTGTATCACTTTCCAGCTTCTCAAGCGGCACTTGCACAAATTTGTGAACACGATACACGTGTAGCAGGGCGCTTTGAGCTTTATTATAAAAATATGGAATTGGCGAATGGCTTTAACGAACTCACAAATGCCAGCGAGCAAGCTAAACGTTTTAATGAAGATAACGCATACCGAGCTGAAAACGGTTTAAAGCAAGTGCCAATGGATACGCGTTTAATTAAAGCGCTGGAGCATGGATTACCACAGTGCGCAGGAGTGGCTTTGGGTATAGATAGGCTTGTAATGCTCGCAACAAATAAAGATAAAATTAAAGATGTAATCGCGTTTGATGTGCAAAGAGCGTGATGCTGGCTTGTAGGCGTAGATGGAATATTTGTAGGTGCGAATTTATTTCGCGCTCATGTAATTTAACTTTATAAAAAAGCGAGGTATAAAACCTCACCTACAAATAAAAACACCGCGTTTAAATTAACGCGGTGTTTTTATTTACTTGCTGTCGCTTTCATTTGAAAGCTAACGGCTACGCTTTACAGATTAAGTGTAAACGTAACACCTGCTACGCGAGGCTCACCTAATTGTGTATAGGTATGCGTTGCGTAACCATCTTGTGGGTCATTACCAAACTCAAAGCCACGAGTAGGGACTGTTTCGTCAAACACGTTACGAGCCCATGCGCGTACTGCCCACATGTCTGCTTCGTAGCCAAAGCTTAAGTTAACTAAGTTGCTGCTTGGTGCCTGTGAGTTATGGCTGTCAGAGAAGTAGTAATCGTCTTTCCCTTCAACACCAATCATACCGTAAAGCTCACTTGTAAAGTTATAGCGAGCAGTAAACGCATATTGATATTTAGGCGATTGTGCTTGCTCGCGACCGTCTTGGTTTAAAGGGGCTTGATAGATATTAGATCTAGCAACAAAATCGTCTATTTCAGTATTTAAGTAACCAGCACTGCCTGTTAAAAACAGATTATCGGTTAGTTGGTAACTTCCTTCAACTTCTAGTCCGTAATTGCTACCAGAACTTGCGTTATCAACATAGCTGGTAAATTGTTGATCTTCTATTAACCATCCTTTTAACTGCATGTTGTCACGATGCATGTAAAATGCGGCTAAGCGAAGTGTAAATTTGTCATCAAGCGATGAACCTTTAACACCAAATTCGCCACTCCATAAATACTCAGGGTCGAAGCTGGTGTGCTGCTGGAGAAAATCAGCGCTTAGGTTTAAGCCTTCATCTTTTGCTTTAGCCAATGCTTCTGAATTAATACCGCCAGCTTTGTAGCCACGCGTAATGCTGGTGTAGATCATCGTACGATCAATTACCTGATACTCTAGCGCAATTTTACCGCCAACCATTACATCGTCAGTATCTTCTATAAAGCCATTGCTATCGGTGTAGTCACCTTGGTATTGCTCTACACGTAAACCAGTAATTAATGTAGTTTTTGGACCAATTGATGTCTCTACTTGGCCATAAATCGCAGTATTACTTACTTCATATCGAGAATTAAAGGTTTGGTATTCAGAAAATTTTCTACGTTGACGGTCAAGGTCTACATCACGCACTTGGTAATATGCCCCCAAGACCCAATTTTTTAATTTTCCACTGAGCTGTAATTCAGCTGCTCTATCATCACGATCGCGATAGTAAGCGTCTTCATAGCTGTATCCATCAGGATGTAAGCCTGCAGCGCATAACTGTGGTTCACTTGTATCGTTACATACCCAGTCTTCGTCAAAGCTGTAAAGTAATTCGGTATCAATAGCAGATAGGTTTAGATTTACATCAAAAGCGTCAAAACCCGTGTAAGTATTCTTGACACCTATAGCGTAGCTTTCTTGATTATCTTGCCCTGGCTCGTCGGCAACACTATTGCGGCTGTTATCAAGCGTAAACGCATCGTAACCATTGTTTATGTCAATATAGTGAAGGTTTAACTCAGTATTTAAATGCTTTGTAAGCTGGCTGTTTAATTTAAAACGCGCTACTTGCTCGTCTTGATTTTGTGTTTCGTCATTTAAGTACAGGTTATCTACGTAACCGTCTGACTTTCTACGAAAGTAGCTAACGCGTGCGCTAGTGTCATGTGTTAAGCCTGTGCTTGCTGCAATACCTGCTTCGCGGGTGTTGTATGTGCCAGCACCTACTTGTAATTTTAAGCTTGGATCGCTTGTGGCTTTAGCTGAACCCATTTGGATCATACCGGCCATACCGTCTGCGCCAAAGCGTGTACCTTGTGGCCCTCGATAAATTTCTACTTGGTCTATATCAAATAATAATGAGCTGCCACCAAGGCCAGAATAGTTAATACCATCAATAACTAAGCCTACAGATGGATTAATAGGGTCTACAAATTGTGAACGAAGTCCCACGCCACGAATTTGAATATAACGACCGCGCGACGCACCAGATGCAAAATTTACATTGGCGGTACTGCCTAACATTTCGTCTAAGTAACTTGCACCACGTTGATTAATTTCATCTTCGCTGAATAAGCTCGCACTCGCGCTTAAAGTTTGAATGCTTTCGCGCTGAAAATCGCCGGTTACAACAATTCTTTCTAGGTCGCTATCATCAGCGTTAGCTGCAATTGGTGCACCAAGCAGCGGTAAAAGTGCGGCAGTAATTAAAGACAAACGTAAGTTCATTGGGTTACTTAACTCCATTTTAGGGACTCGTATGGTAGCAATTATTTAAACACATGTGCTATAAACGCGGCAATTATACGTTAAATAATCAGGATTACTAATATGACCTTTAAAGTTGACTTCAAGGTACGTGATTACGAATGTGACTTACAAGGCATTGTAAACAACAGCGTCTATTTTAATTATTTAGAGCATGCTCGCCATGAATTTTTGTACGCACACGGTATTGATTTTGCTCAATTAGCGAAAGATAAAATTAACCTAGTCGTGATGCGCAGCGAAATGGACTATAAACATTCACTATTACCAGGTGATGAATTTTATGTGGCTGTGGAGCCGCAGCGTATTAGTCGTTTAAAATTTGCGTTTAAGCAAACGGTTATACGTAAAAGCGATGAAAAAGTAATGCTCAATGCACTGGTTATAGGAACGTCTGTTAATGAAAAAGGTAGACCGTTTTTACCAGAGCAAATAGATAACGTATTTAAAACTACAACTTAGTACTTAATCGCATAACTTTTGAACTATCATAGAACAAAAATTTACATTTAAAACATGCATTTTTAACGGATAAAGGGCATAAATATTGTTACAATTACATTAATTAGACAATTAGTTAGTAGTAGCATGAAATTAGCAGCAATACCGATGCTTATAGTCGGTTTATGTGTTGGTTGCGCATCAACAGGGACGGTTACCAGTGAGCAGCTTAAATACACCCAATGGCAATTATCACGTGTTGATGGTTTAGCAATTCCACCTTCGTTTAATGCATCAATGAGCTTTATTGAAGCACTGCAAGTAAACGGTTTTGCTGGCTGTAACAAATTTTTTGGTGAAGGCTCGCTTGAAGAAAGTAACCTTACCGTAAGTAAATTAGGAATGACGCGCAAGTCGTGCGGCGAAGAGCTTGATGAGTTTGAGCAGCAGTTATTACAAGCCTTAAAGCAAGGTGCCGAGCTTAAAATGCAAGACCAGCAATTAGTCATGCAAGGCGAGCAAACATTTGTGTTTATCCCTAAATAATTTTAAGTTTTTGAAAAACAGCCCCTTGCGGGCAGTTTTTAACTGACGTACACTCAGCGCAGATTTGTTGAATAATATCTTCGAATCGACGAACAAAATTTATATATCAATACTTGTCGGAGTGCCAAAGCTAAGGAATTAGTTTTTGGCTGAGATCGCGAAAGCGGGATCCGTGAACCTGATCAGGTTAATACCTGCGTAGGGAACAAGCTGCCTAAAATGGGACGCTTGTGCGTCTTTTTTTATGCGCACAATAAAGTGATTTATTTTTTAGGCTGCAAAGTAGCATGTACGCTACTTTACGATCTTTCTCTATTCCTCGGAATATCTGACAAGACAACCCTTAAGCAATGAGGCAAGTCATGTCAAATACTACAAATAAAGCGTCACGCCGAGAAACTCGTGCTGCCGCGTCTGAATATATTTATAACTTAACGGGTCAACCGTTCCCAAATTCTCATAAAGTATACGTTGAAGGTACTCAACCAGGCGTGCGTGTTGGTATGCGTGAAATCACGTTAAGTGACACGTTTATTGGCGGCACAGATGAAAACCCTGTTTATGAGTCAAACGATCCGCTTCGTGTTTACGATACGTCGGGCCCGTATACCGATCCTAATTTTAAACTAGACGTGCGCAAAGGCTTACCAAAATTTCGTGAACAATGGATTGAAAGCCGTGGTGACACTGAGGTTTTAGAGTCAGTGACGTCGCAGTTTTCGCAGCAACGCATGGCAGATGAAGGGCTGGATCATATTCGCTTTGATCACCTTCCAAAAATTCGCCGTGGTGTCGCTGGTAAAAACGTAACGCAAATGCACTACGCACGCCAAGGGATTATTACCCCTGAAATGGAATACGTAGCCGTTCGCGAAAATATGGGACGTGCAGAAATTCGTAAAGAATTATTAGCAGCGCAGCATAAAGGCGAGTCGTTTGGCGCGAGTATTCCTGAATTTATTACCCCAGAATTTGTACGCGATGAAATAGCCCGTGGTCGCGCTATTTTACCAAATAATATAAACCATCCAGAAACAGAACCTATGATTGTAGGCCGTAACTTTTTAGTAAAAGTTAACGCCAACATTGGTAACTCATCGGTTAGCTCATCTATTGAAGAAGAAGTAGAAAAAATGGTGTGGTCTACCCGCTGGGGCGCAGACACCGTGATGGACTTATCAACGGGTCGTTACATTCACGAAACGCGTGAATGGGTTGTACGTAACTCGCCTGTACCTATTGGCACAGTACCGATTTATCAAGCGCTTGAAAAAGTACACGGTGTGGCTGAGGATTTAACGTGGGAGATTTTCCGCGATACGCTTATAGAGCAAGCTGAGCAGGGCGTTGATTACTTTACTATTCATGCCGGTGTACTGCTTCGCTACGTACCAATGACAGCTAAACGTGTAACCGGTATTGTGTCGCGCGGTGGCTCAATTATGGCTAAGTGGTGTTTAGCGCATCACAAAGAAAACTTTTTATACACGCACTTTGAAGACATTTGTGAAATTTTAAAACAATACGATGTGTGTTTTTCATTAGGTGATGGCCTTCGCCCAGGTTCTATTGCTGATGCCAACGATGAAGCGCAGTTTAGTGAGCTGCGCACATTAGGTGAACTGACTAAAATTGCGTGGAAACACGATGTACAAGTATTTATTGAAGGCCCAGGGCATGTGCCAATGCACATGATTAAAGCCAATATGGACGAGCAATTAAAGCATTGCGACGAAGCGCCTTTTTATACTTTAGGGCCGTTAACGACCGATATTGCACCAGGGTATGACCATATTACTTCTGGTATTGGTGCCGCTCAAATAGCATGGTACGGCTGTGCAATGCTTTGTTATGTAACTCCTAAAGAGCATTTAGGTCTGCCAAATAAAGAAGATGTTAAAGAGGGTTTAATTACTTACAAAATTGCAGCGCATGCCGCCGATTTAGCAAAAGGTCACCCAGGTGCGCAAGAACGTGATAACGCGCTATCAAAAGCACGCTTTGAATTTAGATGGCATGACCAATTTAATATTGGTTTAGATCCAGACCGAGCTCGTGAGTATCACGACGAAACCCTTCCGCAAGAGTCAGGCAAAGTGGCTCACTTTTGCTCTATGTGTGGTCCTAAATTTTGCTCTATGAAAATTAGCCAAGAAGTACGCGATTACGCTAAAGATTTAGAAACACGCGGTATTGATCCAAATGACGCTGGCGAGGCTATTGAGATCAAAATGATTGATGTAGAAGCCGAAATGAAAGCTAAATCTGCCCAGTTTAAGCAAACAGGCTCAGAAATTTACCACAAAGCGGTATAGCAAGAAGTTAGATACAGATGTAGGTGAGGTTTTATACCTCGCTTCTTTTAACATTGAAGAAGTGCGAGTGAGTTCGCACCTACTAATAACTGCTTTTGGAGGTTTTATGTTTTATAACATTGCTGTGGTGGGTTTTGGTTTAGCAGGGCGCTTAGCTGCCCTTGAGCTAAGTAAGTTGCATCATGTAACGGTGTTTGAAGCAGACGATGAGCAAACCCCAAATAGCGCCGGTAAAGTGGCAGCAGCAATGCTTGCCCCGCTGGCTGAGTCGGTATTGTGTGAGGCTGATTTAGCTTTAATGGGGCTTGATTCAATGAAGCGCTGGCCAGAAATAGTGAGTGAACTTGAGGGGGATGTGTTTTTTCAGCAGCAAGGCACATTGGTCGTTGCGCATCAGCAAGATAAAGGCGATCTACAAAGCTTTACTCAGAGAATAAAGCCCATAGCAGGGCAAAGCGCTCAGGTATTGAATGCTCAGCAAATAGCGCAGTTAGAGCCAGAGCTTGCTAATCGGTTTAATCAAGGTCTATTTTTACCCTGCGAGGGGCAAATAGATAACCAAGCCTTTTATAAAGCAAGTTTTACCATGCTCAACAAGCGCAAAGTTAAGTGTGTGTTTAACCAGCGCGTAACCATTAAAAACGGTGAAATAAATAATCGACCATTTGACTACATTATAGATTGTCGTGGGCTTGGTGCTAAAAGTGATAAACCGCTTAGAGGTGTGCGCGGTGAAGTCGCAAGGCTATATGCACCTGAAGTAAATTTAACGCGACCTGTGCGTTTAATGCATCCGCGTTACCCAATTTATATAGCGCCTAAACCGAATCATGAATATGTAATTGGTGCGACCGAAATAGAATCGCAAGATAGCGGCGCCGCAACAGTGCGATCAACTCTTGAGTTACTTTCAGCGGCTTATACCGTACACAGCGGATTTGCCGAAGCACGACTACTTAATATTCAAACCGGATTACGCCCTGCATTTAGCGATAACCGCCCAGAAGTATCACAAGTTGGCAATGTAATTAGCATTAATGGCTTGTATCGCCACGGTTATATGCTGGCACCGGCATTAGTGGCGCAAGTAGTTTCACGAATAGAGTGAGAATAAAATGAACATTACAATTAATGGCGAGCTACTTAATGTTAATAGCAAAGCGCTCGTTGAGGTACTTCAAAGTTTTGGTGCGGTTGCGCCTTTTGCTGTGGCTGTTAATGGCGAATTTATTCCACAAAGTCAGCACGATAACTATGTACTTAATGAAGGCAACAGTGTTGAGTTGCTGTCACCCATTCAAGGCGGATAAAGCTCATGCAAACTAAAGACTGTTTAACTATTTATGGAGAGCAAATAAATAGCCGTTTATTAATAGGCTCTGCACTTTATCCGTCGCCTGATATTATGACCCAATCAATAGTTGCCTCTGGGGCTGAAATTGTTACCGTGTCGCTTAGGCGCCAACAAAGTGCAGCAGCCGGTGATGACTTTTGGCAGTTAATAAAAAATACAGGTTTAAAAATACTCCCTAATACCGCAGGGTGCCACAGTGTTAAAGAGGCCATAACGCTTGCAAAAATGTGCCGTGAGGTATTTGCCACCGACTGGATTAAGCTAGAGCTGATTGGCGATGATTACAATTTACAGCCTGACCCTTTTGCGTTACTTGAAGCGACAAAAATATTAATTAATGATGGCTTTAAAGTATTACCTTATTGCACCGATGACTTAGTACTTTGTCAGCGCTTAAATGAGCTAGGGTGTGAGGTGCTTATGCCGTGGGGGGCGCCAATAGGCACAGGTAAAGGCTTGTTAAATAGCTATAATTTAAAAACTATTCGAGAGCGTTTACCCGATACCACATTAATAGTAGATGCTGGTTTAGGTTTGCCATCGCATGCCTGCCAAGCACTCGAAATGGGGTATGATGCGGTATTATTAAATTCAGCCATTGCAGGGGCGGGCTGCCCAATTACTATGAGCCGCGCATTTAAAGCCGCAGTTGAAGCTGGGCGCTTTGCATATCAAGCAAAAGCAATGCCTGAAAAAGACGTTGCAGCCCCATCAACCCCAACAATGGGTATGCCATTTTGGCATCAGCAGTGAAGGAAAGAATATGAATAACGTAGTGTGGACAATTGCCGGTTCTGATTCGGGCGGCGGTGCAGGTATTCAAGCTGATATAAAAGCAATGCAAAGTTTTGGTGTACATGGCTGCACGGCAATTACGGCGCTTACTGCACAAAATAGTTTAGGCGTAGAAGCTATTAATGCGGTGTCTACCGATATTATTGAATCGCAGTTACTAGCGCTTGAAAAAGACATGAAAGCCAAAGTAATAAAAATTGGCATGTTAGCCAATGTGCAGCAAATTCAGTTGATCAGCGAACATATAAGTCACTATAAAGCTAAGTGGCCGGTGCCTCCCGTTATTGTATATGACCCTGTTGCTATTGCCTCAAGCGGTGACTTACTAACAGAAGAAGACACAGTAAGCGCAATAAAAGAATGTTTACTGCCGCTGGTGGATGTAATAACCCCAAACACCCACGAAACACAGTTATTAACCGGTGTGTATTTAATTGGTCCAGCTGCAATAAAAGAAGCGGCTAATAAGCTATTAAGCTGGGGTGCAAAAGCCGTTGTTATTAAAGGCGGACATTGGGATTACCCAAGTGGCTACTGCATTGATTATTGTATTGATAGTAATACACAAAATGGCGAAGAATATTGGTTAGGTAATCAAAAAATACAAACACCGCATAACCACGGCACCGGATGTAGCATGGCTTCGGTAATTGCTGCATGTTTAGCTAAAGACTATCCATTAAAAGATGCCTTTATTTTAGCTAAGGCATATATAAACCAAGGGCTAAAACAGTCGGTACGTTATGGCGAAGGGATTGGACCGGTTGCTCATACATCGTTCCCCACTAATTTAGCTGACTACCCACAAGTGATTGAGCCGGGGAGCTGGCTGGGTGATGAACTAGATTTTGATGTGCCGCTTGATTTTAATATGGCTGCTGATTTTGCACCTTGTGAAAGTAAATCGCTTGGCTTGTATGCAGTTGTAGATAGTATAGATTGGTTAGAAAAGTGCTTACAACAAGGCATTAAAACAGCGCAGTTACGCGTTAAAAATAAAACGCAAGACGAGCTTGATGGGCTCATTAAGCAAGCTGTTGAGCTGGGCAAGCAATACAACGCACAGGTATTTATAAACGACTACTGGCAGTTAGCTATTAAGCACGGTGCATATGGCGTGCATTTAGGGCAAGAGGATTTAGACATTGCTAATTTAGCGGCAATTAAAGACGCAGGGTTAAGGCTTGGGCTTTCTACTCATGGTTTTTATGAAATGTTGCGTGCGCATAATTATCGCCCTAGTTATATGGCATTTGGCGCTATTTACCCAACCACAACAAAAGATATGACAGGTCAAATACAAGGCCTTGAAAAGCTGATTAAGTTTGTACCACTGATGCAAAGCTACCCAACAATAGCAATAGGCGGGATTGATTTAAGCCGTGCTGAGCAGGTAGCGAAAACTGGCGTAGGCAGTGTTGCTGTAGTGCGTGCGATTACCGAAGCTGATAATTACGTAGAGGCTATAAGCGCTCTGCAAGTGGCCATAAGCAGTGCCAATTAAAACTAACAAGGGTAATAATAACAAGGCCGGTAAACGTGAATGAGCTAAGCGATAAAGAAACCCTGCGTTACAGCCGCCATTTATTGCTTGAAGAAGTTGGGCTTGAAGGGCAATTAACACTTAAATCCTCAACGGTTGCAGTTGTGGGGGCTGGTGGTTTAGGTAGCCCCGCACTTTTATATTTAGCCGCTGCGGGTGTTGGAACGCTTATTTTAATTGATAATGATGAGGTTGAGCTTTCAAACTTACAGCGCCAAGTGCTTTATAAAATAAATCACTTAGGACAAAACAAGGTCGCTGCAGCGGGTAAAGTATTAGCGAGCCTGAATAATCAAATAAACATAGTAACGCATTGCCAAAAGCTAGATGAGAGTAACGCAACTAACATGCTAAAAGATGCTGACATCATACTTGATTGCTCTGATAACTTTAGCACTCGCTATAGTGTTAATCGTTATTGTATTGCTAATAAAACACCGTTAATTTCTGGTGCTGCACTCGCAACCAAAGGGCAGTTAATGGGCTTTGATTTTAGGCAAAGTGATAGCCCGTGCTATGGCTGCGTTTTTCCACAAAGCGAAGCTACACCAGTTATCAATTGCAGTAACGCAGGAGTGATTAGCCCGTTACTTGGTGTAATAGGCTCTATGCAGGCGCAACTTACGCTCAACTTATTACTGGGGCATTCAGAGGGGGGGGAATTTATAACCTTTGATGCGCTTACTTTAAAGCAGCAGCACTTTAAAGTGATTAAAGATTCAGAGTGTAAAGAGTGTGGAAAATAGGTTTTGAAGGGGCTTGTGCCTGTTACTACATGTGGCTTTAAGAAACTAAAATCTGCGCTTTTCGCGTGAGCAAGCTTCACGCCTACAAAAATAAAAAACCGCGTTAATTAAACGCGGTTTTTTTAATTTCTAATTAACGATTAATTTTAGTCGTTAATTTTTGCAAACGCAGTACCTAAGCGAGTAACCACTTCTGGTAGTTGATTGTCCAGTATTTCAGCTTTATCAGCACCCCATGCTAGTACCACAGTAGAGCCTAATTTAAAGCGACCCATTTCTTCACCCTTTTTAAGCGTGATGGCGTTATCGCCAGTGGTTGGGTATTTCCAACTAAATACATCGCTACCTGCTGGTGGCGTGACAGTACCTGCCCAAATAGTTTCTATGCTGGCTACAATTGTTGCGCCAACAAGTACCATAGCAAGCGGACCAATCTCAGTTTCAAAAATTGCGACTACTCGTTCATTACGCGCAAACAAGTTAGGCACGTTTTGCGCGGTAAGTGGGTTTACTGAAAATAAATCACCTGGCACGTAAATCATTTTGCTTAGTGTGCCATCAATTGGCATATGAATACGGTGGTAATCTTTAGGCGCTAAATAAATAGTGGCAAACTTACCGCCTAAAAATGGTGTTGTATCATCTTGTGAGCCGCCTAGTAGCGCTTGTAAGCTGTAATCGTGACCTTTAGCTTGTATTAGCTGTCCGTCAACAATATCGCCTAGCTGGCTGATTGCGCCATCCACTGGATGAATGATGATATCGCTATCTTCTACCATTGGGCGCATGCCGTCTTTTAAAGGGCGAGTAAAAAATTCATTAAAGCTTTTATAATGAGCAGGATCTGGGTATTGGGCTTCGCTCATATCTACTTTATATTGCTTAATAAATAGTTTAATTAAAGTCGTTGTTAAAGCGCCTGCTTTAGCTGCGGCTAATTTACCCACTACGCGTGAAATAAAATGTTTTGGCATTGCGTACTGCATTGCGATTTTAAATTTGTCTAAACTCACAGTATTTATCCTAAATTATACGCGAGGCGCACGGGCGCCTGCACGGCCATCGGCCATTGTTTCTAAAATTCGGTGGTAGCTGTCAAAGCGCAATTGAGAAATTTTGCCATCTGCTACAGCTTCTTTAACTATACAGCCCGGATCGTTTAAATGTTTACAGTCTCTAAAGCGGCACCCGCCTATAAATTCTCTAAACTCTTTAAAGCACCAGGTTACACGCTCAACATCTAAATGCCATAAACCAAACTCACGAATTCCTGGCGAGTCGATTAGGTTACCGCCACTTGGTAAATGGTGAAGGCGTGAAACAGTTGTTGTGTGCTGGCCTAGGCCGCTGTTTTCAGATACTTCTTTAGTTAATATTTCAGCGTTAGGTAATACAGTATTAACGAGGGTGGATTTACCCACACCACTTTGGCCAACAAAAATGTTATTTTTACCAACAAGTACTTCTTTTAATTCATCAATACCATTGCCCGATATATTACTAACAAGGAGTACTTGGTAATCAAGTTTACGATAGATATCGAGAACTTTTTGTATTTCGCTAAGACCTGCGTCATCAATTAAATCTATTTTATTGAGTACTAAAATTGGCTCAATACCCATATCTTCACAGGCTATTAAATAGCGGTCGATAATACTTGGGGTAAACTCAGGTAATACCGCCGATACCATGAGTATTTGATCAATGTTAGCCGCAATAACTTTTACGCCGTCGTAAAAGTCAGGGCGGGTAAGTTGCGAGCGACGCTCTTGCGTGGCTTCAATTACTCCGGCTAAATCACCTTCACTTACTTTGGCACGGCGAAACAATACCTCATCACCACACACTAAATTTGACACGGTACGTCGTATATTACAACGAAGTACATCGCCATTTTCAGTTTCGACATCGGCGTGTTGGCCAAAACGACTGATCACAATTGCGCTCTCGACCTGACCTAAATTATCGGTTTGCCACTCTTGCGCGCCTTTTTTAGCTGGTCTTGAGTCTGCGCTATTAATGCGCTTTTGGTGGTTGGCCTTGATCTGACGCGATTGGCCTTTACTTAATTTTTTCTGTTTTGCCACTGGAGGCCTATAACCTTAGTTAAATGTCGCTTTTCCTAAAAAAAGCTTTAGCTCGACGGTTGATGCTAATATGATATATCGAAATGCGTTGGATCTAAAGGAAAGCACCGCTTAGGTAATTATGACTATTAATAAATCAAATTTAATTTGGCTCGATCTTGAAATGACAGGACTCGAACCAGAGACCGATAAAATACTCGAAATTGCGACGGTTGTCACTGACGCAGACCTGAATATATTAGCTGAAGGGCCAACCATAGCTATTCATCAAAGTGATGAATTACTAAATGGTATGGACGAGTGGTGTACTACGCAGCATGGTAAGTCGGGTTTAACAGCGCGCTGTAAAGCAAGTACATTCGATGAAGAGTATGCCGTGGCACAAACGTTAGACTTTTTAAAACAGTGGGTGCCTGCAGGCGTATCACCAATGTGTGGTAATTCAATTGGGCAAGACCGCCGCTTTATGAATAAATACATGCGTGAACTTGAAGATTTTTTTCATTACCGCAATCTTGACGTGAGTACCATTAAAGAATTAGCACGTCGCTGGAAACCTGAAGTTCTTGCAAAAGTGAACAAAAAAGGTTCGCACCTTGCTTTGGATGACATTAAGGATTCGATTATGGAATTAAAAGTCTATAGAGAAAATTTCTTTAATTTGTAAAAAACACTTGCAAACACATCGGATTATTGTAGAATCCTGCCCCGCTCAAGACGATAACCCACGCGGGGTTAGTGTGTTTGAGTGATTGAATTACCATCAATAAATATGGTACTAGCTCAGTTGCTAGAATGTTGAACGCGACCTGTCGCGCTTAAGCGTAAAATAACTGAAGAAATAAAAATGCGGTACTAGCTCAGTTGCTAGAATGTTGAACGCGACCCGTCGCGCACCAACGTAAAATAACTGAAGAAATAAAAAATGCGGTACTAGCTCAGTTGCTAGAATGTTGAACGCGACCCGTCGCGCACCAACGTAAAATAACTGAAGAAATAAAAAATGCGGTACTAGCTCAGTTGGTAGAGCGCGACCTTGCCAAGGTCGAGGTCACGAGTTCGAGCCTCGTGTACCGCTCCAATTTCTAACCAAAAGAAATTGAGTGATTAAAAGAAGTAAAAATGCGGTACTAGCTCAGTTGGTAGAGCGCGACCTTGCCAAGGTCGAGGTCACGAGTTCGAGCCTCGTGTACCGCTCCAATTTCTAACCAAAAGAAATTGTAGTGATTGAAAGAAGTAAAATGCGGTACTAGCTCAGTTGGTAGAGCGCGACCTTGCCAAGGTCGAGGTCACGAGTTCGAGCCTCGTGTACCGCTCCAATCTTTTTATATCCTTTCAAAATTCTCTGTATTAAAAATCATAAATAAAATTATAATTTAAAATCTCTCTTATCTACTTTATTCTATGTGCAATATTCAGCATTAAAGTTTTGGTTGTTAGAAGCTATGGTTTCTCGCGCGAGCTATGCGCCTACAATAAAGCTGTTGTACTTTGAAGTTATGAGGTATGAGTGAGGTACAGAGGAGTCAATACTTTGAAACCGAGAGCTTTTATTAAAATAGCTCACCCTGAATAGTTGCTATAACTCCTCTAGAGCCACCAGAATCGCGATGTTCACCTAAATAAATACCTTGCCATGTACCTAACGCTAAATAACCATTTGAAATAGGAATACTTAACTCGCAGCCTAACGTACTGGTTTTTATGTGTGCAGGCATGTCGTCGTCACCTTCATAATCGTGGCGATAATAAGGTTGACGCTCAGGAACGAATTTATTGAAATGGCTCTCCATGTCCATACGAACAGTGGGGTCTGCATTTTCGTTTATTGTAAGGCTCGCTGAGGTATGCTGAATAAATAAGTGCAACAAGCCTATTTTGTAACTCGCCAGTTCTGGAAGCTGAGACAATATTTCGTCATCTATTATATGAAAACCTCGCGGGCGAGGCTTTAATGTAATTTGCTTTTGCTGCCAACTCATAATTTATCGAAACTAACTTCAATGTTTGCATTACCAGCATCACAGCTAAATGGCATGATGATTTTTTTACCTTGGCTTTTGTGAGTAATTGTATGACCCTTACCAGATACCACAATAGGCGTTGCCATATCAAAGTCGAAGCCTTTCTCGCCAAGTAAATTTTTAGCACCACCTGTTACCATGTTGGTTATTTCGCCAACCATATCAGTAACTTCTTCATCTATAGCATCAGGGCGTTCGCCAAGCATACGCTCCATGATGGTTAATGCTAGTTCTTCATCAAATGTAATTGAAAATGATCCTCGCGTTTGCGGGCCAACCATACCAATCAAACCTGATACATCACCACAGGCTATCTCATCAGTTTTAATGCGAGGTTTACCTGGCTTCAATTGAGTTTGAGCCATAGTGCTCAAAACATTGATTAAAGAAGATAAAAAAGGATTGATGAATTCTACATTCATAGTGGCTACTCTTAAATTTGTTCTGTGAAATGACTATATAGTTTGAGTATAGTCACTAAGGATAACTTTGAAGGATTATGATGCTCTGCAAGATTCACATTTACCATGTGCTTCTATTGTCTGCCCTGATACAACAAAGCCACCTTCGGCAGCTAAATTATTTAGCTCATGCGAAATTACACTCGAGTGTAATTCTTTGACAAAACCACAGGTATCGCAAATTAACAATTGTACTGGGTGTATATGATCAAAATGATGACACAGCATAAATGCATTTGTGCTTTCAATTTTATGAATAAAACCTAGCTCAGCTAAAAAGTCTAATGCACGATAAATAGTTGCAGGTTTAGCACCCGTTTCAGTTATTTTTAATTGCTCAAGCAAATCGTATGCACCAACACCACCTTGTGCGCTGGCTAATAGGCGAAATACTTTCTCGCGGATAGGCGTAAAACGCGCACCACGGTTGTCACAAACTTGTTTTGCTTTACTTACGAGTGATTCTATATTCATCATTACTCTTATCCTTATGCTACCGTGATATACTAACATACTGTGTTGTAGTTGCAGCGTTTTTATTAAGCGCTTTTTACCTAGGAAACCCAGTAATGCACGAACTATTAGCTATATTTATTTTCTTTTTTGCGGTTATTGACCCCATTGGTACTGTACCTGTATTTATTGCAGTCACACGTGGTGATGATGAGAAATTTAAACGCAAAGTTATATATAAAGCGGTAGGCGTATCTGCATTAGTGCTCTTATTTTTTGTACTTGCAGGTGAGCAATTACTTAACGCAATTGAAATTCCACTTTCGGCTTTTCAAATAGCCGGCGGTATCATATTACTTATTTTCGCGCTCTCAATGATATTTGGTGAAAGTAAACCAGAAGCCGAAATTAAAAGTGTACGCGACAGCACTGAAACCGCTATTTTTCCGCTTGCGATTCCCTCTATCGCGAGCCCTGGCGCTATGTTAGGCGCCGTATTAATGACTCGTAATGAAGAATATACCTGGGTTGAGCAGTTACTAAAGTCTTCGATGATGCTTGCTGTATTAGCGGTTGTACTGGTTTTGTTACTGCTTGCAACACATGTACATAAATTAATTGGTGATAGTGGTGCAAGTATAATAAGTAGAATTATGGGGCTTATTTTAAGCTCGGTTGCGGTTACCAATATTTTAAATGGCATAGCCCATTATTTTGGCTTGCAGGTTTTCTCTTAACATTGATGCTCGCTAGGCTTTTGTGTAAAATGCAGCGCCTTTTAAGCTGTGCTTAATAACTTTATACCCTGAGGTTTGCTTTGAATAAATGTACTTTGGATAGACGCTTTTCTGTGGCCCCCATGCTTGATTGGACTGATCGCCATTGTCGTACTTTTCATCGCAAAATGACTAAACATACTGTGCTTTATACTGAAATGATAACCACAGGGGCTATTTTATTTGGTCGAGGCGACTACTTACATTTTAATAAACACGAAGGCCCAGTTGCGCTGCAGCTTGGTGGCTCTGATCCTAAAGCGCTTGCGCAATGTGCAAAGCTCGCAGGTGAGCGTGGCTATGACGAAATAAATTTAAATGTAGGTTGCCCGTCAGACAGAGTTCAAAATGGTCGATTTGGCGCATGTTTAATGGCTGAGCCTCAATTAGTTGCGGACTGTGTTGCAGCAATGAAAAACGAAGTAAACATTCCTGTTACCGTTAAAACGCGTATTGGTATTGATGAGCAAGATTCGTATGAGTTTTTGTGTGCGCTTATTGAGGCGTCGCATAAAGTTGGGTGCGATGATTTTATTATTCATGCTCGTAAAGCATGGCTTAATGGTTTAAGCCCGAAAGAAAATCGTGAGGTTCCGCCACTTGATTACCCACGTGTTTATCAACTTAAAAAAGATTATCCGCAGCTAGATTTAAGCCTAAATGGCGGTGTTAAAACAATTGAGCAGAGCCTAGAACATTTGCAACATATTGATGGTGTAATGATTGGGCGTGAGGCTTATAGCAACCCATTTATGCTCAATGACGTTGATGAGAAAATTTATGGTGATGCTGCAAATACGCAGTCACGCCACGACGTAGTGCGTTCAATGTATGACTACATTGAAGAAGAAATGCGTTTGGGTGCTAATTTTTGGCATATTGCACGTCACATGCTCGGTATTTTTCAGGGGCAGCCTGGTGCGCGAGGTTTTAGACGCCACCTTTCTGAAAGTGGTCACGGTAAGCAAGCTGATTTATCGGTAATGGATAAAGCATTAAGCTTTGTACCAGAATAAAACTAAGCTTTAAAAATTCTAAATTTAAGCCACTTTCGAGTGGCTTTTTTGATCCTAAAAATTAGTCAAAATCATAATTTATTGGCTAATTACACTCTATGTTGTTCAGCTTAAAGTCACTGAAATTTAGAGTGGTTTTTATTTAATGTTATGATTTTAAATGCTTTATTTTCGTTTTGATGGACTTGGCACAACTCTTGGAATCTTCTTGTTGAAATTAATTAAAAATCAACAGGAGAATACCATGGGAATATTTAACCGCGTAAATGATGTAATTCAATCAAACATTGTCGCCATGCTTGATAAAGCAGAAGATCCAGAAAAACTTTTAAACCTGATGCTTACCGAGATGCAAGATGCATTGAATGAGTGTCGTAGTACAGCAGCCGCTTTATTGTGTGAAGAGAAAGCAATTAATCGCCAAATTGATACTAAAAAAACAGAACTAGCAGCTTGGCAAATGAAAGCAGAACGTGCGGTTGAGAAGGGCAATGATGATCTTGCTAAATCAGCTTTACTTGAGAAGCAACGCGTTAACGAAAGCATTGAAAATAAGCAAACTCAACTAGAAACTTTGCAAGAGTCTATTGCAAAAATTAAGTCTGATTGTGAACGCTTGCAGCAAAAAATGGCTATGGCTAAAACTAAGCAAGCTCAGTTAATGCAACGCCATAATGTTGCTATTGCTAGAGGGCGAATAAGTACGCAACTACAAAGCGATAAAGTAGCTCATACGTTGTCTCGTTTTGAACAAATAGAGCAGCGTGTTGAAGGTATTGAAGCTCAAGTAGAGGCTTATGAGCTGACTGATACAGCAAGCTCTACCAGTGCCAAAATTGAGTCGTTAGTTAAAAATGAAAAAATTGATGCTGAGTTGGATCGCTTAAAAGCGAACTTAAATACTAATTTAAAACACACTGCTTAGGAGATTGCTATGAACAGCTTTAATCGTCAACGAGGTTGGTATAAAGATACTCTGAATAAAAAAATATCGGGTGTTTGTAGTGGTTTAGCCCATAGATTGGACTTTCCGGTATGGGCAACACGCGTAGTTACTATTTTGTTGTTTTTGAGTTTTCCGTTTGCAATTGCACTTGGTTATTTTATAGCGCATTGCTGCCTTGAAAATAAAGAGTATTAATACCAACAGGAATAAATATTTGAACAATTTAACGAATTAAATCACCCTATAACGTTGTTATAAATTTTTATTTAGAACAACTAGGTATAAAAATTTTGCCTAGTTATAGCGCAATTTTCTTATCGTTAAATAGACCTTATATATAAGCCGGTTGGTATAAGGAGAATTACTATGAAAGCTTTGGCAGTATGTGTAATTATCTATTTATTACTGTTTACTGATTTAATAACGTTTGTGCAGATTGATTCTTGGCAGTTGCCGTTATGGATTGCTGATATTAGTTGGGCTGGGCTCGAGCTTGTAGGTGCTTTGGCCGCAATTATTGCTGTAGTTGCGGTAGTGGCTTTAATTACTATGGGATTAGTTGGTGCGGGTGTAGTGGCATTAGCAGGGACTGTTTTAGCGCTTTTATTCGGATCTATAATGATTGCATGGCCGTTACTATTTGTTGCAGTGTTGTGTTGGCTTGTTGCCGATAACAAAAAAGTAGCCTCTTAATCCTTAATTTGACTGACTATTATAGGTTAACTATGTTAAATTTAGCCTGTAATTTAAAGTTTTCATAAGGATAAGAATGATGACGAAACTATGTTTTTCGATGGCTTCTGCATTAATATTTAGTTTTTTTTCGTCATCGTTGGCGGCGCACTCAGGGCACGATCATGGTTCTGATGTGGCTGTGCTCGAAGTAACTAACGCGCAAGTTAGAGAGTTTTTACCTGGCAGTACTTCAACTGTAGGTTATTTAACCCTTATTAATCACAGTGGAGCCGCAGCAACTTTAACTAAGGCAACTATTGATGGCTTAGGGCGTGTTGAAATACACGAGCATTCACATGTAGACGGCATGATGAAAATGCAACAAGTTGAATCGGTTGAAATTAAGGCGCACGAAAGCGTCAGCTTTCAGCCTGGCGGTTATCATTTAATGGCATTTGAACCACAAGAGCCATTAAAAGTAGGACAAGAACGTAAACTCACACTATATTTTAGTGACGGTAATCGCTTATTTACTAATGCTCAAGTGGTGTCGCTTGAAGCGCAAGCTAAGCAGTCAAAACCATCTACTCAACACGTTCATCATTAGGAGTACACATGTCGCAACATAAAGGAAAAATAGCAGGAATAATTGTTTTACTGCTTATCATTTTTTACGCAATTGCTGTTTATTGGAGCACAGAACCTTCACGTTTTGACGTTGTCGCAAACGCGAAAGAGCAAGCGCAGCTTCGTAATGAAAAAATAGTAACGGGTTATGTAACTACTTCTACATTAATTACGGTAGCCAATACCTTACTAGATAAACCGGGTGGCTACTTATCAAATGATGTAATACCACCAAGTATTATTATGGATGATATGCCAGCGTGGGAATATGGCGCACTAGAAATGGTACGTGATTTATCGCTTTCTATGCGAAAAGATTTTAGCCGTTCTCAATCACAATCAACGGAACATGAAGCCCTTAAAAAGGCGCAGCCGCAGTTTAATATAAGCTCTGAGGCATGGGCCTGGCCAAGTGCCGAAGGTGAGTACCAAAAAGGTATTGACTACTTAATGGTATATCGTGGACAAATTGCTAACGAGCATGAGCGCGATAGCCAATTTTACGCACGAGCAGATAACTTACGTAGTTGGCTTAAAGAAGCTGAAAAACGTTTAGGTAGCTTAAGCCAACGTTTAAGTGCCAGTGTAGGCCAGGAAAAAGTGAACACCGATTTAGCGGGTAATTCATCTAATAAACAAGCAACTCTTGCGCCACTGCAGCAGCAAGTAAGAACACCATGGTTAGAAATCGACGATGTGTTTTACGAGTCGCGCGGTGCAACTTGGGCATTACTGCATTTTTTACAAGCGATAGAGTATGACTTTAATGACGTGCTTGAAAAGAAAAATGCACGTGTAAGCTTACAACAAATCATACGTGAACTTGAGGCCACTCAAGAAACAGTATGGAGCCCACTTATTTTAAACGGCAATGGTTTTGGCTATGTGGCAAACCATTCTTTAGTTATGGCAAATTATATTTCTAGAGCCAATGCGGCTTTAATCGAACTCAGCGAACTACTAGCTCAAGGATAAAAAATGAAAAAGTATTGTTTAGCAGCAGCCCTTTCAATGGCATGTTTAGCACCAGCAGCGCAAGCTGACACTCTACTAGGTTTATACGTAGGTGTTGATGGGTGGAAGTCAGATAACGATGGTCAATTTTCTTATAAAAATAATGCATCTCAAGATTTTAATTTTGAAGATGAGACTTTTGTAAGTTACTACGCGGCACTTGAGCACCCTGTACCATTAGTTCCAAATATTAAATTAAAGTATACCGAGCTTGAGTTAAATGGTTCTGCGCTACTTACAGATACATTTAGCTTTAATGGCTCTGATTATGTTGTAGGCTCTACGGTAAATACGATAAGTGATTTAACACACATCGATTACATTTTTTATTATGAGATTTTTGATAACGATTTAATCTCAATTGACTTAGGTTTAAATGCTAAGCAG
Source organism: Pseudoalteromonas sp. SR43-7 (assembly GCF_014163785.1). Lineage (NCBI taxonomy): Bacteria > Pseudomonadati > Pseudomonadota > Gammaproteobacteria > Alteromonadales > Pseudoalteromonadaceae > Pseudoalteromonas > Pseudoalteromonas sp. SR43-7. Next base: position 100,882 of record NZ_JACJDY010000002.1, on the reverse strand, counting down.
TTTGATGGTGATATTATTGTAAATGGTACTACTCAAAATGGTGGTACTAACTTTACCGAAACAAAAGATTTCTCTGGTTTTGTTCCTCTTGCGTATGGCCGTGCTGAAGCAGGCTTACCTTTTACTGGCTTAAGTGTATTTTTTGAAGGTAGCTTTTTGGCTATTGACGATAGCAAAGTACAAGATTACCAAGTAGGCGTAGCGTGGGAACTTATTGATAACCTAGCAGTAGATGTTGCTGTTAAAGCAGGTTACCGCTCTATGATATTAGAACTTGATGATGTAGATGATATTACTACTGATATTGATGCATCTGGCCCATTTGCGGGTATTCAGGTTCACTTTTAATTAGTATTTTCTAATTAAACAAAGCGTGGCATATTATTTTATTGCGTGCCACGCTAAATCAAACTCTCCCTCCAGCGCATTATTAATTAACTGCTTATAAATTTTATTTACAGGAAAATTAATGAGTTTAGATAACTCATCACCTGTTTGCGTGAATTTATAATAGCTTAATACCAAGTCACTGCTTTTTGCTTTTAACGTTACTTTTTGCGATAAAAATGAAAGGGTAAGTTCTTGTCCCGCTTTAAGCACTGCAGATTCAATTTCTTTTCTATACAGTAAATTAAGATCCATAAGTGTTAAAATGTCAGGAAAACTAATACCTGTTTTTCCTAGATTTAGAGACACTTTATTGCCTTTTCGTAGCAAATCAAACAATGACGGTTTTTTGTAAAAGCCTAGTAGAATAAAGTGGCTGTCGTCTTTTTCGTTATAGCCTGAGAGCGACACACATTTTTGCAAAGAGTCAGCTTCTCGCTGTGTCATATGCTTTAACGTTTGCAAGCTTTTAATTGAAAACGTACCAGGGTTGAGTGTTTCTCCCGTTAAAATTTTCGCCCATAAAGTTTGCATTGACGCATTTGAAGTATCTTCGCACAGTGCGATAAAATGCTCTACCCAATCAACATCAGGTTGTTTACTACTTGCTACATCGGGGCAAAACCCCATAGCCATCGCCAAAATTGACTCTATATTTTGTTGTTGTTTTATTAGAAGTAAATCTTGGCGCTTTTGGGCACGAGCTAAAACAGAGTTTTCACTGTTAATATGATAAAGCGGCTTAACTTGGCCTTTAATATCATAACTTTGTTCAGAGGTAGGCAATATTCCGTTACTGCCAACTTTTGTTATAGGGTAACCAAGTAAGGATTCGATAATGTTAGCAAGGTTAATTCTCGCTTGTGCTGTCTTGACTGTCATGGCTGTGCATTGTCCTTTGTGAATGGCTAAGCTGAGCAACAGTTTTAAGGTTATTTAACCCCAATGAAACTGTATTACGGAGCACATATTCGCTCAAAATTGCAGTGTAACCAGATATTAAAGGAGCGGTTGTTTGTCCGTTAATCTTACATATTAAAGTGACGATACCGTTTTGCTCACTAAAATTAAAAGTTCCTCTAATAATATGCTCAGCATTTAAAAGTATATTAAAGCTGACCTTATTTTGACTCACCGAAGTTATGATCATTTCACCATACCCCCATTTTCCCTTCCAAGACTGATGAGCACCTAGGCCAGAGCTAGGTTCGCCCAAGGTAAAACGTATACTGGGGTCTACTTTTTCCCAAGGAGACCATTTTTGCCATTGATTAAAGTCAGTAATAAGCGGTTTTACTGCGTCAATGTTTGCATTAATTTCTATTGTTTTATTTACACTATAACTTTGAGGAAGTATCAGCCCTACCAGTACTAATACCAATAGCAATAACAGTACGCCTTTGATCAATATTTTTAATGGTTTAATAAGCACACCTTTTATTAGTTTTTTGAGTTGAAATACAACAACTTTTTATTAATCGACTATAGTATGAATTAGATTATAAACCAAAAATAATTTATAAATTGCTACCTAGGAGAGCGAATGTCGTCAGATCAAAACGATTTTTTATTTTTTGAACAAGACTATGAAGATGATGCAGTAATTGAGCCGACTAAGTTTTGGGATATTTTAATTGTTGATGACGAACCTGAGATCCACTCTGTAACAAAGTTAGCTTTGTCTGGGGTTGAGTTTTTGGGGGCAGGCTTGCGATTTCATGATGCCTATTCGGGAGCAGAAGCAATAGAGATTTTAGCTAAAAATAACAATATTTCAGTTATTTTTTTAGACGTTATTATGGAAACTGACGATGCTGGCTTGCAGGTTGTAAAAAGGGTGCGTGACGAATTAAATAATCAACATGTAAGAATTATTTTAAGAACAGGGCAAGCTGGTAATATACCAGAAGAAGAAGTAATACGTGAATACGATATAAATGATTATAAAACTAAAACAGAACTCACTCGCTCTAAATTAGTAACATCGCTCATAACCGCTATTCGCTCTTACGAGCAGGTATGCCAGCTTGAATATCAAAGTGATGCAATGAACACGATTGTTTCTGCATCAAAGTCTATTTTAGGGCTTACTGATATTAAGCAACTATGCAAAGAAATCATCAAGCACATGAGTATTATTTTAAAGTGTTCACCTCGAGGGCTTGTGTGCAGCAAATTAGACGGCGATGACTTTATTCAAGTATTAGGTGGTTGTGGGCATTACGAAAACTACTTTGGTGAAAAATTAATTAATGTTGATAGCAAAGTATTTAAACAAGTTGAGTCGTGTTTTGATTTATCAAAGCATCAACATACAGACTCAAGTGCAACATTTGTATTAAAAAGTAAGCATAGAAAAGCGGCTTTATATATAGAATGTGACCATGTTCCTTTGCAAGCACAATTGCAGTTTGCTGAAATCTTCTTAACAAATGTGAGTGTTGCCCTGGATAATATAAGGCTGTTTGTAAAGTTAAGAGATGCAGCTTATAAAGATGTGCTTACAGGTATTTCAAATCGTACAAATTTTATTGAACGGGTAGAGCGTTATCAAAAGCCGCACGTGAATGATTATGTATTTGTACTACTTGATATAGTTAATTTTGCAGATATTAATAATGGCTTAGGGCAAGAGGTCGGCAATAAAGTATTAATTGGCATTGTGCAAAGGTTAAAAGAAAACTACCCAACAGCTAAGTTACTATCTCGTATTGGTGCTGATGTTTTTGGTTTTATTATTCGCCGTGATGAACTCGACTTAAAAAAATTGAATGAGCAGTTAGGTGTTCCATTTTGCGCAGAAGAGCATACATTGCCTATCGATTTTAGATTGGGTTTATGCCAACAGCAAGACTTTCAAAGTAGCGGGATTGATACACTTAAAGTTGCTTATATTGCACTTAATCAAGCTAAAAAAACAAAACACAAAGAGGGAATTTATTACAGTGTAGACATGCAAGATAAAATGGCTTGGCGCATAGGAATTATTAGACAATTACGTCATGATTTTGCTCGAAACAAGTTAGAGGTATGGTATCAACCTCAACTTTCATTAGATGACTTGTCTTTAATTGGGTGTGAGGCATTACTTAGGTGGCCTACCGGTAATGGGTCGTATATATCGCCAGCGGTATTTGTTCCACTTGCAGAAGATGCGGGCTTGATTGTTGATATAGGGCAGTGGGTTTTAGAGCAAGCTTGCCAACAACAAAAGCGCCTAGAAAATATGGGCACCGAAATTTGTATTGCGGTTAATGTGTCTGTTCCGCAGTTTAAAGTAAAAGGTTATGCTCAAAACGTTAAAAATACATTATTAAAATATGGTGTTAAGCCAAAAAACATAGAGTTAGAAGTCACAGAAAGCGTAGTAATGGATGAACTCGAAACTGTTATTAATACACTTAGAGAGCTTCAAGAGTTAGGGATTGAGGTTGCTATTGATGACTTTGGGACTGGCTTTTCATCGCTTAGTTATATACAAAGTTTACCCTTGGATAGGTTGAAAATAGATCGTGCATTTATTAAGGATCTGCCAAATGATGACACTGGCGCTATTGCTGCCTTAGTTATTTCTCTTGGTGCTAAGTTGGGTTTAAAAACGATTGCTGAAGGCGTTGAAACACAAGAACAAGCTCAGTTCTTAAAAAACTTAGGCTGTGATGAGGTACAAGGTTTTATGTATGCTAAACCAATGCCTGAGCATGAATTGATAGAATTTATAAATAAACGCTAAAAAAGATTAACTTATTATTTAAGCTAATGAACGATTTAGAATTTAAAGCGCGATATGCTTTGACTACTTTGTATATATAAAGAATTTAGTAGGGTATAATTCGCGCCTTTTGTTATTCTACGGCCACAATTATGAGCACACTCAAAGCTAAGCGCGCCTTATTTTCATACCCGAAATACTGGGCTGAATGTTATGGCACCGCGCCATTTTTACCAACTACACGTGAAGAAATGGATGCACTTGGCTGGGATAGCTGCGACATAATAATAATTAGTGGCGATGCGTATGTTGACCATCCTAGTTTTGGTATGGCTGTAATTGGCCGTGTACTTGAAGCGCAAGGCTTTAGAGTGGGGATTATTGCCCAACCTGCATGGGACTCTAAAGATGCATTTATGGAGCTCGGCAGACCGAATTTATTTTTTGGTGTAACAGCCGGCAACATGGATTCGATGATCAACCGCTATACAGCGGAAAAACGCATGCGCCACGATGATGCTTACACGCCTAATAACGTTGGCGGTAAGCGCCCAGATCGCGCCGTGATGATTTACTCGCAAAAATGCCGTGAAGCATACAAAGGTATCCCAATTGTTATTGGCGGTATTGAAGCCAGCCTTCGCCGTATTGCTCATTACGACTATTGGCAGGAAAAAGTACGTCGTAGTATTTTGTTTGATGCAAAAGCCGATATTTTAATTTACGGTAACGCAGAGCGCCCGCTAGTTGAAGTTGCACACCGTATTGCGGCGGGTGAAACGATGGATACGATTCAGGATATTCGCGGCACGGCTGTTATTCGAAAAGAGCCTCTACCTGGTTGGCGTGGCAGTGATTCTACCGCTATTGATAAAATTGGTAAAATAGACCCTATTCCAAACCCATATGGCGCGGATGATGTTGGCTGTAGTAAATCTGAATTTAAACAAGCGGGTATTGATTTAAAAGCAGAAGCGGCAAAACCAATCATGGTTCAGCCTGCACGTCCTAAGCCGTGGGAAAAAACCTATGTTAAGTTACCTGCTTATGAGCAAGTAAGTGTTAACAAACCTTTATACGCCCATGCCTCGCGAATTTTACATCAAGAAACAAACCCTGGTTGTGCAAGAGCGCTTTACCAACGACATGGCGATCGCTCTATTTGGGTAAACCCGCCAGCATATCCATTAGAAACACATGAAATGGATGCTGTATTTGGTTTGCCGTATCAGCGTATTCCTCACCCAAGTTATGGTGATGCTAAAATACCTGCTTACGATATGATTAAAACGTCAGTTAATATTATGCGTGGCTGTTTTGGTGGCTGTTCGTTTTGCTCAATTACAGAGCATGAGGGGCGCATTATTCAAAGTCGTTCGCAAGAATCTATTATTGAAGAAATTGAACAAATTAGAGATAAAGTTCCCGGCTTTACTGGTGTTATTTCTGATTTAGGTGGCCCAACGGCGAATATGTATAAGCTGCGCTGTACTAGTAAAAAGGCCGAGAGTACCTGTAGACGCTTATCATGTGTGTATCCAGATATTTGTAAACACATGGATACAGATCATACGCCAACAATAGATTTGTATAAAAAAGCACGTGAAGTTAAGGGTATTAAAAAGGTATTGATTGCTTCAGGTGTACGTTACGATTTAGCTGTACGCGACCCGCGTTACGTTAAAGAATTAGTAACACACCATGTAGGCGGTTACTTAAAAATAGCGCCAGAGCATACAGAGGATGGTCCATTATCAAAAATGATGAAACCAGGTATGGGAGCGTACGATCAATTTAAAGAACTATTTGATAAGTACTCTAAAGAAGCTGGTAAAAAGCAGTATTTAATTCCTTACTTTATATCTGCTCACCCAGGTACAAAAGATGAAGACATGGTAAACATGGCTTTATGGCTTAAATCAAACGACTTTAAGCTTGATCAGGTACAAAATTTTTACCCATCACCTATGGCTAATGCGACGACTATTTACCATACAGAGATGAACTCTTTGCGTAATATAAAAAACAACTCAGAAGTTGTTCCTGTACCTAAAGGCGCACGCCAACGTAGATTACATAAAGCTATTTTACGCTACCACGATGCAGCTGGTTGGCCAATGATACGTGAAGCTCTACGTAAAATGGGTAAAGCTAATTTAATTGGTAAAGGGCCTAACTGTTTAGTGCCAGAAGAAGGGCGCGATGAAAAAGCAGGTAAAGGTGGTAAAAAAAGTGGGCGTCCGGCACTAACGCGACATACTGGTTTTAGCCAATTTAAAAAGGCAAACACTAAGCCAAAAGTAGGCGGTAATCGTCAAAGTACACGTTAGTAATTTTATTTGCTAATAGATAAGGCTAATTGCGGTACGCGCTTTTTCATACGTAAATTAAGTAAGCCTTGCTCTTTATTACCTATATTATTGTAGGTGATATAGGGTGAGGTTTTAGAGCCCCTCTCTTTAGATATCCTGTGCTAAGTTTAGCTTTTTTTTAAAGTATTGATGATAACCACAAACGCAATTTAAGTGACCATAACGGCTGAATGCCGGTGAGTCCTTGCGTCATTTTATTATCTTTTAAGATTATATAAGATGGCGTGACTTGTCCCTGCCAATTGGAAAATATCTCCCCGTGTTGATCGTTAACAGTACTGAAGCTGTAGCCTTGCTCATTTAAATAATCATGCAGCTCTTGATCAGAGCCTGATTTTATCGCGATGCTCACAACAGGGTATTTATTCTCGTTTGCGAGTTCGTTTATGGCAGGGGAGGTAATAGTACAAATAGGACACCAAGTTCCCCAAAAATACACAAGCGTGGGTTTATCTTGGCTCATTGCTGCTAAATCAATGTTTTGCCCTTTATAGTCGATTAATTGTAATTGAGGATTTGCTGGCATGACAGGTTGCCGCCACCAATTGACGGCGGTATAAATGACGAAAAATATAGAGCTATATACCAGTACACTTTTTAATATGGATACGCTTTTTTGTTTTAGCGTTTTTTTAGGTATGTCATTTTTATGTTTGGTATCCGTTGCCATAGCTACTGATTTACCCTAAGTATTTTTGTTGTAGTTTTTTACATTTAAAGCGTTTAATTTATATCAGCAACCATGTAGCAGTACCTAAAAAGGCGAATATACCAACAATATCAGTCACCGTGGTTAGCACCACACTCCCTGCAAGAGCAGGGTCTATATTCATTCTTTTAAGAATTATTGGAATACTTGCACCAGCAACACCTGCCACCACTAAGTTCATAAACATAGCGAAGGCGAGTACGCCACCAAGCATAAAGTCCCACTGCCATAGCGCAATAACACCCGCAATTAATAGTGACCACAAAATACCGTTTAGCGCGCCAATGGCTAGTTCTTTCATCATCAAGAAACGTTGGTTTGTTTGGTTTATATGACCTACAGCAATACCACGGATAACAAGTGTTAATGATTGGCTACCAGCAACACCACCCATAGAAGGGACAATACCGTTAAGCACAGCCAAAATAGGGAGCACATCTAAAGTGCCTTCAAAAAAGCTAGCTACAAAAGCAGCTGCAAGTGCGGTTAGTAAATTAACTCCTAGCCAAACTGAACGTTTTTTAGAGCTTTTTAGTACAGGCGCGAATGTATCCTCTTCATCATCAAGACCGGCTAGGCTTAATAAGCTATGCTCGGCATCTTCTCGGATTACATCAACGATGTCATCGATAGTAACACGACCGAGGAGTTGGTCGTTATCGTCCACCACAGGGGCCGATATCCAATTATGACGCTCAAATAATTGCGCTACTTCACTTTCATCCATTGAGATTGGGATAGACTCACAATCTTCATCCATTAAATCGCGGACAATTTTTTCTGGTGGATTAGTTAATAATGTACTTAGCGATAAAGCGCCTATAAAGCAGTTATGTTTATCAACAACATATAAATCATCTGTACCTTCTGGTAGCTCACCACGCAGTCTAATATAACGAAGTACAACATCGAGCGTCACATCAGGGCGAATGGTCACCGTATCGGTGTTCATTAGCGCACCAGCTGAACGCTCTTGATATGACAGTGCTTGCGTGGCACGTTCACGGTCTTGAATGTCCATCGCGCTAACAACGTCTTTATAGACGGTATCTGGCAGGCTACGTAATACTTCACCTAAGTCATCGTGGCCCATATCTTCAGTTGCGGCGGCAATGTGCTTAGGTTCCATTTGGGCAATAATACCTAAACGAACATCTTCAGATAACTCTTCAAGAACATCACCCTGCACATCAGGATCGACCAATTGCCAAAGCAGTCGGCGAATTTTATGCGGTGATGATTCTAATAATAATGCGGTATCACAAGGAGCCGTTTTTGCGAGCATGCGCCTAACTTGAACAAATTGACCACTATTGAGTGACTTCGTCACCTGTTTTAGTTGCTGTAGTGGGTAATCTTGTTCAAAAGCTTCAGGCATTGGCGTCCTTTATAAATTGTTATATTACTTTATGGGGGGAGGTGAGTTAACTGGCGTTACTAACCTATTTATTTTATATACCTGTTTTAATTGAAGCATTAGTAATGCGAATATTGTTTTTATAAAACAGGTTATTCTTGTTCATTAAAGCGTTGTGCTATTAATTCTCCAACAGCGTGTAAAGCTTGCTCAGAATCAGGGCCTTTACAAACAACTTTAACTTCTTTTCCTTGGCTACTTTCAAGTAACATTAGTGCAAGTACGCTATCGCCTGCTGCTTCTTTGTCATCTTGGAATAATGTGATTGTCGCATCAAATTGTACTGCTAATTGCGCAAGCACAGTAGCTGCTCTGGCGTGCAAGCCTAATTTGTTTTTTATTAAAAAGGTATCTTCACAATGCATAACTTACTCTACCTAAGCTGAACAGGTGATTATTCAGCTATATTATTTTTCTTGTTCGCGATGGCGAATTTTTACATTGGGATGTGTCATTGCAAAACTTTCACCGATAGTTTGCGCTAAATACACAGAACGATGTTGCCCGCCTGTACACCCAATAGCAATGGTTAAATAACTGCGGTTATTTCGTTCTAAATGCGGTAACCACGTTTGTACAAATGTTTGAATTTGCCATGTGAATTTTTGCACTATGCTGTGATTAGCTAAATAGTCTTTAACCGGTTGATCTAACCCATTTAAAGCCTTTAACTCTGGTTCCCAGTGTGGATTTGGTAAAAAGCGTGCATCAAATACGTAGTCTGCTTCTTTTGGTATACCGTGTTTATAACCAAATGATTCAAATGTGACAATCAGTTGCTTATCTTTTTTACCTAAAATCTTTTCACGAATAGATTCAGCGAGTTGATGAACACTTAAATCAGTCGTATCTATCATAAAGTCGGCGCGAGTGGTTAATACATCAAGTAATTCTTTTTCTTTTTTGATGGCTAAATCAAGCGGCAATGAGTCTATTGATAGTGGGTGTAATCTGCGTGTTTCAGAAAAGCGTTTGATCAATGTCTGATCGTCGCTATCTAAATAAAATAACGTAGGGTTTGCAAAGCCTGGTAAGTATTCAAGAATATCGTTAAATTCATCTTGTTCTTTAGGGATGTTGCGCACATCTATGCTAACAGCAATTTTATCGTAGCTATCAGACACACTGCGAACTAATGAAGGTAGTAGGTTTACTGGAATATTATCAACGCAATAATAACCTAAATCTTCTACAACGCGCAAAGCAACCGACTTTCCAGAACCAGAACGGCCGCTTATGATAATTAACTCCATTTAACACCCTTTATAAAACTATGATTGTTCGACAATAACTTGGTAAAGCTCAGTATCAGATTTTGCACTGCGTAACTGTTTACAAAAATCTTTGTTGTTTAGTTTATCAGCAATGGTTGCTAGAGTCTTTAAGTGCTGCTGGTTATCGCCATCTGGTACGATGAGTGCGACAAAAATATCAACAGGGCGGTTATCGATTGCATCAAAGTTTATTGGAGTTTCGCTAACGAGCACTAAAGCCAAAGGCTCTTCTGCACCGCTCATTCTTCCATGAGGAATAGCAATGCCACGCCCTATACCTGTACTACCTAATTTCTCTCTGCTCATTAAAGCATTAAGAATATCTTGTTGCGGTAAATACGGAAGTTTGTCGTGAGCAAGTTCGCTAATGAACTCTAAAATTCTTTTTTTGCTATTAAAAAGGACCGCAGCTTTGCTGCAGTCCTGGCATATAAGTGAACTTAATTTCATCATATTAGTGGCGAGCAAGCTTCTCTTTGTGTTTGATTACTTGGCGATCGAGCTTGTCGATCAACGAGTCAATAGCGGCATACATATCTTGATGTTCTGTAGAGGCAAATAGCTCAGCACCGCTTACGTGTATTGTGGCTTCTGCTTTTTGATTTAATTTTTCTACATCGAGAATGACATGAACATTATTAATATGATCAGAGTGTCTTTCAAGCTTCGCAAATTTAGTATTAATATAGTCTCTTAGTGAATCGGTTAATTCTACGTGACGACCAGTTAAGTTTAGTTGCATAAGCATTACCCTCTTAGTTTAGCGTCTTAAATCAGACTTTTACGCTGATTTGACGGTGGAATAGCAAGAGATTCGCGGTATTTTGCGATTGTACGTCTCGCTACTTTAATTCCTTGCTCAGCCAATATATCCGCTATTTTGCTATCACTCAATGGTTTTGCTGAGTTTTCTGCTGCGATTAATTTTCGGATAAGCGCACGTATTGCTGTAGATGAACATTCACCACCGTTTTCAGTACTTACATGGCTTGAGAAAAAGTATTTAAGCTCAAATATACCACGGGGTGTATGCATGTACTTTTGAGTAGTCACGCGCGAAATTGTCGATTCGTGCATTTCTACCATTTCAGCGACATCATTTAAAACCATTGGTTTCATGGCTTCAGGACCATGTTCAAAAAAGCCTTGTTGTTGCTTAACAATACAATTAGTAACTTTTAATAGCGTGTCGTTTCTACTTTCTAAGCTTTTAATAAACCACTTAGCTTCTTGTAAATGTGAGCGAATAAACTGGCTGTCGCCACTTGATTTTACAGTGCGAGACATTGCCGCGTATTGGCTATTAACACGAATTTTAGGCATGCTATCTGGGTTTAATTCGACAACCCAGCGGCCTTTAATTTTTTTAACTGACACATCAGGAATAACATACTCAGATTCTTCCCTTACAATAGTATCAGCAGGTTTTGGGTTGAGAGTATGTATTAGTGTCATTACTTCTTTAAGCTCTTCTTCTTTAAGCTTAGTTTTTTTCATTAATGTACGATAGTCGCGAGCTGCTAATAGATCAATATGCTCGGTTAAAATCATTTTCGTTTCATTAATGTAAGGTGTTTCTTTATCAAATTGATTAAGCTGAATACACAAACACTCTTGTAAACTACGTGCAGCAATACCAACAGGATCAAACAGTTGGATGCGTTTTAATACCGCTTCAATTTCATCAAGTTCAACTTCGTTATCATCTTCGTTTTCTTGATTAAAGCTTTCTAAAATTTCTTCGCAACTGAGAGTTAAAATACCTGAATCATCGACGGCCTCTACAATCGCAATAGCGATGGCTTCATCGGTAGGGCTAAATGGCGTTAGTTGTAATTGCCACATTAAATACTCATGGAGCGTTTCAGTAGAGGCGCCTTGGTATATTGATTCGTCTTCAGGCATTGGACCTGATGATGCTGCAGGAGCGGCACTCATGTACTCATCCCAACTAACATCCATAGCCATGTCGTCACTTAGCGTGTCTTTTGCAAGTGCTTCACCAGTATCTTGTTCATATTCGCTCGGAGCATCATCAGCAGATGCGCTAACAGTTATGTCATCGGTATCAGCTTTTTGCTCGTTTTTACCAGCAGCGTCTTCAGAATAGTCTGCCTCTTCAACCTCTAAAAGTGGATTACTGTCGAGAGCTTCTTGTATTTCTTGCTGGAGATCCAATGTACTGAGTTGCAACAAACGAATAGCTTGTTGCAACTGTGGAGTCATTGTAAGTTGCTGGCCCATGCGCAGCTGTAGTGATTGCCTCATGTATCTCTAACAATCCTTTTATGTTGTTATAATTAATACTAGCAGATGCTTAAAGACATGGCGTAAATGTTACAGCCTAAATTGCTCGCCTAAGTAAACATCGCGTACAGTTTTATCATTTAATACGTGTTCTGGAGTACCTGATGCAATCAGCTCCCCATGAGAAACAATGTAGGCTTTTTCACAAACATCAAGGGTCTCTCTTACGTTATGGTCGGTAATTAATACACCAATCCCACGATTTTTAAGATGTTCTATTATTTTCTTTATATCTAATACCGAAATAGGGTCAACACCGGCAAACGGTTCATCCAGTAGTATAAATTTAGGATCTGCTGCCAGCGCTCGTGCTATTTCTACACGACGACGTTCTCCACCCGATAATGCCATACCTTGGCTATCACGAATGTGTTGTATGCTAAATTCATCTAATAAGTTATTGAGCGTGTCTTCTCTGGCTTGTTTATTTAGTTCTTTGCGCGTTTCTAAAATGGCCATTAAGTTTTGATAAACAGTCAGCTTTCTAAAAATTGATGACTCTTGCGGTAAGTAGCCTATGCCTAATCTAGCACGACTATGCATAGGTAAAAGAGTAATATCGTTATCATCAATAGATATTTTACCTTTGTCGCTAGGAACAAGCCCTACAATCATATAAAAAGTCGTTGTTTTACCAGCACCGTTAGGGCCAAGTAAGCCAACTATACTGCCAGCTTGTACTTCAAGGCCGACGTTTTTTACAACTTCACGACCTTTATAGCTTTTTGCCAATAGTTCTGCTTTTAATGTGCTCATGGTTGACCTTTATCGCCTTTTTTACTTTTTTTAGTTTCGATCGGTACTAAAATTGTGTGAACGCGGTCAGTTGAGTTTTCATCTTTTTCGGCACTGATGAGCTGCTGCTCTATGTCGTAGGTAATGCTTTTAGCATTTATTTTTTGTCCGGCTTGCGATACTTGTGCATTACCAACAAGCGTTAAAAAACGCTTAGATACATCATAACGTACTTCGTCAGCACTGGCGCTCATAGTCGTGCCGTCTGATTGCTTTTCTTCAAAGTGCGCAGGGCTACCTGTGGCAATTAATAATTGTTTATTATCACCAAGTTCATCACGTTTGTGCACTTCGAGGCGATCGGCTGTAATGCGGCGATTACCGTGAATAATCTCAACGTTTTTCTCAAAAATCCCGACATTAGCTTTTAATTGACCTTCTTGCTTGTCGGCACTTATTGAAATTTGATTGGCAGCAGGTTGCGTGTTTTGTTCTGCAGCACTACTATTAAACGCTAGTATAAGTGTAGGAATTATAAGTGATTTTAATATTTTATTGGTCATAATATATGGTTCGCGTATGGTTAATTAGTTTTATCACTTCGGTTTTTAAGTCGGCTTCTAGGCCTTTACCGGTGATTTTTAAATTGGGTCCAGTGATAATGACGGGTTGCTCCGAACGCATTGTTAATAACTTTATATCAACCTGAATATTATCAGCATTGATTTTGTCTATCATGGCGTTATCGGTTAAATTTTTGGCAACCACATTACCTTCTAAAATTAATTGTTTATCTTCGTATAATGTTGCTTCGTCTGCATTTATTTGCCACGTTTGTTGTTCGTTATATAAAGTAAAAATGGGTTTTTCGAAAAACGTGAAACCTAATTGCTGGTATAGCTCCATTTTAGCCGCAGTGACTTTGTGGCTAATTTTACCTTGCTCATCATAGGCTGTCTGTTTGAGCTCAATAGCTATGTAATCAGGCTTAGCAACAACTTCAGGCTCAGCCTGAGGCACAATATTTGTTTGTGTAAAATAAGGGTACCAAAGCCAAACCATACAGCTAATGAATAAAACGCTTAATATTATGCGCGCTGCATTCATGAACTAGTGCCTTGTGTAGTCAATGCTTTACCATTTTCAAGCATGAGCAAATCGGTGAGTTCTCTCACTGCACCAAAACCACCAGGCATTTGCGTTACATAATGTGACAAACGCTTAATAAGTGGGTGGGCATCATTTACTGCAACGGCAAAGCCTACTAACTCCATAACAGGCATGTCAGGACCGTCATCACCAATATAAGCAATTTGTTCATCGCTAAGGTTGAGTTTATCTTTTAATTCTTGATAGGCAATGAGCTTATTTTCTTGGCCTTGATAAATATGCTGTACGGTTAAGCTGCTCATACGTTGTTGTACTATCTGTGAATGACGACCAGTAATAACAGCTACTTCAAAGCCACTGTTTATAAGTGCTTTAATGCCAAAACCATCTTTTGTATTAAATGCTTTTAGCTCTTCACCTTGATTGCCAAGGTAAATACGGCCATCAGAAAATACACCATCAATATCGCATATAAGTAGTTTTACTTTTTTAGCGCGTGCTTTTGCATCATCGCTCAGCGGTTGATAGAGTTCTTCAAATTGCATTTATAACACTCCTGCTTTTAATAGGTCTTGCATATTTAATGCGCCAATAGGTTGGTTTTTCTCATTGACGACGATTAGGCCATTTATACGTTTACGTTCCATAATATTGAGCGCTTCAGCGGCTAAAATATCTTGCGTAGCTGTAGTGCATGACTTAGTCATAACAACATCTATTTGTGTTGTATGAATATCAATTCTTTGTTCTAAAATGCGACGTAAGTCACCATCGGTAAATAACCCTACGAGTTGCTGATTTTCATCAACAATGGCTGTCATACCTAATCCTTTAGCTGACATTTCTATTAGAGCATCTTTAACTGTTTGTGAAACATCAATAATAGGTGTATTTGCGCCGCTGTGCATAACATCTTTTAAAGTAAGTAATAAGCGCTTGCCTAAACTACCACCTGGGTGAGATAGCGCGAAGTCATCAGCTGTAAAGCCGCGAGCTTCTAATAATGCAACTGCCATGGCATCGCCCATCGCAAGCGTTGCAGTGGTACTTGATGTAGGGGCTAGACCCAATGAACAAGCTTCTTTTTCTACTTTAATGCACACATGTACATTAGCAAGGGTTGCCATTGTTGATTGTGTATTGCCAGTCATCGCTATCATTTTGGCACCAAGTCGTTTTAAAACCGGAATGATATTTAAAACTTCGCTGGTTTCCCCTGAATTAGAAATAAGCATAACCACGTCATTTTTAGTGATCATACCTAAATCACCATGACTTGCTTCACCAGGGTGAACAAAAAACGCAGGGCTGCCAGTGCTTGCAAGGGTTGCCGCTATTTTATTGCCAATATGGCCTGATTTTCCCATGCCAATAACAATAATACGGCCTTCACAGTCGTACATTAATTGGCACGCGTTATGAAAATTTTCATCTACATATTGTGCAATATCACTAAGTGCTTGGCGCTCAACATCTAAAACGCGAAGGCCTTGTTCAATAAAGTTTAGCGTTGCCATCATTTACCCTACTTGACTAAAAATATACCCTTGGTAACCCAAAAACGCTATTAGCAATAAGCCGCCTTCTACCCTATTGATACGCTGGGTGCCTCTAAAGTTCAATGACATAATAATAAGAGCAAGTGTTGCACCAATCATAATTAATATATCTCGGCTTACTAACGATGGATCAATTGCTGAAGGATTAATAATACCTGCTAGAGGTAATACAGCTAAAATATTAAATATGTTTGATCCAACAATATTACCTAGTGCTAAATCATCTTCATTTTTAAGTACACCTGCAACCGAGGCGGCAAGTTCCGGCAAGCTAGTACCAATGGCAATAATTGTCAAACCAATGACTAAGTCGCTTAAGCCGAAGTATTTAGCAATATCAACAGCTGAGCCGATTAAAAAATGAGAACTAACCGGCAGGAGTATCATGCCGACAATTAACCAAAATACCGCTTTTTTAGTAGGTACATCGTTTGGTACATCGTCGCAGGCTTCTGAGACAAATGGGTCATCTTGGTTTTTTGCACGCATAGATACAATAATTAACCCACCGATGAATACGATAAAGCCAACTAAAAGCGCAACACCTTCACTAAATGAAAAGTAGTTATCTGAGAACACATACCAAGTAGCTAAAGATACGAGCATAACTAATGGCATTTCACGTTTTAACGTACTAGATGAAACTGAAAGAGGGCGAAATAGAGCAGTGATACCTAACACAAGTAAAATGTTTGTAATATTAGAGCCAACAGCATTGCCAACCGCTGTGTCGGTTTTGTTAGCCAGAGCGGCAGAGGCTGAAACCATCATTTCAGGGGCTGAAGAGCCCATGGCTACAACGGTCAAACCAACAATAAGTGTAGGTACACCAAAGTTTTTAGCAAGAGCCGCAGCCCCATAAACAAACCTATCGGCACTCCAAACAAGAGCTGCAAAACCAAGAATTAAAATAACAAACGAGGTAACCATTGTGTTAAGCCAGTTATACAAAATACGGATGGCGCGAATAGTAACAAAAGCCAAGATGAAAGTATAAATAAAAGAGTAAGGTCAACTAGGTAACAATGTTGCTTTTAAACAGCTAATTTAAAAATTTAAGCCGGGGTTAAGCTGTTTTGAGCGAGTCTTATAATCCTTTTCATGGGTGTATTACAAAATCTTACGAATTGTTTTTTCCATCTTTGACAAAAAAGCTTTAAAATAGGGGCACTAGTGAACATTTTTATGGAGAGCGACTTGTCGCAATCAATAGTAGAAGTCAAGGATGTTAGCTTTTCGAGAGGCAATAGAACCATATATAAAAATATGAGTTTTAGCGTTCCTAAAGGTAAAATTACTGCGATTATGGGGCCAAGCGGAATTGGCAAAACCACTATGTTGCGTTTAATTGGTGGTCAGCTTAAACCAGATTCAGGTGATATTTTATTTGAAGGTGGCAGCATTCCTAAAATGTCTCGTAAAGAGTTATACGAAGCACGTACTAAAATGAGTATGCTTTTTCAAAGTGGTGCGTTGTTTACTGATATGTCGGTATTTGACAATATCGCGTTTCCTATAAGAGAGCACACAAAGCTAAGTGAAGACCTGATTCGATTAGTTGTGTTAATGAAATTGCAAGCGGTTGGACTACGTGGTGCTAAAGATTTAATGCCCTCTGAGTTATCCGGCGGTATGGCAAGACGTGCCGCACTTGCACGCGCTATAGCACTTGATCCAGAGCTAATCATGTACGATGAACCATTTGCAGGACAAGATCCTATTTCGATGGGCGTATTGGTTAAGCTAATTAAATCGCTTAACGAAGTATTAGGTTTATCGTCTTTAATCGTGACGCACGATGTAACAGAGGTAATGAGTATTGCCGAACACGTTATAATTATCGCCGATCAAGGGGTAATTGGTTCTGGTACTCCAGATGAAATGCGTAATCATGAATCTCCTTTAGTTCAACAGTTTTTAAAAGGCTTGTCGGATGGTCCTGTACCATTTCATTTTCCGGCTCAGGCTTATGCAGACGAACTACTTGGAGAAAAAGCATAATGTTGGATTTATTTCAAAAGCTAGGACATAAAACGCTAGGACGCTTTGCGGCCCTTGGTCGTTCTGCTTATATGCTGTTTAGTGCATTAGCGCATGTTCCTAATTTTAAAAAAGGCACACCGTTACTTGTTCGCCAGCTTTATATGGTTGGTTCGCAATCGTTACTCATTATTATGGTGTCGGGTTTGTTTATCGGTATGGTGTTGGCTTTACAAGGTTACACCGTATTGGTTGGTTATGGCGCTGAGGATAGTTTAGGGCCGTTAGTGGCACTGAGTTTATTGCGAGAGTTGGGCCCGGTTGTTACTGCATTACTATTTGCAGGACGTGCAGGTAGCGCTTTGACAGCTGAAATTGGCTTAATGAAAGCAACAGAGCAACTTTCATCACTTGAGATGATGGCAATCGATCCGCTAAAACGTATTATTGCACCGCGCTTTTGGGCGGGTTTTATAAGCATGCCATTGCTTGCATTGATATTTTCAGCTGTAGCAATTATAGGCGCTCATTTAGTGGGCGTAGATTGGCTGGGGGTTGACACAGGTAGTTTTTGGTCAATCATGCAATCGCAAGTGTCGTTTCAGCAAGACATACTAAACGGTATTATTAAAAGCTTTGTATTTGCCATAGTGGTGACCTGGATTGCGCTTTATAAAGGATATGACTGTGTGCCGACCTCAGAAGGGATCAGCAAAGCAACCACCGAAACGGTTGTTCATTCGTCATTAGCAGTTTTAGGTTTTGACTTTATTTTGACAGCGGTAATGTTTACCAGCTAATAGGGTATAGATAATGAATTCACGGAAATTAGAAATTTTAGTTGGTTTTTTTGTAGCACTTGGCATTTTAGCTTTTGCGATGCTTGCACTTAAAGTTGCCAATTCAGGTATTAGTGGCTCTGGCGAAACATATACGCTTAATGCCAAGTTTGAAAATATCGGCTCGTTAAAAGCGCGTGCGCCAGTAAAAGTAGGTGGTGTTGTAATTGGTCGTGTTGAATCAATTTATGTTCACCCACAAGAATTTTTACCAGTCGTTAATATGACCATTGACGCACAGTACTTATGTCGTTTTTCAGACACAAGCTCAATCTCTATTTTAACGTCGGGTATTTTAGGTGAGCAGTACTTAGGTATTCACCCTGTAATTTCTCCAGATTCTGCTAAGCAACGTTGTTTAGGCGAAACAGTGACAGAAAACAAGCAAGATGAAGCAATTGACGATTTATTTGGTGTGGAAAGTAAAGCACTAGGTGATGGCGATTCAATCACTGATACTAAGTCTGCCATTGTACTTGAAGAATTAATCGGGCAGTTTTTATTCAACCAAGGTAGTGAGTAATTGTTATGTTGAAAAAGTTTTTAGCTATTGTAGCAATAGGCACAATGACGCTAACTCAAAGCGTAAGTGCAGCAGATGTAAAATTAATCGATCCTAATAAAATGGTACGCCAAGTTGCCGACAATACATTTGCGCGCATCAAAAAAGATCAGCCATTAATTGTTAAAGATCAAGAGTACCTTCGTGTAATAGTCGAAGAAGAATTAATGCCTTATATCGACTATAAATATGCAGCACTTCGTGTACTTGGTAGTGAAGTATCTAAAGTTCGTGCAATTACCGACGAGGCTGAAAAGGCCAAAGCAATTAAAGAAATTCAACGCTTTATTGGTGTATTTAGAGAGTACTTAGTTGCTACTTATGCAGGTGTATTTACTCAATACACAAACCAGAAAGTTGAGTTTGGTCCAGAGCAAGCGTTTAAAGGTAAAGACGTCGTTGTTGTTAAGACTAAAATTATTGAAGGCGGTAAACCTGATATCAGAATCGATTTTAAAGTACGCGAAGACCGCGACGGTGAATGGCGCGCGTACGATATGATTGCCGAAGGTATTAGCTTACTAGATGCAAAGCAAAGTGAGCTGCAAGGTATTTTGCGTCAGCAAGGTATTGATAATGTAAGTAACCTTTTAGAGCAAAAGAGTCAGCTACCAGTTCAGTTTAGAGGCAGTAACTCGAATGACTAAATTGGCAATAAGCCAAGTTGATGGACAACATTTTGGAGTAAGCGGTGAGCTTACTCGAAATTCAATTGGCGATGAACAGCTTCTGAACAATAAGTTATTAACTAAGCATAAAACCATCTATTTCGACCTAAGTGGGGTATCAAGGGTTGACACAGCAGGCTTAGCTTGGTTAATTCACTCTTTTGCAGAATTAAAGCAGCAAGGCATTCGCCTTGAATTGCAAAACCTACCTGAGCAATTGCAAAATTTAATGCAATTGGGTCAGGTTACAACCCTATTTGAGTGAGAGTTATGGAAACTAGCCAAGTCGAAACATTATTACGCGAAGAACTTCAATTAGCTGAAGTACATGTAAAAGCCAATGGTAGTCATTATGAAGTTGTTGCAGTAGGCGAATGCTTTGACGGTTTAAGCCGAGTTAAAAAGCAGCAGCTAGTTTATGGTCCATTAATGAATACAATTTCAGATGGGACAATTCACGCAGTATCTATTCGTGCATTTACTCCTGTAGAGTGGAAGCGTGAACAAAAATTCATTTTACCGCAATAACTAGGGCCTCCTAATGGATCAATTTGTAATTCAAGGTGGCACTTCACTTGCTGGTGAAGTGACTATTTCGGGCGCTAAAAATGCCGCACTTCCTATTTTATTTGCTTCACTATTAGCTGATGGTAAAAGTATATTTACTAATGTACCGCGTCTTCGCGACATAGTGACCACTGAAGCCTTATTAAAAACTTTAGGTGCAGATGTTAATTGGCATGGCGATACGCTAGTAATTGACGGTGCAACGGTTGATAAAACATTAGCGCCTTACGACTTAGTAAAGCAAATGCGCGCATCTGTGCTTGCGTTAGGCCCTCTAGTGGCTCGTTTTGGTGAAGCTCAAGTGTCTTTACCTGGTGGGTGCGCTATTGGTGCTCGCCCGGTTGATATTCATATTCAAGGTTTGGAGCGCATGGGCGCACAAATAAACGTTGAAAATGGTTATATTAATGCCAAGGTAAATGGTCGCTTAAAAGGCGCTGAAATTTTTATGGAAATGGTAAGCGTAGGCGCTACCGAAAACCTATTAATGGCAGCGGCCCTCGCTGATGGTAAAACCATACTTGATAATGCGGCACGCGAGCCTGAAATAATTGATTTAGCTAACTGCCTAATTGCTATGGGCGCTAAAATCACAGGTGCAGGTACTAGCCGCATTGAAGTTGAGGGCGTTGAGCGTTTAGCGGGTTGCGAGCACAGTATTTTACCTGACCGAATTGAAACTGGGACGTTTTTAGTCGCAGCAGCAATGGCTGGCGGTGAAGTACTTTGTAAAAATACTGATTTTCATTCTCTTGAGCCTGTGATTGAAAAGCTACGTGCTACGAATGCGCACCTAGAAGTACATAACGATAGTATTTATCTTGATATGCGCGGCCGAGAACTTAAAGCCGTGAATATTAAAACAGCTCCACACCCAGGTTTTCCTACGGATATGCAAGCTCAGTTTACAGCATTAAATGTAGTAGCAAATGGTAGTGCAACGATCACAGAAACGATTTTTGAAAACCGTTTTATGCATGTACCAGAGTTGCAGCGTATGGGCGCTAATATTCGTTTAGAAGGGCATACCGCAATTTGTGGTGAGACTGAAAGCTTAACGGGCGCGCAAGTGATGGCAACCGATTTACGCGCTTCAGCTAGCTTAATCTTAACGGGTATAGTGGCACAGGGTGAAACGGTTGTTGACCGTATTTATCACGTTGATAGAGGCTATCAGCGCATTGAAGATAAGCTAAGTGCGTTGGGTGCAAACATTAAACGTAGAAGTAGCTAAGTAGATAACTAGTTAAGCTATTTTAAAAAGGTCGGATATGCAAATTGCTATCCGACTTTTTTATTGACGATTGGTATTACTATTTATTAAAGCTTTGTTTCAAGTTCAGCTACCACCACCATGATTTTTTCTATTTTCCCATCTCTGTATAGCTCAAATTCTATTTCTTTACCGGGCTCCGTATTACCTATTTTTTCAAGCACTTTTTGTGGGTTTGCTACCGAAAGCCCTGCAATTTTAATGACGATATCTTGCTCTTCAATACCCGCTTGCCATGCTGGCCCCAAAGGGTCTAAATTAGTAATACGCATGCCGGTAACCGGCGTTAGGCTGTCGTTTACTTCTTTACCCGTACTATCTACTGCTGTGCCTTCAAAGCCTAAATAGCCGCGCACAACCCGACCGTGACGAATGAGTTTACCCATCACTTTTTTAGCAAGTGAGTAAGGAACCGCAAAAAATATTCCTTGAATATTCAGGTTCTCACGCGTTTTAAATTGTGCAGAAGTAATGCCGACTAAATCACCATTGGAGTTAACTAATGCGCCGCCGGAGTTGCCCACGTTAATAGCTGCATCCATTTGCAATAAGTTATTGTAAGGGCTATCTGTAATTTTTTGCTTACCGGTTGCACTAATAATGCCTTGAGTGATTGTTTGCCCTAAGTTAAGCGGGTTGCCTATAGCAAGTACAACATCGCCTACATTTGATACATAGCTATCGTTTACGGGAATTACCGGGAGGTGATCTGCATTGATTTTAAGTAAGGCTAAATCAGTAATGGTATCAAAACCAATTAGTTGCACATCAAAAAAGCGTCGGCCATCGGTTAAGATAACCATAATTTGGTCTGCATTATTCACAACATGGTAGTTAGTAAGAATATAACCGTCTTGCGACATAATGACGCCAGAGCCTAGCTCTTGTACCGTGTTTTTTCTTTTATAACGAGGCTCTTTGGAAATGCTTTCTGAAAAAATAGTAACTACAGAAGGAGCTGCTCGTTTAACTGCATCAGAAAAACTCAAGTGACTCGCACTCATCGCGCTTGGAAGGGGAACATTAGGAAGTAAGGCGGCTCGCATATTAGGGCTGAAAAAAACCACTAAAAAAGCAATACTTAGACCTGCAAATAAAGGGGGAAGAATAAATTTTATTAATTTCAGCACAGTTTTCTTATTATGTAAGTGAGCAATCTCTTTATGATGACATAAAAAAAATAACAGCGGCAAGTGCCACTGTTATTTTTATTACATTAATAGTGCTATTTATTACTGAATTAAAATAAATATAGACTCACGACCACGTTGCACGCCAAGTACGATATTACCTTTGGTGTTTTCGATAATCTTATTCATATCACGAATAGTCTCTACTCGTTGACGATTCACTTGCATAATAATATCACCTTCTTCAAGGCCAACACGGGCAGAAGGTGAGCGAGGGTCTACAGACGTAACCTCAATACCTTTATTACTATTTTTTTGCACGTTTTCAAGTGTCGCGCCTTGGAAGGCAGGATGCAGCTCTTCGCCTGTCGCTGTAACACCTGATGCACCATCAAGAGTTACTTTTACAGTTTTAATTTTACCATCGCGGTAAATGCCTAGTTTTATTTCGCGGCCTTCACCTAGCGTAGCAATTTTGCTGCGCAGCTCGTGGAAACCACTAATATCGCCGCCATTAATGCTAACAATTACGTCACCTGCTTTTATACCTGCTTTACTTGCGGCAGTGTCGTCCATTACTTGCATTACATAAGCACCTTGTTTGACGTCAAGTTGCTGCGCTTTAGCAAGGCCTGCATCAAGTGGGCGGCCAGAAATACCTAGCGAGCCACGGCGTACTTCACCGTGTTCAACAATTTGATCAACTAAGTTTTTCATCATGTTTGATGGAATGGCAAAACCAATACCCACGTTACCGCCAGAAGCACCTAAAATAGCAGTGTTAATACCAATCAATTCACCGTTTAAGTTAACTAATGCACCACCAGAGTTGCCTTGGTTAATAGCAGCATCGGTTTGAATGAAATCTTCGTAGCCCTCAATATTTAAACCACTACGGCCAAGAGCACTAACAATACCAGATGTAACTGTGTGGCTAAGTCCAAATGGGTTACCAATAGCGACAGCAAAGTCGCCCACTCGTAAACTATCTGAATTTGCGAGTTTTATTTCAGTTAAGTCATCAGCGTCTATTTGTAAAAGAGCGATGTCTGATTCTGTATCAGTACCAATTTTAGTTGCTTCAAATTCACGGCCATCTTCGAGGGTTACTACCATTTTTTCGGCATCTTGGATTACGTGATTATTAGTGACTACATAACCCTCATCAGCATCAATAATCACCCCAGAGCCTAATCCACTAAATTGACGCTTTTGACTGCGAGGCTGTTGCTGTCCAAAAAAGTATTCAAGCGGATCCGCACGGCGGCGTACTTCTTTTGAGCCTGAAACTTGGATACTTACAACACCTGGAGATATTTTCTCTAGCATGGGGGCAAGAGTTGGTAGTTGTTGACCATTTACTGCAATTGGCATTTTTGCATAAGACGCTACTGGGCTCATTAACAAGCTTGTAGATAGAATAGCTGCGCTGATAAGTGATAATTTCATTTTCATAGTCAGGGGTAACTCCACTTAAGATAAAGCAAAACAAAAAGGGCTACTTTACAGCAGCCCTTTTCGGTTTATTAAGATAAAACAACAAAGCTGTTATATCTAAAGACTATGGGGTCAAAAAAAAGTTCATCAAGATGCTTTAGAATGTTCTGAAACTTTATTTTGACCAGCAAATAAACCTGATTCACCTGAAACATAATCAGCTGGTTGTGCTGCCGCTGTAGAACGATCGCATTGACGCTCTTTTAATGAAGCCTGCAGTTGTTCTGTTGTTTCTTTTGAAAAGAATGGTTCAGCTGGTGCTTTATTTCTATCTTCTAGAAGAAGCTGGTTTGTTTCTTCAACGTGACTAAGCAGTTGATCATAGTTTTCTTTCATTTTATTTACGAGCTTACCAGTATTCGCTAAATGATCAGCTACATCTTGACGATACTGCTCTAACGCATTTTCAGCTTGCTCTGCTTGCTCTTTTAATTCATCTTGTTTGAACTGTTTTTTAGTAACAAATGCGCCAATAAAAAATGCTACAACAGCAACAATAACAATCAAACCTACCCACATAACTGTGCCCATAAAAACTACCCCTTTGGGAAAATAACTAACGAATGCCGATTCAATTATAAATCATACTAAGTGTAATATACCCCGAGTTATGATGCGTGTTAATATGCTTTGCAAATTAAACTGCGTTTTAACTGTAAATAGATATGACTCCTTGGCAAACATACCAACAAGACTTAAAGCGAGATGACTTTGTACACGACGCAGCACAAGAAAATGCTGTGCGCCATTTACAACGTCTATACGATGACCTAACTCAGACAAAGCCAAAACAAAAAGGCTTTTTTGCTAAGTTATTTAGTAAAGAAGAACCTGCGCCTGTAAAAGGTTTGTACTTTTGGGGGGGAGTAGGGCGTGGTAAAACTTATTTAGTTGACACTTTTTACGAATCATTACCGGGCACACGTAAAATGCGTGTGCACTTTCATCGATTTATGCACCGAGTGCATAACGAGCTTAAAAAGCTAAATAATACGGCTAATCCATTAGAAAAAATTGCTGACACTTTTAAAGCTGAAACAGACATTATTTGCTTTGATGAGTTTTTTGTACAAGATATTACTGATGCCATGCTATTAGGTGGCTTAATGGAAGCGCTATTTGCACGGGGCATAGTACTTGTAGCAACCTCTAATATAGTGCCTGATGAACTTTATAGAAATGGCTTACAGCGAGCGCGTTTTATGCCAGCAATCGAGCTTGTTAAAAAAAATACCGAGATAGTTAATGTAGATTCAGGTATTGATTACCGCTTACGTACTTTAGAGCAAGCCGAAATTTTTCATAGTCCGTTAGATGAAGATGCGGATAAGAATCTATTTGAGTACTTCGATAAGTTATCGCCAGAGCCAGGACAATTAGATGAGCCGATAGAGATAGAGGGTCGTTTAATCAAAACGCGTAAAGTAGCTAAATGCGTTGTGATGTTTGAGTTTAGTGAATTGTGCGAAACAGCACGTAGCCAGGTCGATTACATGGAGATTAGCCGCTTATACAATACGGTGATTATTTCTAACGTAAAACAGCTAGGGCAAACTAATGATGATGCTGCTAGACGCTTTATTGCTTTAGTGGATGAATTTTACGAGCGCCACGTAACTTTAATTATATCGGCTGAAAAACCTATTACCGACCTTTATACCCAAGGTAATTTAAACTTTGAATTTAAGCGTTGTATTAGTCGTTTACAAGAAATGCAATCCTTAGAATATTTAGCTAGAGAGCATTTAGTTTAAATAAGTAAGTAAATGTGTAATAGGGCAACTATAAAAAAAGAGGTACATATATAGTACTTCTTATTTCTGAAATTTCTTGTGGAAAAAACAACCGGCGAGTAGCAATGTGTTTTAAGTGCTGGTATACTCCCGCGTCTGCCACGTTGCGTTCTATGTCCTCATATAGTCTAGCCACTTGTGAGCGGCGCAAAAGTCTAAAACTCGAAGGGGTTATAGCAAACTTAGAGCAGTAGTTAATATTAACTACTTGTGGTTTTAATTGAAAAACATTGGATTTTTATAAATGAAAACGTTTGTTGCTAAACCAGAAACAGTAAAACGTGACTGGTACGTAGTTGACGCTGAAGGTAAAACTTTAGGTCGCATCGCTACTGAAATCGCTCACCGCCTACGCGGTAAGCATAAAGCTGAATACACTCCTCACGTAGATACTGGTGATTACATCATCGTTATCAACGCTGAAAAAGTTACTGTAACTGGTAACAAATTCAAAGATAAAGTGTACTACGCTCACTCTGGTTTTCCAGGTGGCCTTAAGTCTACTACTTTTGATAAACTTCAAGCTGCAAAGCCTGAAATGATCATCGAGAAAGCTGTAAAAGGCATGTTGCCACGTGGTCCTTTAGGCCGCGCTATGTACCGTAAACTTAAAGTTTACGCAGGTACTGAGCATAACCATGCTGCACAACAGCCTCAGGTTCTAGACATTTAAGGAGCACCATCATGGCAAATCAATACTACGGTACAGGTCGTCGTAAAAGTTCAAGTGCTCGCGTATTCTTACGCCCAGGCACTGGTAACATCGTAATCAACAAACGCTCTCTAGAAGAGTATTTTGGTCGCGAAACAGCACGCATGGTTGTTCATCAAGCTCTTGAGCTAGTTGATATGACTGAAAAATTTGACCTTTACATCACCGTTTCTGGTGGTGGTACAACTGGTCAAGCTGGTGCTATCCGTCACGGTATCACTCGTGCACTTATGGAGTTTGACGAGTCACTACGTCCACAACTTCGTAAAGCAGGTTTTGTTACACGTGATGCACGTAAAGTTGAACGTAAGAAAGTGGGTCTTAAGAAAGCGCGTAAGCGTCCACAGTTCTCAAAACGTTAATCTATACGTTATCAAGAATTCAAAAACCCAGCTTATGCTGGGTTTTTTGTTTTCAAATCAAAAAGTTTACATTTGCTACTTAATTTAAATTTGTTTATAGCGGTCGCCATACTTGGTATTGCTGTAATTAATGATGATCAAATTTATCAATAACTGCGTATTAATCGAACGAAAGTTAAAAAACACTCAGATAGCTGCAAAAAAGTTAAATAATTATCGTAATTAGTTTAAATCCATCAGTTAATTGGTGGAATTTTTTGCTACAATTGGCGTGGAAGTAAAATGAGTGAGTTTAACGACACTATGTACAGTTTTTACTGTTTCCTCTTAGTGGTGTTGATCTCGGTCAGTATATTGTTTTTACAGAAGCGTTATTATAGTCGTTCGGCTTTATTCTCGAGCTAGCTTAATCAAATTTTTGATCAAGTCAGGTTTATTCGAGCATGGGGCTTTGAATAACCTTGTTTTAATCAAGGGTTTTAATTATGATCGCTTCTATTTTAAAAATTTCGAATAATTAACCTGCTGTAACTGATGTTCTCAATATAGCAAGTGTTGAGAATCATAGTGGAGATAAGTGGATGAGCAATGCGCCTGTAGACAATGGCCGACGTCGCTTTTTAACCATAGCTACCTCTGTTGTAGGTGGTGTTGGTGCGGCTGGGGCTGCTGTTCCTTTTATTGCGTCTTGGAATCCAAGTGAGCGAGCTAAATCTGCGGGTGCGCCTGTAGAAGTAGATATCAGCAAACTTGAGCCTGGACAATTAATACGTGTCGAGTGGCGTGGTAAACCTGTATGGGTTGTATCACGTACCCCAAAAATGCTTGAGCAGATGAAAGAACATGAAGGTCAACTTCGTGATCCGCAATCGCAAGAGCCACAACAATTAGAATCATCAACAAATGATTACCGTTCATTACGTCCAGAAATATTTTTGGCTGTAGGTATTTGTACGCATTTAGGATGTTCACCAGGCTTTTTACAAGGTAATTTTGGTGAGAAAGTAGAAGGGACTGATGACGGTTTCTACTGCCCGTGCCACGGTTCTAAATTTGATATGGCTGGTCGAGTATTTCAATCGGTACCTGCACCATTAAACTTAGAAATACCACCTTATACTTTTCTAGATGACACCACTATTTTAGTGGGCGAAGAAAGAGGGGTAGCCTAATGTTTGGTAAGATTATTGGTTGGATAGACGACCGAATCCCAATGACACGTGTTTGGAACATGCACATTGCACAGTATCCAGCACCTAAAAACTTTAACTTCTGGTACTTTTTTGGCTCACTAGCCATGTTAGTACTAGTAAACCAAATCCTAACAGGTATTTGGTTAACGATGAACTTTGTTCCGTCTGCTGAAGGTGCTTTTGCCTCGGTAGAGTACATCATGCGTGATGTAGAATATGGCTGGTTACTACGTTACTTGCACTCAACAGGTGCATCAGCGTTTTTCATCGTTGTATATATGCATATGTTCCGTGGCATGATCTACGGTTCTTACCAAAAACCGCGTGAATTACTGTGGTTATTTGGTATGTTCATTTTCTTAGCGCTAATGGCTGAAGCATTCATGGGATACTTATTACCATGGGGCCAAATGTCGTTCTGGGGCGCACAAGTAATCATTTCATTATTCGGTGCCATTCCGGTTATTGGTGATGACTTAACACTTTGGATCCGTGGTGACTACGTAATATCAGGTGCAACGCTTAATCGCTTCTTTGCATTACATGTAATTGCACTACCACTGGTTATTGTAATCTTAGTTTTCTTACACATTGTTGCTCTACACGAAGTGGGTTCAAATAACCCTGAAGGTATTGAGATTAAACGTAAGAAAGGCTCAGTAGCTGAAGAAGATAAGCCTAAATTTAAATTCCACGAGTATTACACTAACAAAAAAGACATTGTTGATGCGATACCGTTCCACCCTTACTACACAGTTAAAGATATTGTGGGTGTGGTTGGTTTCTTAATACTGTTTTGTTGGGTTGTGTTCTTTATGCCGGCGATGAATGGCTTCTTTTTAGAAGGTCCAAACTTCGAGGCAGCTAACCCACTTAAAACACCTGAGCATATTTTCCCGGTTTGGTACTTTACGCCATTCTATGCAATCTTACGTGCAATCCCTGATAAGTTAATTGGTGTTGCGGCGATGGGTGCATCGATTGTAGTACTTGCATTACTACCTTGGATAGACCGTGGTAGAGTTAAATCGGTTCGTTACCGTTGTGGTTTCCATAAATGGAACATTGCAGGCTTTGTTGTAACTTTCGTTCTTCTTGGTTGGGTGGGTGCAACTCCACAAACTGATATGAAAACGATTATTTCTCAAATCTGTACTGTGACTTACTTTATGTTCTTCGTACTGTTGTTTGTATACAGTAAGAACGAAAAAACTAAGCCATTGCCAGAGAGGTTAACGAAATGATGAAGAAGCTTATTATTGGTTTATTTGCTTTATCAGTAAACTTGTTGCCTAACATGGTTATGGCAGCAGGTCCGTCGGTTCCTTTAATGGAAGCGAATAACGACCTTACTGATCAACCATCTTTACAACGCGGTGCAAAGTTGTTCATGAACTACTGTCTTGGTTGTCACCAAATGCAGTATCAACGTTATGAGCGTACTTTTCGTGATATCGGTATCCCAACAGAAGTTGGTTTAGAGCAGTTAATTTTTGACGGCTCTAAAGTAGGTAGCCATATCACCAACGCAATTACAAAAGACGATGCAGCAAAATGGTTTGGTGCGGCTCCGCCGGATTTAACTCTAATTGCACGTGTAAAATCACCAGATTATATTTACACGTACCTAAAATCGTTTTATAAAGATGAATCTCGCCCGTTTGGAGTTAACAATATTGTTTTTCCATCGGTAGGTATGCCTCATGTTCTTCAAGAACTACAAGGTTTACCAACGCCTATCACTAAAGAAGTAGAAGAACATGGCCACACTGTGACCAAAGTTATTGCTACTGAAACTGATGGTACGGGTGAATTAAGCGTAGATGAATACGACCAAGCGGCTCGTGATTTAACAAACTTCCTTGAGTACGTGGGTGAACCTTCACGTCTTGAATCGGAAGCGCTAGGTATTAAGGTAATAGGATTCTTAATAATTCTATTTATCTTGGCATTTATGCTTAAGAAAGAATACTGGAGAGATGTTCATTAAGTTGAACATTTTTAAAGGTAATTTTGCAATAGGGGCTTAAGCCCCTTTTGCTGTTTTAGTTATTTAATGGAGGTATAGGCATGGCCGTAGCTGCCAATAAGCGCCCTGTAATGACCCTTTTTTCTGGTGCTAACTGTATGTATAGCCACCAAGTACGTATTGTACTTGCGGAAAAAGGTGTAAGTGTAGATATTCATTTGGCTGAAAAAGATAACTTGCCAGAAGCACTTCACGAAATTAACCCTTACGGCACAGTGCCAACACTGATTGACCGTGAGCTTGGTTTATACCAGGCAAACATCATCATGGAATACCTTGATGAGCGTTTTCCTCATCCTCCACTAATGCCTGTTTACCCGGTAATGCGTGGTCGTAGTCGCTTAATGATGCATCGTATTGATACTGATTGGTACAGCCTAGCTGATAAAATCAGTAACAACACGTCAGATGCTGCTCAAGCTCGTAAAGAGCTAACAGAAGCATTACTCGCTGTAGCACCTATTTTTAGCGAAGCACCTTACTTTATGAGTGAAGAGTTTAGCTTAGTAGACTGTTATTTAGCTCCACTATTATGGCGTTTACCAGAGTTTGGTATTGAGCTTAATGGTGCAGGTTCTAAAGAGCTTAAAGAGTACATGATCCGTTTATTTGAACGTGAGTCATTCCAAGCCTCTTTAACTGAAGCTGAGCGTGAGATCCGTTTATAATGACGCCTAATCGTCCTTATTTATTACGTGCTTTTTTTGATTGGATAGTCGATAACGAGTGTACACCGCATTTAGTGGTAGACGCTGGGTTTGCAAATGTACAAGTGCCAACACAGTTTGTTCAAGATGGACAAATTGTTTTAAACATAAGTCCATCAGCGGTCACACAGTTTTCGTTAGACTTAACCCAACTTAGCTTCAATGCGCGCTTTGGTGGTCAGCCAATGCAAGTGTATGTGCCTCTAGGTGCTGTGCTTGCAATATACGCGCGTGAAAATGGCGAAGGAACAGTCTTTACTGCAGATGAGTTTTTAGAGGACGAAGACGATTTTGTGCCTGAGCTTGAAAGTGTTGATTCATCAGCTGAATTTATTGATGAAACACCACCAGAGAAGCCACAGAAGAAAAAAGGCTCTCATTTACGCGTTATTAAATAATAAGTAAATGCGAAAAAAAAACCGCTTAATAAGCGGTTTTTTTATGTCTGTATTTTGTGTTTACAAGTATTCAAATACTTTAATTACACGCTCTACGCCAGATACATTTCGGGCAATGTTTACAGCTTGAGTAGATTCAGAGTCAGACACTAAGCCCATTAAAAATACTTCAGCGTTTTCAGTAACTACTTTAATATTATTACTGCTAATGTCTTTTGCTGTTAGTAACTGAGCTTTTACTTTAGAAGTTAACCAAGAGTCATGCGTTTGTGTAGTAATACCAATATTTGAGCCAATACGAATTTGGTTATGTATCTTACGAATACCTGAAACGCCCTCAATGGTACGCTGTGCTTCGTTTCTCATTTCTTCATTAGATACTTGGCCTACAAGTAAAACAATACCGTTAACGCTTACAGCGCTTATATTGGCGAACTTTTCAAGGCGTTCTACTTCGCTAAGTGCAATACTCGCTTTTATTTCAATATTGTTATCGTCAATTTGAGAGCCAATGGTACGGCGATCGTTCGCTGCAGTTACTGCACTGGCTGTACCTGCAACAACAGCGGCTGCGCAGCCTTGTAGTAATACAACAGTACCTAAAACAATAAGAGAGCGTTTAAACATAATTTTCATCCTGAGGGAAAAGCGTTAAATCAACAAGTTCGCTTAAACAATGTAAGTTAACTAAATGGGATTCGATAATGCGGCTAGGGCGTTTAGATGGCGATCTAATTTCAACATCGTTAGGGCCAAGTAGGCCAACCAACTCGCCACCATCATCACCAACCATAACTATGACCTTCATATCTTTAGTTAGTGCAGCTTCAACGGCAGAAATAACATGTTTTTCGTTACCGTTTATAGCCAGTACAAGCAATAAATCACCTTGCTGAGCAAAAGCGCGGACTTGACGAGCAAATGTATCGTGATCGTCTACCTGAGTACTTTGCCCAAGATTAACGTTTTCTTGCGATAGAGCGATTGCAGGTAAACAAGGACGCTCGGTTTCATAATGATTAACCAATACACCCGCCATATGCTGAGCGAGCATGTGGCAATTTGCAGTACCGCAGCAAATGAGTTTATTTCCGTTGATCAGACTTTGTGCAATAGTAAATGCAGCTGACTCAAGCGCACTAGGTAGCACTTCACCAGCAGCGATTTGAACTTGAATGCTTTCTGTAAAAATTTCTTTAATTGTGTCTTGCATAGCCTACCAATAATTTATCTTTGTATTTGCGTTTAAAATACATTTTTAAGCCAATTAATATTAGGAGATGCTTCTCCTGTAATGGCTACATAATCAATTCTTAGTGCTTGGTTAGTTAAATTTTTAGCTGCTAAGTAATGATAAATACTACGTTTTAATCGAGCTTGTTTTTGTGGGCTAAGTGCATAGTTGGCACCACCACGGGCATTATTTTTGCGAAACTTGACCTCAATGAATACAAGGGTGTCGCCTTCTTTCATAATGACATCAAGCTCGCCAAAGGGGCAGTAATAATTACGTTCAATGGGTGTTAAGCCCTGAGTAACTAAGTATTTTTGCGCTTCAAGCTCATAATACTGGCCTTTTTCGCGACTATTGTGCCACAGCTCTTTAAACCACGACATGCCGCCCCCTTAACTTAATAAAGTTTAATTTATAGTTTGTATATCACCCGCTGATTGCATAAACAATGGTACCGGGCGTTGTGTTTCTAATTGCACAGGCTTAATGCGACGGTTTGTATATTGAGCCCAGTCGAGCATACGTTCTATATGGCCGCTGGTATTAACAGATAGCTTACCGCTTAAACCACTATATTGGTTGCCTGGCATTACGCTTAACTGTCTAATGTCATGTAATATTGATACTGCATCGTACGCCATTGCAAATAAGCGTTGGCTAATATCAATTTGCTCAGGCCATAGAGAGTTGTACTGCTGGCGTAAATTATGTTGTTTAATTTGTAAATCAAGCATCCACGGTAATTCAGTGAAGTATAGGCCGTCTAAGTCACCTTTGTCTGTACTGTCAATTTGTTTACTATGACTTTTAGAGCTTGCATAAAGTGGGATACGATCAGCAAATGTACTGACGTTTACATCAAGGTAAGGTTTAATTAGGCGAGTTTCTATGGCATCACCCAAAATATAAATAACGTCTATATCACTGCGTGAACGCGTTTCGTTTTCTACTTCTTGCTTAAATAATGCTTTAACTGTTTGTATGCGATCTTTTGACTTATCAACTTCTAATAAGCTGGTAATTGTGTTCGGCATATCTTTTTTATCATTATAAAAACCGATTTGTGGCTTGGTTTCGCTGTAGCGTTGCCACTGTAGGTTAAAATAATCAACTAAACGTTGGCCATTTGCATTATTTGGCGCAAGCAGCATAGGCTTTTGATAGCCCTTAGTTAAAAAGTGTTCCAGAGCTTGCTGTACTTCGTGCTCAGGGTTCAATGCAAAGTAATAATGCTGAAGCGAAATTCGCTCACCATCAAATGTGTTTAAATGCAGTACTGGAGTATCAATAAGAGTTTGTGCATTGGCTAGTTTATCAATATTTGCTTTAAGTAGAGGACCAATTACAAAATCAGGCTTTATTTCTTCAAGTTGCGCTGCGATTTCCTCAGTGCTTAGGTTTTCATCAATAAAAATAGTGTCGTTGATAGTTTGCGTATCAAGTGCAGCTAACACACCGGCTTTAAGCGCATCACCTAAGCGTTCGTTAGGGCCTGATTGTGGAAACAACACAACTAAACGCTCTATATTAATAGGGGCGAGCTCAGTAAGCATTTCGTCTTGTTCAGGTAATACAGAAGAAGCCGGATGCCCAATATAGCGCCTGCGCCAATTATTAATTGCTTGGTCTAGCTCCACGCCACTACTTGCATATACTTGATAGTATAGACCAAGGTTTACCCAGCCTTGCTGGATAACCGAACCACGGTTAAAACGTTCAAGCGCATATGAAGAGAGCTGTTTTAAGTTATCCCACAAATTTTGATTGAGCTGAGGGATTTCTATATTATTTTTTGTGGCTGTTTCAGAAGCTCTAAAGAAATAAGGGGCAGCTTTTTTTGGAAAATTTTGCGATGCATAAATACTGGCTGTTAAAAACTGATGCCAAGCAAAATGCTCAGGTTGAGTAAGTTGTCCGTCTAGCGATTGTAAAATCACCAAAGCTTGATCATTCTTATTCTGTTGTTTTTGTGCAAATGCTATATAAAGACGGTTTTGGATTTGATCAACACTTGCGGTTAATTCAAGCTTATTACCTATTTTCTCTAACAAAGGCCAGTTTTGCTCACTAATTGCGGCATCACGGGCGCTATACAATAACTGTATTTTATCGGCACCTTGGCGGTTTTGCGCCAATTGGTAGATAGATTGCGCACTGGTTGCCTGATTTTGCGGTGCATTAGTGCGGTTACTTACGTTATCGCTGTTTTTAGTTGGTTTTTCGGTTGTGCTACACGCCGATAACCCTGACAATATAATTAATAGACTAACTAGTTTAAGTCGCACAATGATTTCCCAATACGTTAACGCGATTTGCTTATATTACTGACTGACGCAGGAGACCTCAATGTTAAATGAGGAGAATTCACAGAAAATTGGCACTCTTTACATTGTTGCCACCCCAATTGGCAATTATGACGACTTAAGTCACCGTGCCATTGCGACATTATCGCAAGTTGACTTAATAGCTGCTGAAGACACTCGCCATACCGGTAAGCTACTTAGCCACTTTGGAATTAAGGCAAAAACGTTTGCATTACACGACCACAACGAAAAGCAAAAAGCACAGCAAATTATTGATCAACTTAATCAAGGTTTAAATATTGCTTTAGTATCTGACGCTGGTACACCGCTAATTAGTGATCCAGGCTACGCTGTGGTAAATCTATGTCGCGAACAAGGCGCTCATGTTACACCTGTTCCAGGTGCATGTGCTGCAATTACAGCCGTATGTTGTTCAGGCTTACCAACTGACCGCTTTCAGTTTATTGGTTTCACGCCAGCTAAAAGCAAAGCTCGCCAAGACTTTTTTACCGAAGCTGTTAACTCAGGCATTACCAGCATAATGTACGAAAGTACGCACCGTATTATGGCAAGCCTTGATGATTTAGCACTAGCCCTTGGTGATGAGCAGCAAGTCGTGTTTGCTAAAGAGCTAACCAAAACCTTTGAAACATTTTTTAATGGTAGTGTAAGTGAGCTTAAACAGTTTTTAACAGATGATCCTACCAAGCAGCGCGGCGAAATAGTGCTGATGCTTGCGGGCAAACCAAAGCAAATAGACGATGTTCCGCCTGAAGCGCGCAAAATGTTGGCACTGCTTGAGAGTGAAATGCCAATGAAAAAAGCCTGTGGCGTTGTAGCCGAATACTTTGGTATGAAGAAAAACGCTTTATATAAAACAATTATTGAAGAAAAAGAGTAAATTTTACTGCGCTTGGTATTAGCCTCATGTATACTGCGCGCCGAGTCAGCCAAGATGATCGCTGCCTGTGACGAAAATGATCAGGGGGAGGAAAGTCCGGGCTCCATAGGGCAGAGTGCCAGCTAACGGCTGGGGGGCGTGAGCCCACGACAAGTGCAGCAGAGAGGAGACCGCCAATCTCGATTGGTAAGGGTGAAAGGGTGCGGTAAGAGCGCACCGGGCCGCTAGTAATAGTCGGTTGCAAGGTAAACTCCACTCGGAGCAAGACCAAATAGGGTTCTATCATTTTAAATAATGAACGCGTGGCCCACGTGAGAACCGGGTAGGTTGCTTGAGCCATAGAGCGATTTATGGCCTAGACGAATGATTATCACTTTCTTCGGAAAGGACAAAACCCGGCTTATAGGCTGACTCACTCATTCAATAAAAAGCCCGCAGTTAACGCTGCGGGCTTTTTTGTGTCTAAATTTTAGTTAATACAATTTAAGCATCTTTAAATAATATTTTTCCCTTGTTCTGGGTCTCTTGATTGTTCTGCTTGTTCACGTATTTCGTCGGTATCACTGCTCACATCATCAAGTGTTTTAGTTTGATCAACTGTTTCACTTTTTTCGCTTTGCACTTGCGATGGTTGTTTTTCCTCTAAATTAGAAACATTTTCACTAGGGTCGGTGAGTATAATTCTTTCTCGTGCGTCATCAGGCATGCTGATGTTTTGTTTTGTGAACTCATTGACTAATTCGCGCATAAGCTGGGAAGCTACTTTTAATGGACTGTGCTGCTCGCTATTAACCCAAAAATACAAAACGAAATTAATAGTAGATGAGCCTAAGTTTTTTATTAAAACCTGCGCAGGTGGATCGCTAAGCACCGCATTTTGTTGATTGGCAATATCTAGGGCGAGGGTTTGTGCGCTGCGTATATCGTTATCATAGCCAATACCAATTTCTACTTTTCCGCGCATTTTTGGATTGGCAGTCAGGTTTTTAATAGTATTTTTATATACCGTCGCATTGGGTATTTGAATATGATTGCCATCGTAATCAACAAGTGTGGTTGCTCTTGCGGTTACTTTTTTAACAACACCTAAACGATTGTCTACTTCAATTACATCGTCGATTTTAAAAGGCCTTTGTATGCTCAGTAATAAACTAGCGATAAAGTTCTCAGCTATGTCTCTAAAGGCAAAACCTAATATAAGCCCTATTAGTCCCGTGCCACTCATAATGGCAACAGCAAACTCGGTAAGCCCTGCTAAGCGCAGGAATAAGTACACGCCAAATAAAATAATTAAAGTGCTTATACTGCGCCTAACAACTAGATGAACTAGTTTACTGTCAGTCATGTAGTCAATAGGCTTTATAAGCAATCGAGAAAGTGGCCCTGCAATTAAATAGCTTAATGCTAAAAGTATTATACCGAGTAATAGTGTGGGTAATATTTGCGCTGTTGCATGAAGTAATTGCACAGCTTGTTCATGAAAAAACTGCCACGTAAACACATCGCCTTGAAAACTTTGTGTGCTGGGAAGCGTATTGTTTAAAGCTATAATGTTTGATTGGCTACTAGGCATGGCTTATCGTCCGTGTTTGGTTTTTATAATCGTTAATATTAGGTAACAGCAAGTTTAGTACCAAATACTTTATTTAACTTGGCAAACATTTTGCTGTAGTAATGTAATACAAATATTGAGGTTTAGAATGAAAGAAGCTAAACGAGGACAGCAAGCTGAGCAGCCTGGTCATATCCCTTTTATAGGTTGGTGGGATATTGTTAAGCGCATTTTTAAGCAAATGAGTGAAGATAACTTATCTATAGTGGCAGCGGGTGTGGCATTTTATGCGTTACTTGCTATTTTTCCGGCCATTGCGGCGATGGTATCTGTGTATGCGTACTTTTCATCCCCCGCAGATATTAGTGATCACTTAAGTAAAATAGTTACTTTGCTCCCACCAAGTACCAGTGAACTAATCTTATCTCAGGTTTCTAGCCTTGCAAAAACATCAAGTGCCAGCTTGAGCTTAAGTGCAATTGGTACGCTTATACTTACCATTTGGAGTAGTTCTAAGGGCAGCCAAGCACTTATTACTGCGTGTAATATTAGTTATCGTGAATATGAAAAGCGTTCATTTTTTAAAGCTCAATTAGTACGCTTTTTATTTTCAGTAGGGGCGATTGTTGTCGCAATTTTTGCGTTATTAATTATTGGTATTTTACCTATTGTGCTTAATTTAGTGGGGCTAAAAGAAAGTATCGATTTATTAATTAAACTCATTTCTTGGCCATTATTAGCTTTTACCTTTAATTTTGCATTGGTACTTTTATATCGTTATGCCCCACACCGTAAACCGGCCAAATGGCGTTGGATCACGATGGGTTCGTCTATTGCTACTGTGCTTTGGATTTTGGCATCTATAGGTTTTTCTTTTTATGTATCGCGTTTTTCTAGTTACAACGAAACTTACGGCTCACTAGGTGGTGTAGTGATCATGTTGATGTGGTTGTACATCAGCGCTTATATAATCACATTAGGTGCTGTTATTAATGCTGCAACTGAACAGCAAACAGGTAAAGACAGTACTATAGGCCCAGCTAAAGAGCGTGGGCAGCGAGGCGCCTATGTGGCAGATCACCTCGATGTAAAAAACGAATAGCTAGCTAAGTTAGTGAGAGCCGTAAGCTGCTCTTTAAACTCTTGTGCTGCAGGACCAAGCCTGTCGTTGTCGTTGCACATTAAATATAAATTAAGGGTACGGGTTGTACCTTGGTCTAAATTAAGTGGGATGAGCGTTTTATCTTCAATTAAATGTGCTATTTGTGTTTTTGGCAGCCAAGCGTAACCCAAATTTTGACTAACCATATCAATAGAGTTGCGTAAATGGCTGACTGTCCAGCGCATATCAGCACCTAACCAGCCATCATTGTGACTGGTGTGGGTTGCTGAGTCGCGAACTACTATTTGCCGGTGTAGCTTTAAATCGCGAAAGTTGAGTTGTTCAGTTTGTTGGTGTAATACATGGTCTTTATGCGCAACGGCTATAAACTCTATATCGCATAACGTACTGCAACTAATTCCATAGATAGGAATTGATGAAATGGCTAAATCAACCACTGAGTTATGTAGTAATTCGTTTGCACCGGTTAGCAC
The DNA here is from genome assembly GCF_014163785.1 of Pseudoalteromonas sp. SR43-7. NCBI lineage: Bacteria > Pseudomonadati > Pseudomonadota > Gammaproteobacteria > Alteromonadales > Pseudoalteromonadaceae > Pseudoalteromonas > Pseudoalteromonas sp. SR43-7. Next base: position 62,004 of record NZ_JACJDY010000002.1, on the reverse strand, counting down.
GCTTTCTACTAAATCAATCTTTAAAAGCGGGTAAAGTTCACTCGTTTTAGCAAGTGCCTGGTATAAAATGGTGTGTGGGAAAACTTCATCAACAGCTATTTTTAATGTGCTTTCTACGCCTTCGCTTAGTGTGCTCGCTACCGATTCTATTTTAGTTGCTTCTTCAATTAAAAATTCAGCTCTGCGTAAAATTAGTTTACCGCTATCGGTTAAAAATGCTTTACGACCTTTTACTTCAAGCAACTTAATTTGCAAGGCGGCTTCAAGTTTTTGAACAGCATGGTGTACGGTTGACTGACTTTTATGTACAGCCGCACTTGCGCCTGCAAATCCGCCGTGATCCACAACCGCTTTAAACATTCGCCATTGCTCTAATGTTGCTTTTGCCATTTTAAAATCCTGTTACTACTTATATCTGATTGCTTAACTTGACCGCGCAGACGCATTATTTATTGCGTAACAGTGATTTTTTGTTTATTTATTTTAATAAAGCGACTTTTTTATCAGCTAGAAGTGCCATAAAGCTGCTTTTATTTAAAGGTCTTGAAAATAAATAACCTTGTCCGTAATCACATCCGGCTTCAAGTAATAGCTGCATTTGTAATTCAGTTTCAATTCCTTCGGCGATTACTTTTAAGCCCAGTTGATGCGCCATAACAATTATTGCTTCACACAGTGCAAGTTCTTGACTGCCTACTTGGATATTATCAACAAAACGTTTATCTATTTTTAAATAATCGGTATCCATTTCTTGTAAGTAAGCGAGTGACGAATATCCTGTACCAAAATCATCAAGGGCAAGCTGCATACCTGATTTTACTATTTCTTTTAAGCGACGTTGCGTTAATGCTTCGGGGTTAATCATTAGGCCTTCAGTTATTTCTGCCACAATTGAGGATGCAGGTAATTTTGCAGCTTTTAGCATATCGTACCATTCATCTATACCACTCTCTGGCGTGGATAACTGCACTGGCGACACGTTTACACTTATTTGAAAAGTGTCATCGGTTAGGGTTTTTATATCTTTAAGCGTTTGCAAGGTTTGAGCAAATACAAATTGGCCAATTGCATTTATTTGCCTGGTTTCTTCAGCAAGTGAAATAAATACGACAGGGCTAATTAGGCCTTTTTCGGGATGTTGCCAACGAATAAGTGCTTCAGCTTTATGAATATGTAAATCATTCAAAGCAACAATGGGCTGATAAAACAACTCAAACTGCTCAAGTTCTATGGCACTTCGTAAGTCTTTTAATAGCACCATGCGTGCGTGTGCATATTCGCGCATGTCAGCAGAGAAAAACTCAAAACAGTTACGACCATTACTTTTTGCTTTATACATAGCCTGATCGGCTGCTTTTAAAAGCTGTTCAGTATTTTCACCATCATTAGGGGCGCATGCTATGCCCATGCTGGCGCTAATAAATAACTCTTCGTTTTCAAGATGCAAAGCCGACGATAGGCTAAGCAAAATATTACTGGCAATTTGATTAATATGACGCGTACTTTTTATACGATTAAATACAATAACAAACTCATCACCACCAATACGTGCCACAAACTCAGCATTTTTTGCCGACTGAACTATGCGTTGCGATACGAGTTTTAATAAGTTATCACCATAGTGATGGCCTAATGTGTCATTAATATCTTTAAAGTGATCAATATCTAAAAGCATGACAACCAATTGATTGTCGGGAGTAACAACATTTGAAAATCGTTGATTTAATCGCTCCTTTAACTCTAAACGATTTGGTAAGTCAGTTAGGTGATCATAGTGGGCTTGTCGCCAAATTGTTTCATCGGCTTGTTTTTTCTCAGTGAGGTCTGTAAATATCGCGATTCGACGAATAGGTGCGTTGTTTGTATCATAAACCGTATCGATTGTGAGCCACTCAGAGTAAAGCTGCCCGTTCTTTTTACGGTTAATAACCTCGCCTTGCCAGCGGCCTGTTTGCTGTAATTCAGACCACATTTTATTGTAAAAATTCTTATCATGTTTTCCTGATGAAAGAATTGAAGAGGAGCGCCCAATAACTTCTTCTTTACTATATAAAGTCGTTTTGCAAAACGCAGGGTTTACATCAAATATTATACCCGCTGGATCGGTGATTGCCATGCCTTCACTACTGTTGTTATACACTAGCAAGGCAAGGTGGAGTGCTTCTTCATTTATTTTTCGTTGTGTTATATCCCTTAGCACAACAACGTATTCATTTTTACTTTGCATTGCACTAATACGTGCTTCAAAGCTACGTTTAGGATCTGATTTTTCAAGTGTAAATTCTAAATTACTCGAAACATCAAGCTTAGATAACTGCGATAACAAAAGCTGCACATTGTTGTGAGAAAGTATTGATGATAAATGAGGTGCTGCAGTGCTGTTTGGGTTTACTTGAGGCTTAAATTGCCCCGTTATGTTGAGAATATCGCCATGGATGTTAATTCTAACGTAACTGTCGGGTAGAGTATTAAGCAAGCTGGTAAGCTCATCGTGCTTGTTTTTTAAATTAGCCTCGGCTGTTAACCTGGTTTGCGCCATTGATTTAAAGCGCTGATAGAGAGTATTTAGCTCTGGATTATTTGGCTGTATTTTTTGTGACGGCATTTCGCCCTTAGCCAACACGTTTGTTGCATTTGTTAGATTATTAATTGGGTCGATAATGCTGGTTTTAAGCAGCTTACGTGCAATTAAACATAGCACTAGCAGTGATAAAATAAACACACCAATCGCTATAAAAAAATTATTATTTATTTGCTTTAAAGCATGCGTAATAGGAAGTGCAATATGTATATTTAAGCTGTTATTACTTGGATCTTTATAAATAATAGAGTGATGAAGCATTCGATCTTCACCCTCAATAGATTTTATTTTTGTTGATGCCTTATTATCAATCGAAGAATCAGTTGCTAATAAAGTCTTTGCAATATTATCGCCAAGGGCTGCAGTTGTTGGTGGGTAACGCGCTAAAATTTTTCCATTAGAATCAGCGATTGCAGCAATAGAGCCAGCCGGCAGTTCAATATTATTAAAAGCATTGTTCCACCAGTCAAGCGCAACAACTATAACTACAACGCCCTGAATTACATTTTTTTTATTAATGATAGGTAACGCAAAGTTAAGGGTGTTTTTTTGCAAGTTTCTATCGTGCTGAAAATAACCTACTGACAATTGGTTACTTTTTAAGGCATTTTGAAAATACGCACGATCTGCAATACTTATTGTTTTGGCTAATCCGCTTGTTGTACACATAACAATGCCATTTGGATCTATAATCCCGATATTGGCAACATGGGCATAAATAGCTCTAAATTGATTAAAATAATAAGGGCAGGACGTTGCTAAATTTTCTTTCTTACTTTCCTCTTTAGCCAAATAACGCGCTAAACGGTCAATATCATCGACTAAGTGCTTTTGCTGTAAAATTAATTGCTTAGCAATGTTTTCTACTTTTTTTTCACTTTGCTCAATAGAGTGGTGGCGTTCAAGCAGCAGAGTAAAAATAATTACAGCGGTGCCCGGAATACTTAGCAATATAAGCAAACGATAAAGCTGATGTTTGAGAGAATAAGTAAAAATAACCATTCCTTAGTTTCGTATTTTGCAATAACAATTGTAGCCAAATTCACTCCAAATAACCATAGTAATTATAAGGTTGAAAATGTAACCAATGAATCAATGTCGTTCTATTTTTTAGAACATTAAGCTCGATTTAAAGACATAGTTGTTTTGTTTAATGAATGATTTAATAGCCTCATAAACTTATTCTTTAGAGTGAATTAAAAAATGAAAATATCAAAAATACTTACAGCTTATGCAACTCAAGATGGCGATGGCGTGAACATTAGCCGTATACCTGGGTTTGATGGTAAATATTTAGATCCATTTTTGATGATTGATGAACTTAAGTCAGATGACAAAAAAGATTATATGGGAGGCTTTCCTGAGCATCCGCACCGAGGAATTGAAACGTTTACTTATATTCTAAAAGGTGGCTTTGAACATCGTGACCAAATGGGTAACAAAGAAGCAATTAAAGCAGGCGATGTGCAATGGATGAGCACAGGGCGCGGCGTCATGCACAGTGAAATGCCACTCGCTGATGCTATAGATGGTCTGCATGGCTTTCAAATTTGGATAAACATGCCAAGCGCAGAAAAAATGCGTGATTCACGTTATCAAGATACGACTAAAAACCCAGCTCCTAGTTTTACAAATACGCAAGGCGTGACGTTAAAAGCACTTGCGGGATCGTGGCAGTTCGAAAGTGAAACGCTTGCAAGCGAGCTGCAAAGTTTAGCTGCTAATGCGGCGCTCGCTGATATTACATTACCTGCTGGTAAAAGCACTTATTTAGAGCCTCTTAGCCAACAAAAAGTAATGCTTTATATTCATAGCGGCTCACTAATAATGAGCGACAATCAAACAATACTAGCGGGTAAGTTACTTATTTTAGAACCAGGCAGTGATATTAATATTAGCTCTGAGCACGGCGCTGGTGTTTTGGTTTTAGCAGGCGATCCACTTAATCAACCTATTGCTCATATGGGGCCGTTTGTAATGACGACGCAAGCAGAAGTACAGCAAGCAGTGCGTGATTATCAAAACGGTGAGTTTGGCAAAATATAATGGTATTTTTAGGAGAGTTTTATGGGATTATTAGTTAACGGCCAATGGCAAGATAAATGGTACGACACTGATTCAAGTAACGGTAAGTTTGAACGCGAAACGGCGCAGTTACGTCACTGGGTAACTGTTGATGGTAGCGCTGGAATAACGGGCGAGGCCGGATTTAAAGCACAAGCGAACAGGTATCATTTATATGTGTCACTTGCGTGTCCTTGGGCGCATCGAACGCTTATATTTAGAGCGTTAAAAGGGTTGCAAGATTTAATTACGGTGTCGGTTGTTAGTCCTGATATGCTTGATAGTGGTTGGGCTTTTGATACGCAAAACCACAGTACTGGTGATGCTTTATTTAATAGTAACTACTTACATCAAGTGTATATAAAAAATAATCCTAAGTATTCCGGGCGAGTTACCGTACCCGTATTGTGGGATAAAAAGCTAAATAAAATTGTCAGTAATGAGTCTGCCGATATTATACGTATGTTCAATAGTGCATTTAATGAATTAACAGGTAATAACGATGATTACTACCCAGAGGCACTACGACCAAAAATTGATGGATTAAATGCGTTGATTTATCCAAATATAAATAATGGTGTTTATCGTACGGGATTCGCAACAACTCAAGATGCATACGAAGAGGCGTTTAACGATTTATTCAAAGCACTCGATAAAGTAGAAGGGATACTGAGCAAGCAGCGTTATTTAACAGGTAATAGGCTCACCGAGGCAGATTGGCGACTATTCACTACACTCATTCGGTTTGATAGTGTGTACGTTGGCCATTTTAAATGTAATTTACGCACAATTGAAAGCTATCCTGCATTAAGTGGATACCTTAGGGAGCTATATCAAGTTAAAGGAGTGGCTGAAACAGTTGATTTTTATCATATTAAGCGTCATTACTATTTTAGTCACACAATGATCAACCCAACACAAGTTGTGCCAAGTGGTCCAAGTATTGATTACTTATCTGATCACGGTAGAAATGTTTAGCGCTTAAGCTATCAAGTTCACTAGCCAGCCGTATTTTCTTACGAAGCTGGTTTCGCTTTTACCCGCTTGTACTGCTGCACCTGCGATAAAGGCACTTGAAAGCCCAACTTTGGTTACGGCAAAACGCTTTAGTCTATATTGGAACGCTGCATGATGTTGGCGTTTCAATTCACTGCGCGTATCCATTTGCTTACTTAGAGCATCAACGTTTTCATTAGGTGCTTTAATTAAGTAGTTAACTAACATACTAATTTCCTTGTAGGTTAAATAGCTGCTTTAAACTTTTAAGCGTTTTACTAAAGCCAATTTTATTGCTTAAGTAAACTGTATTTTTCCAAAGCCATATTAAACAAGCAACTTGTAGCAAAGTAGCTGTTGCAATACTTAGCCATACCGACCCAAAAACATCGTATACACCGTATCCAACAGCACCTAGAAATCCTGCCCACAACAAAACCAAACCACTGGCAAAGCATCCTAAAAATATAGTGATCAATGCAAGCGATCTAAGCGATAACCGCCATTCAGCTTTAGCAAGCTGGTGGGTGATCTTTCCTTGAGTTTGGTAATCATCCTTGAGCTGCTCAGAATACTCTAAAAGCATTGCAACATGATCTTGCCAATCGTCCTTTTGGCTATGTTGCTCAGTAGTTTGGTCTTGCGCATCACCATCCTTGGTTGCTGTTGTTTGTGGGTTATTCATCACTAATTACTTACGACGAAGTAGTGATGTGATTAGCATACCCGCAGCAAAAGCAATACCCGCAGTTGCTAATGGGTTTTCAGAAGCAAAAGCACGAGTTTTTGCAGTACATTCGCTTAGTTTTTCACGTGCGATAAGTTGTTTTTCGCTCAATGCATCTGCTGAGCTAGAAGCTCCTTTACGCACACTGCTTTCAGCTGTTGCAGCTTTGCTAGAAAGTGCATCTACAGCATCGTGCGCCGCTGATGTTGCTTTCTCTGTAAGAGGAGACTCAGTATTTGTTAGTTTAACGTCAGGCTTAACATCTGAAGTTGTATTTGGTTTCGTATTCGTTGCAGTAGCCATAATCAATCCTTAATAAGTTAAAAATTTAAATAGTGATTTAGATGATGCAATGATTAAACCAAACTTGTTATTAATTTTAACTTACTGAATTTGATGGGTTTTTTGTATTTTTTTAATTTTTGATAATTAGTATTTTAAAATAAACAGTAACTATTACTACACGGCTAGGTAAATTTTACAAAGAGGATAAAAACGCCTTAAAAATTGTAAATATTCATTGGTTATTCAGTAAGCAATGCATGTAAACAGAAAGTTATAAAAGCAAAGCTGATATTTTTCTTTACCTCAATCCCACTTTTTCCCACGTAATTCAAACGCTTCGCTTGAGCCCTTATTTTTTCTAGCTTTGAGACTCACTAAAGCTGGTCAGCTTACTTGACAAAATGGCTTGTCAAGCCCTAAACTGGAGCACTGTGGTTAAAAGTGGTTTTTAGTGGATCTCATTGGATAAAATAAACAAAAAATTGAATAAAACAATTTCAAAGTAGGTTTTTTATGTTTCGTGGCGCGAGTTCACTGAGTTTGGATGATAAGGGGCGTTTTGCGGTACCGACAAAGTACCGAGAATCTCTGTTGTCTGAAGATCAGGGGACAGTTATTTGTACCGTCGCATTAAATGAACCGTGTTTATGGTTATATCCATTGGCTGAGTGGCTCGAAATAGAAAGCCGTTTAGCGAAAATATCTAATATGAATCCACGAGCTCGACGAATGCAACGTATGTTGCTAGGTAACGCTACAGAGTATCAACTTGATAAAAATGGTCGAATTTTGCTTGCGCCGTCATTACGTGCCCATGCATCTCTTGGCAAAAAAATCATGCTGGTTGGTTTGATGAATAAGTTTGAAATTTGGGACGAGGCGCGTTGGCACGAGCAAATGCAGCAAGATACTGAGCTTGAAAGGCTTGGTGATTTTGAACCTAACCAAGATTTAGATAATTTTACACTCTAACGGCACAAAAAAAGGCACACAATAGCTAATGACAGCGCAATTTGAACACGTATCCGTATTAATGGATGAGACCATCGATGCCCTTGCAATTAAGCCAGACGGTATATACATGGATGGTACATTTGGACGTGGTGGCCACTCTGGGCAAATTTTAGCACGCCTTGGTGATGAAGGTCGCCTGCAAGCAATTGACCAAGATCCACAAGCAATACAATCAGCTGAAAAATTTGCTGATGACCCACGTTTTGCAATTGCACACACTCGCTTTTCAAACTTATACGAAGTAGCACAGCAAAACGATCTAATTGGTAAAGTCGATGGCATTTTATTAGACATTGGTGTTTCGTCACCACAACTAGATGACGCTGAGCGTGGCTTTAGTTTTATGAAAGACGGCCCACTCGATATGCGTATGGACCCTACAACAGGTCGCAGTGCAGCACAGTGGTTAGCAGAGGCTGAGTTGGATGATATTACCCACGTAATTAAAAAATTGGGCGAAGAAAAGTTTGGTAAACGCATTGCGCACAAAGTACTTGAAGTTCGTGAGCACACGCCAATCACAACTACCAAGCAGCTTGCTGACCTTGTTGATGAAGCTGTACCGGTAAAAGATAAGTTTAAACACCCAGCTACCCGTACTTTTCAGGCTATTCGTATTTACATTAATAGTGAGCTTGAAGAAATTCAAACTGCGCTTCAGTCTGCAGTTAAAGTGCTAAAGCCAGGCGGACGTTTAGTGGTGATTTCGTTTCATTCTTTAGAAGACCGTATTGTAAAACAGTTTATTAGAAAACAGAGTAAGGGAGAAGCATTACCCAGAGGTCTGCCTTTAACTGATGCACAAATAAATAAAAATCTGACGTTAAAAGCAGTGGGTAAAGCTATTAAGCCAAGTGCTGCAGAAGTAGAGCGTAATCCACGTTCTCGTAGTTCTGTACTTAGGATTGCACAGAGGTTGGGATGAGTAAAAAAGCGAGCTATCGGCAACCTAATTTATTCTTTGAAATATTAAAAGGCCTAGGAGCTAATAAGCTAACCTCGGCCTTGTTGGTTGTGATATTCGCTTCTAGTTTAGCTGTTGTGCAAACAACCCACTTAGCTCGTGGCCAACTTATACAGCAAGATCAATTATTACAAGAACGCGATGAGCTCGATTTAGAGTGGCGCTACTTACTTGTTGAAGAAGAATTTTATTCGCAACATGCACGCATTGAAGAAGTAGCTACATCACAATTGAAAATGAAAAGACCTACGAGTCAAGATGAGCAGGTAATAATAGTACAATGAGAAATAGAGGCAAAAAACCAGTCACTAATTTAATCACATGGCGCTTCATGCTGGTGTGTGCAGTTGTGTTTATGGTGTTTGTAACACTCGTATCTCGCGCTGCTTATTTACAAGTAATAGAACCTGATAAAGCACGTTCAGAAAGTGACAAACGTACCGTGCGCGTTGAAAAACTACATGTGCAACGCGGGATGATTTTTGACCGTAATGGTAAAGAGTTAGCGGTAAGTGTGCCTGTTGTAAGTGTATATGCTGATCCTAAAGCATTGCACAAGTCGCTAGTCTCTAAAGTAATTAAACAAGCACGTAAAAGCGGCGAAGATCATTTATCTTTAGCTGAAAATACCGCCGAGCTTGATAAGCGTACTGCACTTTATTATAAAAACGATTTACGCTGGCGTGAGCTTGCAGATGTGCTGCGTATTGATCCTAAGAAGATTAACTCTCGACTATTAAACGATCCCTCGCGTCGCTTTGTTTATTTAAAGCGCCAAGTTACTCCTGCTGTAGCAAATTATATTGGCGATTTACGCCTACCAGGTATTCATTTACTAGATGAATCTAAACGCTATTACCCCGCCGGTGAGGTTACCGCGCATGTTATTGGTTTTACTAATATAGACGGTAAAGGCATTGAAGGCATTGAAAAGCTATACGAAAACGCTTTAACGGGCGAGGAAGGCCGCCGCACTATACGTAAAGACGCACAAGGGCGTGAAGTAGAAGTGCTTGACGAGCGTGAGCGCGTAGAGCCAGAAAGTATAGAATTAAGTATCGACCAACGAATTCAAGCTATTGCCTACAAAGCTGTAAAATCAGCTGTACTGACCTACAAAGCCACATCGGGCTCAGCTATGGTAGTTGATGTTAAAACCGGTGAAGTGCTGGCAATGGTAAATAGTCCTTCATTTAATCCAAATAACTTAAGCGATGCTGCACCTCATAAGCGTCGTAATCGCGCAATTACAGATTTGTTTGAACCAGGCTCAACTGTTAAGCCTCTAGCCATTTTAGCTGGGCTAGACTACGGCGCCATTCAGGCAGATGACACGATTGATACCTACCCAGGTTGGATGCGTTTAGGTGGTAGTTTAGTTAGAGATACTCGTAATCACGGCGAACTAACACTGCGCGAAATACTAAAGTACTCCTCAAATATGGGGGTTGCGAAGGTTACTCAGTTAGTGCCTAAAGATTACCTTGTTGGCTTATATCAAAAAGTAGGCTTTGGCAGTGACACCGGTACTGGAATGGTAGGTGAAAGCAGCGGTTTGTTTTATCCAAATCGTCGTTGGTCTGACTTTGAAATTGCAACTTTATCATTTGGTTATGCAATTTCGGTAAGTACTGCGCAAATGGCGCGCTTTTATACCATGTTAGGCGCTGGTGGAGTTAATCGACCACTGACTATTTTAAAGCAAGATAATATACCTGAAGGCGAACGTATTTTTAAACAAAAAGACGTAGAAGCCGTAGTCCACATGATGGAAAGTGTATTTGAAAAAGACGGTACTGCTCGCAACATAAAAGTTGATGGGTATCGTGCTGCCGGTAAAACAGGTACATCTAAAAAAGCCGTAGCAGGTGGTTATGGTGATGAATATGTAGGTTACTTTGCAGGTGTAGCACCGGCAAGTAATCCTCGTTTAGCCGTGGTAGTTATGATTAATGAACCAGGTGGTGATGTGTACTATGGAGGTGCCACCGCTGGCCCTGCATTTGCAGAAATCATCTCTAACGCATTAAGAATATTAAACGTAGCGCCTGACAAGGAAGAGGTTGCGTACGTACAAGGTAAAGATAACGATGCGTGATTTAAAGGATATTTTAAAATACATCGAAATAGATGCGCCCTCGCAACTGGTAAAGCATTTACGCCTTGATAGCCGTGAAGTAACGCCAGGGGATGTATTTGTTGCTATTAAAGGCCATACACTTGATGGCGGACAATTTATTAATAAAGCAATTGAAAATGGCGCAATAGCTATCATTGCTGACAGATTATGTGAATTTGAAAGCAGTTTTGAGCCACTGTATTTAGTCTCAGAGCTTGATAAAAAGCTTCCAGAATTAGCTAGTCGCTTTTATAGCCAACCAAGTCAGACTCTTGATTTAATTGGTGTGACAGGTACAAATGGTAAATCGACCACCACAGCAATGATTGCCCACTTAGCACAATTTTGTAGTACTGTGTCAGCTATTATAGGTACTTTAGGTTATGGCCATCCTGATAACTTAATTCCACTGATAAACACAACGCCTTCAACAGTTGATTTACAGCATATTTTGAGCGATTTAAATTCGCAGCATAAAAAGCTGGTAGCCATGGAAGTATCATCTCATGGGTTAGTGCAACAACGCGTTGCTAAATGTCAGTTTAAAGCGGCTGTGTTTACTAATCTTTCGCGCGATCACTTAGATTACCATGGTGATATGGCAAGTTACAGTGATGCTAAATTAATGCTTTTCCGTGATTTTGAACCGCAAGTTGTAGTGCTTAATCAAGATGACTTTCAAGCTGAGCAATGGCTTGAAAAGTATGATTTTAATAACCTAATTTGTTATGGCCGCAAAAACTTAGCTCCTAAGAATGCCCGATATGTTTATTTTTCTGGTGTTGAATATTCAAGTGAAGGTATTTCAGCGCAGTTATCGACAAGTTGGGGTGATATTTCAATTAAATCGCCTCTGTTTGGCGAATTCAACTTATATAACTTAACGGCAGCGCTCGCTACATTACTAGGGCTAGGTTATCCACTTGAGCAGCTAGTTGCTGGTTGTGCGCAGTTACAGCCAGTCGCTGGTCGAATGCAAGCTTTTAGTCAAGCTGGCATGCCAACCTGTGTTGTTGATTACGCCCATACACCCGATGCACTTGCACTTGCATTACAAGCATTGCAGTTGCATGTGCCAGGTGGTGTAAGTTGTGTATTTGGTTGCGGTGGCGACAGAGACAAAGGTAAGCGCGCATTAATGGCGCAAGCTGCAGAGCAAAACGCTAATAAAGTGATTATTACCAGCGATAACCCTCGATCTGAAAATCCTGATGACATTATTGCAGATGTAGCAGGCGGTCTAACCCATCCTCAAAATGCACATTTAGAGGCTGATAGAGCAACTGCAATTCGTTTTGCTATAGAAAATGCTACAGCTGATGATGTTATTTTGATTGCAGGTAAAGGCCACGAAGATTATCAAATTATAGGCGATAAGCGCATCGACTTTTGCGATCGCCGCTATGTACAAGAACAATTAAAAAAAGCAATAAGAGGGATAACACAATGATCCCAATGGATTTTGATTGGTTAGCTAATGTGCTAACAACTGATTATCAAGGTGATAATCAACACGTGCTAAATATAAATACTGATACTCGCACAGTGTGCGATGGCGAAGTGTTTTTAGCACTGAAAGGGCCAAATTTTGATGGCCATAAATTTATAGCTGAGGCTAAACAAAAAGGCGCTATAGGCGTTATTGTTCAGCACAAAGTTGATGTAGATATTCCACAATTTATAGTAAGCGATACACGTATTGCACTAGGTACAATTGGCACCGCAGTTATGGCCCAAGTGGCGCCTAAAACAATTGCAATTACAGGGAGTGTAGGCAAAACCACCGTAAAAGAAATGTGTGCGGCAATTTTGTCGGTTCACGGTGATGTATTAGCTACTAAAGGTAATTTTAACAACGATATTGGCGTCCCTCTTACGTTATTGCGCTTAGAGCCTCAACATCGTTTTGCTGTAATTGAGCTAGGTGCAAATCACTTAGGTGAAATTGCTTACACAACGGCAATGACAAAACCAGATGTGGCCGTTGTATGTAATGTTGCAGCAGCTCACTTGGAAGGTTTTGGTAGCTTAATGGGCGTTGCAAAAGCTAAAGGTGAGATTTTTGATGGCCTAAAAGATGACGGTGTTGCCATTGTTAATTGCGATAGTGAATTTAGCCAGTATTGGTTAGATAAACTTGAAGGGCGTAATGTTAAACGCTTTTCTACAACCGAAAAACTAGACATTTGGGCAGAGAACATCACGCTTGATGCCAATGCACGTGCAAGCTTTACGCTTTGCACTAAAAACAAGCAAGTGCCTGTTACTTTGGCGCTACCTGGTAAGCATAATATTAGTAATGCACTTATCGCTGCGGCGCTGACCAGTGAATTTGATGTAACCCTTGAAGAAATAGCCAATGCACTTGCCACAATGGGTGATGTAAAAGGGCGCGTTAATTTAATTGAAGTGTCTGATTTTCTTACCGTGGTTGATGACACCTATAATGCCAATGTTAAGTCGGTAAAGGCTGCGATTGACTTGTTAAGTGATATGCAAGGTCACCGCATTTTAGCACTCGGAGATATGGGGGAGCTTGGTGAAGATGCACGTAAGTACCATAAAGAAGTTGGCGAGTATGCACTTGAACAAGGGATTGATGAGTTATTTACATTAGGCGTGTTAAGTAAATACGCAAGTGATGTGTTTGAACTTCCTAATCGCCACTTTTCGAGCCGCGAACAGATGCAGCAAAAAATTCAAGAAAGTATTAATAAAGTGAATAAAAAAACAACAATAGTAGTGAAAGGATCGCGCAGTTCTCGCATGGAATTATTAGTAACCGATTTAGTTAATGGCCAGCAACAAGCCATCAATGGAGTATCATAATGTTAGTTTGGCTGGCAGAGTATTTAACACAGTATTTTAGTGGTTTTCATGTTTTTTCGTATTTAACGCTACGTGCCATTTTAGGTATTTTAACTGCGTTAATTATGTCTCTTTATTTAGGGCCTAAGTTAATTCGTGGTTTGCAACGTATGCAAATAGGTCAAACAGTTCGCGACGATGGTCCGCAATCGCATTTGTCTAAGTCGGGTACACCGACTATGGGTGGCTTACTTATTTTAGCGGCTATTTTTACCAGCACGCTACTTTGGGCCGATTTATCAAATAAATATGTGTGGGCAACACTGTTTGTAATTGGCTCATTAGGTATTGTTGGTTTTGTTGATGATTACCGTAAAGTTATTCGTAAAGACCCAAAAGGTTTAATTGCTAAGTGGAAGTACTTTTGGCAATCGGTCATTGCATTAGTTGTAGCTACTGCTTTGTACTTTACTAGTGCTCAAGCATCTGAGACATCTCTTGTTGTTCCATTTTTTAAAGACGTATTACCGCAATTAGGTTTGTTTTATATTGTGCTTACGTATTTTGCCATAGTAGGTACATCAAACGCAGTAAACCTGACCGATGGCTTAGATGGCTTGGCGATTGTGCCAATTATTTTGGTGGCTGCGGCATTGGCAATTATTGCTTACTTAACAGGTAATATTAACTTTTCGGCTTACTTACATATTCCACATTTACCGCTAGCGAGTGAGCTTGTAGTTGTGTGTACTGCCATTGTGGGCGCAGGGCTTGGCTTTTTATGGTTTAACACTTACCCAGCACAAGTATTTATGGGCGATGTTGGCTCATTAGCACTTGGTGGCGCATTAGGTATTATTGCTGTTTTAGTACGCCAAGAGTTACTACTTATTATTATGGGTGGTGTATTTGTAATGGAAGCACTATCGGTAATATTACAAGTGGGGTCGTATAAATTACGCGGACAACGCATTTTTAGAATGGCGCCGATTCATCATCATTATGAATTAAAAGGTTGGCCAGAGCCTCGCGTTATTGTGCGCTTTTGGATTATTTCTGTTGTGCTAGTGCTTGCTGGCTTAGCTACTTTAAAGATTCGATAAATGCAGTATTTAAACGAGATAAAAAACAAACAAATAACAGTGCTCGGACTCGGTGTAACCGGTCTGGGCATTGTGCGTTTTCTATTATCTCATGGCCTCGCCCCAAAGGTCGTTGATAGCCGAGCAACCCCGCCGGGGATTGATTGGCTAAAAGAGCACGCGCCAAATCTAGATACCTACTTTGGTAATTTGGATGACGCTGAGCTTTGTTCAAACGATATGATTATTATAAGCCCTGGGCTTAGCTTAATAATACCAGCTGTTGAAAATGCAATTAACGCAGGTGTTGAAGTGATTGGCGACGTTGAGTTGTTTGCTCGTATTAATACAAAACCGGTTGTTGCTGTAACAGGCTCTAACGGCAAATCAACCGTGGTTACGCTTGCTTATGAAGTATTAAAAGAAGCCGGCTATAAAGTCGCTTTGGGTGGGAATATTGGCACCGCGGTGCTTGATTTGCTCAATGATGATTTTGATGTGTATGTACTTGAGTTATCTAGTTTTCAGCTAGATACCACAACGAGTTTAAAACCTGTAAGTGCAACGGTGTTAAATGTGTCAGAAGATCATCTTGATCGATACGACAGTTACCAAGCTTATATAGACTCAAAGCTAAGTATTTATGACGGTGCAGAGCTGATAGTTGTCAATGCCGACGATATTCAAACTCATCCAGTTGAGCGCGGTACAACCCCCCTAATCAGCTTTGGTGCTCAACAAGGTGATTACCATTTAGCGCAGCATAATGACGAAACTCATTTTATGCTTAAAGGCGATGCATTTTTACCTGTTGATACCCTTGCGGTAGTGGGTAAGCACAATTATTTAAATACGCTTGCAGTAATGGCGCTTTTAAGTCCGTTTGAAGTAAGTAAAGAGCAATATAAGAACGCGTTAGGTCAATTTAATGGATTGGCTCACCGCTGCCAATTTGTAGCTGAGCTTAACGGTGTAAAGTATTTTAACGATTCAAAGGCAACGAATGTTGGAGCGACTATTGCTGCAATAGATAGTTTGGCTAGTGATGGTGAAAATCTGATTGTTATTGCAGGTGGCGATGCTAAAGGCGCTGATTTAAACGCACTTAAATCCTACATAGAACAGCATGTAAAAGCATTAATTTGTTTTGGTAAAGATGCAAGTGACTTATCTGCGATTACCAATAAGAGCTATTTAACTAACAACATGGAAGAAGCCGTTGCTTTGGCCAACGTACTTAGTAGTACAGGCAATATTGTTTTGTTAGCACCTGCATGTGCCAGCATTGATATGTATAACAACTATATGCAACGTGGTGATGATTTTATTCAATGTGTTATGGCAGGGCAACTATGATTGCTTTTGCCGATATAAGAGATGCATTAACACCAAAACCTTCAGGTCAGTTGTATGATGTACCGCTGTTGTACTGCGTAATTATGTTAATTGGTGTTGGTTTTATCATGGTAACCAGCGCTTCAATGCCGACCGCTGAGCGGTTATTTGATGACCCATACCATATTACTATTCGCCACAGCATGTTTTTGGCAATGTCTTTTGTGCTTTTTTGGATAAGTGTTTGTGTGCCAATGGATTGGTGGAAACGATCCAACCCTTATTTATTAATACTAGGCATGGTGCTGTTAATAGCGGTATTGATTGTTGGGCGTGAAGTAAATGGTGCTAAACGATGGATACCTATTGGTCCTGTTGGTTTTCAGGTTGCTGAGGCCGCTAAATTATACTTTTTTAGTTATATTGCGGGTTATTTGGTAAGAAAACGCGAAGAAGTACAAGAAAATATTAAAGGCTTTGCAAAGCCAATAGCTGTATTTGCAGTGTATGCGCTACTTATTTTGCTACAACCTGATTTAGGTACAGTGGTTGTTATGTTTGTAACAACGGTTGGTTTACTGTTTTTAGCTGGCGCTAAATTATGGCAGTTCTTTGTACTTATTCTAACTGGCGTCGGTTTGGTTGTATTACTGATTATTGTTGAACCATATCGAATGGCGCGTGTTGTCGGCTTTTTAGACCCTTGGGATGATCCTTTTGGTAAGGGTTATCAGTTAGTTCAATCGCTAATGGCTTATAGCCAAGGTGGTTGGTTTGGCCAAGGCTTAGGTAACAGTGTACAAAAACTGCAATATTTACCTGAAGCGCATAACGATTTTATTTTTGCTGTAATAGGTGAAGAACTTGGTTTAATAGGCGTTGTAAGTATTTTAATGGTATTAGCTACTTTAGTATTTAGAGCGTTATTAATAGGCCAACAAGCGCTTAAATGTGGCAAAGAATACGAAGGCTATTTTTCGTTTGCCATTGGTATTTGGTTTGCATTTCAAACCATGGTGAATGTAGGTGCGAGCGCGGGTATTTTGCCAACTAAGGGTTTAACCCTGCCATTTATTTCTTATGGTGGTTCAAGCTTGTTAATTATGACCATTGCCACGGGCATTTTATTGCGCGTTGATTTTGAAACCAAAATGGCAACCAAACAAGCCACCTCACGTGGAGGCAAGCGATGAGTAAAAAATTAGTAGTAGTGGCTGGTGGAACTGGCGGACACATTTTTCCTGGTATTGCAGTGGCTGATTATTTAAAACAGCAGGGCTGGCAAGTAAGCTGGATTGGCACACCAGATCGAATGGAAGCAAGCGTCGTACCTAAGCATAATATAGATATTGATTTTATTAATGTAAAAGGTGTTCGTGGTAACGGATTAAAGCGTCTTATTAAAGCCCCATTCATGGTAGTTAATGCAGTATTGCAAGCGCGTAAGGTATTGAAAGAACAGCGTCCTGATGTAGTACTCGCAATGGGCGGTTATGTTACGGGACCCACGGGAATTGCCGCAAAGAGTTTAGGTATTCCGTTAGTTATTCACGAGCAAAACGCTGTAGCGGGTATGAGCAATAAACTGCTAGCTAAGGTGGCTACACGTGTATTAGCAGCATTTCCAAGTGCTTTTGCACAGGGTCAAGCCGAGCTAGTAGGTAACCCAGTTCGCCAAAGCGTTATGAATATAGCCAAACGCGATGTATCAAGCCCTATTAATATTTTAGTGGTAGGGGGCTCGCTCGGTGCACAAGTGCTTAATCAAACATTACCAGAAGCATTTAAAGTACTAAATAATACAGCTCCTATAAACGTATGGCATCAAACAGGTAAGGGTCATTTATCTACTGTAGAAACAGCTTATAAAATGCATGGCTTTGCGGATGGTAATACAAAAATAGCTGAATTTATTGATGATATGGACGCGGCGTATAGCTGGGCTGATATTGTTGTTTGCCGCGCTGGTGCATTAACTGTTAGCGAAATTGCAGCAGCAGGTAAAATGGCTGTTTTTGTTCCTTTTCCACATGCCGTGGACGACCATCAAACAGCAAACGCACAATATTTAGTGATGGCTAATGGCGCATTATTAATGCCACAAGGGCAGTTCAATAAACAATCAATTGTTGAACTATTAAGCCCATATTTAGCCCAACCTTCATTAATTACTGAAATGGCTACAAATGCAAAAAAACAAGCCATTTTAGATGCCACAGCAAGCGTAGCAACGCACTGTGAGCAAGTAACAAATAAGAGAAAATAAGTGAAAGAAACGTCAGTACAAGAAAAACACACGCGCCCTGCAATGCGCCGAATAGAAACCATTCACTTTATTGGTATTGGTGGAGCCGGTATGGGCGGTATTGCTGAAGTACTCGCTTTTGAAGGCTACCGTATTACAGGTTCTGACATTGCTCATAGCGCTATGACAGATCGCTTAATTAAAGCCGGTGCTGAGGTATTTATTGGCCATCATGAAAATAACGTGAAAGATGCCAATGTAGTGGTTGTTTCAAGCGCGATTGATGAAACAAATCCTGAAATTATTGCAGCTAAAGCCGCAAGAATCCCTGTTGTGCGCCGCGCAGAAATGCTCGCAGAGCTAATGCGTTTTCGCCACGGTATAGCGATTGCGGGAACGCATGGTAAAACAACGACAACAAGCCTAATTGCAAGTATTTATGGACAAGCAGGGCTCGATCCAACTTTTATTATTGGTGGCTTGTTAAATAGCGCAGGTAGTAACGCAAAAGTAGGCAAAAGTGATTTTTTAATAGCAGAAGCTGATGAAAGCGATGCGTCGTTTTTACACTTGCAGCCAATGGTCTCGGTGATCACAAATATTGAAGAAGATCACATGGATACTTATGGCGGCAGTCTTGAAAAAATGAAAGACACGTATGTCGACTTTATTCATAACTTGCCGTTTTATGGTTTAGCTGTTGTATGTATTGACTCTGAAGTTGCAGCTGAGCTTATCCCGCGCTTTGGTCGCCCAGTTATTACGTATGGCGAATCGAAGGATGCTGATTATCGCATGAGCGACTTTAGCCAATCAGCTAATACGTGCACATTTACAGTAACTAACAAACAAGGTGAGTGTTTAACTGCCACGTTGAATATGCCAGGTAGACACAACGCACTTAATGCAACCGCTGCGATTGCTGTGGCAAAAGATCAAAACATTGCGAATCATGCAATTTTAGAAGCGCTGCAGAAGTTTGAAGGCATTGGTCGTCGTTTTCAGCACTATGGTGAATTTGAAAACGAGCGGGGCAATGTGATGTTAGTTGATGATTACGGGCATCACCCTTCAGAAGTTGCAGCAACAATTGCAGCAGTGCGTGAAGGTTGGCCTGATAAGCGTTTAGTAATGGTATATCAACCTCATAGGTTTTCTCGTACACGCGACTTATACGAAGATTTTGTAAAAGTACTTGCTGATGTAGATCAGTTGCTATTGCTTGATGTGTACAGCGCAGGTGAAGATCCTATTGTAGGGGCCGACAGCAAAAGCTTATGTCGTAGCCTTCGTCAACGTGGCAAAGAGCCGCTGCACGTAGCAACAAATGCTGAACTTGCAGGTGTTTTGGCCGAAAATTTACAAAACAATGATTTAGTATTAACCCAAGGCGCTGGTAATATAGGTCAGTTAGTTAAAACATTAGCTGCAACGGGTATGTCGATAGAAAAACTTAAGCAAGGTGAAGTATGACTCAGGTAAACACACAATTTGGTAAAGTAGCGGTACTGCTAGGTGGTAACTCAGCAGAGCGTGAAGTGTCTTTACGATCGGGTCAGGCTGTTTTAAATGCGCTGCAAAATAGTGGTATTGATGCAATTGCATTTGACCCACAAAGTCGTTCTTTGTGGGAGTTAAAAGAATTAAATGTAGATCGCGTTTTTATTGCTTTGCATGGCCGTGGTGGCGAAGACGGCACAGTGCAGGGTGCACTTGAATTTATGAACTTGCCTTACACGGGCAGTAATGTACTAGGTTCAGCACTTGCTATGGATAAAGTACGTTGTAAGCACTTATTTAAATCAGCGGGTTTAAGTACTGCACCTTATACCGTAGTTGATGCTAAAAAAGGCTTTGATGCTAAAGCCATTATGGATGAGTTTAAAAAGGTCATGGTTAAGCCATCGCATGAAGGTTCAAGCATAGGTATGGCGCAAGCAAGTACAACACAAGAGCTTGAAGATGCACTAGCTAATGCATTTAAGTTTGATAACCAAGTACTTGTAGAGCAGTGGATCACTGGTCGTGAGTTTACAATCACAGTGCTTGGCGACGATGTACAACCAGTCATTGAGATGACGACACCTAATGGCTTTTACGATTACCAAGCTAAGTATCAATCAAATACAACCCAGTATCATTGCCCTGCAGATTTATCAGAGCAAGATACTAAGTACTTACAAGCCATATCGCTAGATGCGTTTGATTTAGTGGGTGCAAGTGGTTGGGGTCGTGTTGATGCTATGCAAGACGAGCAAGGGAATTTTTACCTGCTTGAAGTAAATACAGTACCAGGCATGACTGAAAAGTCACTAGTACCGATGGCTGCAAAAGCGAACGGGGCAACTTTTGAACAATTAGTTGTTCGCATTTTAGAGCAAACGCTTTAATATGCATCCCCTTTTAGAAAAAGCTCAACAACTAAAACAGCAACTTAACTTAAATTGGTCGCTGATTTTTGGAGTGAGTTTTTTTCTGGTTGTGGTTATAGGCTTAGTACAAATAACCACCGGTGTATCTGATTGGTTAGTTGAAAATAAAGATGCTCAAATTAAGCACCTTACAGTGCAAGGGCATCCCAAATACACAGATGAAACGGCAATTATAAAAGCAATTAAAAAAGCCGATTTAAGTAGTTTTTTTGAACTTAATGTTAAGCACGTGCAGCAGCTAGTTCAAGACTTGCCTTGGGTTGCTACCGCTTCGGTACGTAAACAATGGCCTGATACTATACAGGTGTATGTAGTTGAACATGAAGTAGTTGCTCACTGGAATAGCGACTTGTTGCTCAACCAAAGTGGCCAAGCATTTCAAGCCAGCAGCGATAAGTTAGATGATAACTTACCACAGTTATATGGCCCAGAAGGTAGCGAAGAAGAGGCGTGGGTTGCTTTTAAGCAATTTGATGAAATGCTCAGAGTTAATGGTTTAACATTAACAAGTTTGGCATTATCGGAACGTTTTTCGTGGCAACTTTGGCTAGATAACGGGATTCGCTTAAATTTAGGGCGTAAAGATAAAGCCAAGCGTGTACAACGTTTTATAGACGTTTATCCACGAATGGAACAACGTGCAGATGCACAAGTAGATACAATCGATTTACGGTATGATACCGGCCTTGCAGTAAGCTTTAAGCCAATGCAAGAAGAACAATTACAAAATAAGAGTAAGGCATGACTAAGTCAGCAGAAAGAAACCTAGTAATAGGATTAGACGTTGGCACCTCGAAAGTGGTTGCCACGGTAGGTGAAATCACCGCAGATAACAAGCTCAGCATTGTTGGTGTGGGCAGCCAAGTATCTCATGGTATGGATAAAGGCGGCGTTAACGATTTAAACTTAGTGTCTGAGTCTATTCGACGAGCAATAGACGAGGCCGAGTTAATGGCTGATTGTCGTATAAGCTCTGTGTATTTGGGTATTTCTGGCAAACATATACAGTGTCAAAACGAAAGTGGTGTGGTAGCAATCAATAACACCGAAGTCACTGACGAAGACATTGAAAACGTAATACATATTGCGCGTTCTGTGCCTATTTCAGCAGAGCGTAAAATGCTACATGCATTGCCGCAAGAATACAGCATCGATATGCAAGAGGGCATTAAAAACCCACTAGGCATGAGCGGCGTTCGTATGGAAGCGCGTGCACATATCATTACGTGCTCAAACGATATGGCAAAAAATATCGAAAAATGCGTTGAGCGCTGTGGTCTTGAAGTTGATCAACTTATCTTTACTGCCCTTGCGTCATGTTATTCTGTACTAACAGATGACGAAAAAGAGCTAGGTGTTGCAGTACTTGATATTGGTGGCGGTACTATGGATATCACCATTTATATTAATGGCGCACTTCGTCACTCTGCGGTTATTCCAGTGGCGGGTAACCAAGTTACTGGTGATATTGCAAAAATATTTCGCACACCTATATCACATGCCGAGTCACTCAAAGTACAATACGCATGTGCTAGTAGCCAAATGGCAAGTAGCGAAGACACAATTGAAGTACCAAGTGTAGGCGGACGACCAGCAAGGTTGATGTCGCGCCATACATTATCTGAGGTGGTAGAGCCTCGTTTTAGAGAATTATTTGAGCTTGCGATGGAAGAAATTCGTCGTTCAGGCTTAGAAGACCAAATTGCGGCAGGTCTCGTTATTACAGGCGGAACTGCTAAAATGACTGGCGCGATGGAAGTGGCAGAAGACATCTTCCAAATGCCAGTAAGAATAGGCAAACCAATCGGGATGGTTGGTTTGACAGACTATGTAGATGATCCTTCGTACGCAACCGCTGTTGGTTTGTTACAATACGGGCGTACCATGCAATCGATGAATGCACAAAAGTCGAAAGCAGAGGATAACAATAATTGGTGGAACCGCATTACTAAATGGTTCCAAGGCGAGTTTTAAGACTCAAGTCGGAGAGTAAACATGTTTGATATAATGGAACAACACAGCGAAGAAGCTGTAATAAAAGTAATCGGCGTGGGCGGTGGTGGCGGTAACGCTGTTGAGCACATGGTAAAACAACAAATAGAAGGCGTGCGTTTTATAGCCGCTAATACGGATGCGCAAGCATTACGTAACTCTGCTGCCGATATTACAGTTCAACTAGGCACGCAAATAACCTCTGGGTTGGGTGCGGGCGCAAACCCTGAAGTAGGCCGTAAGTCGGCTGAAGAAGATGCAGATACAATTCGTGCCAGCCTTGAAGGCGCCGATATGGTATTTATTGCAGCCGGTATGGGCGGTGGTACAGGTACTGGTGCAGCACCGGTAGTTGCTAAAATTGCTAAAGAACTCGGTATTTTAACTGTTGCAGTTGTAACACGTCCTTTTGATTTTGAAGGTAAAAAACGTGCAGCAGCCGCTGAACAAGGCATTAATGAATTGTCAGAAATTGTAGATTCACTTATTACAATTCCTAACAATAAATTGCTTAAAGTTTTAGGGAAAGGGACTACACTTCTAGATGCCTTCGCTAAAGCTAATGACGTATTATTTGGTGCGGTACAAGGTATAGCAGAGCTAATTACACGTTCTGGTTTAATTAACGTGGATTTCGCCGATGTTAGAACTGTAATGTCTGCAATGGGTACTGCAATGATGGGAACGGCGTCTGCGTCAGGTCCTGATCGTGCACAAGAAGCCGCAGAAGCCGCTATCTCAAGCCCACTACTAGAAGACGTTGATTTAACAGGTGCTAAAGGTATCTTAGTTAATATTACCGCTGGTATGGACATTGCGATTGAAGAATTTGAAATTGTTGGTAATCACGTTAAAGCACTTGCGTCAGAAAACGCAACGGTTGTTGTTGGTGCGGTAATCGACCCAGAAATGACTGATGAGCTACGTGTAACGGTTGTTGCAACTGGTTTAGGCGGCGATCGTCGTCCACAGTTTGGTATTGTTGATAACGGCTTTAAAAAAGCATCAGGTTCTGATGTTGCAAGCACATCAAACCAAACGAGCAGCATGTACGTACCAAGCTTTGCAAGCCAAGATACAAACGCTGAAGAAAACACGACTAAAGAGCAAGCGCAAAGCAAAGAAAAAGCGCCTTCAACGAGTTCAAGTAGTTCAAGTTCTTCAGCGCAAAATAGTAAAAAAGCAGATAAATCAGAAGGTGGTGATTATTTTGATATTCCCGCTTTTTTACGTAAGCAGGCAGATTAACATTTAATAATACTTTTGTTTGAAATATGTACAAATATTGAAAGGCAAAAGGATTTATGTTAAACTCCGCCGTCTAACTGTAACTGATTTAAAAGTGAGCATACCTATGATTAAACAGCGTACGATTGCACAAGTAGTCAAAGCCATAGGAATTGGACTTCATAAAGGTGAGAAGGTCACAATAACTCTCCGACCTGCGAGCGCAAATACTGGGATTGTATTTCGTCGTGTCGACCTTGATCCGGTTGTTGATTTTGAAACAACACCTGAAGCCGTTGGTGATACGCAGTTGTGTACCTGTTTAATTAACAAAGATGGTGTTCGCTTATCAACTACTGAGCATCTTATTGCAGCTGTTGCTGCAATGGGCATTGATAATCTAATTGTAGAATTGGACAGCTCAGAAGTGCCGATTATGGATGGTAGTGCATTACCATTCATATATCTGTTACAAAAAGGCGGAATTGAAGAACAAAACGTTGCTAAACGCTTTATCCGTATTAAAGAAAAAGTACGCATTGAAGAAGATGGTAAGTGGGCTGAAGTTGAACCATATGATGGTTTTCATATCGACTTTGAGATTGCATTTAACCACCCAGCTATCAATGAAAGTCGCCAACGTATTGGGTTGGATATAACAACGCAAAGCTTTATTGAAGAAATTAGCCGTGCGCGTACTTTTGGATTTATGAAAGATATTGAATACATGCATGCAAACAACCTAGCGCTAGGTGGTAGCATGGATAGTGCTGTGGTACTTGATGAATTCAAAGTTTTAAATCCTAATGGCTTACGTTATAGCGATGAGTTTGTTAAGCACAAGATATTAGACTGTGTTGGTGACATGTTTATGACAGGTCATAACCTTTTAGGTAAAGTAACAGCATTTAAATCGGGTCATGATTTAAATAATAAATTACTTCGTAAAATTATGGCTACAGAGTCAGCATGGGAGTGGGCAACATTTGAAACGCCTGTGACGATGCCTGCACCCGGTCTTGAGTTAGCTCCAGCCTAAAAGCAGTAAAAGAACAGCTCACAAACAGTTATAAAAAATGACGCTAATTAGCGTCATTTTTTTTGCGTAAAATTTACTCTATTATAACTCTAAAAGATCTTGTAACTGATTTAAATGAGTTACTGTATAGGTTGGTTTTATTCCATCGGCTAATTGTTCACCAGGGTGTTGTAACCAGCAAGTATCAATACCTGCATTGTTGCCGCCAAGTATGTCGCTTGCAGCAGTATCACCCACCATAAGTATCTCGCTTTTATCTGGGTTACCCATTAGCTCAAATGTGTGCTCAAAAATCGCTTTATTTGGTTTTGCTATACCCACAAGTTCAGATATTACTAACCATTCAAACATATCTTTTAAGCCAGTATGCTCAAGGCGTACGGTTTGTAAGCGGGCAAATCCGTTAGTAATAATACCCAATCGAGCATTTGGCTTAAGTTTATTTAAAAGCTCAATAGCACCAGGTAATGGCTCGCAAATTTGCGCCATAGCATCTAAAAAAGCATCGTTTAGCTCTTTTGCGGGCACATTAAGCTTTGAAGCCCACTCATTAAAGCGTGTTACTTGTAAGTAATCTGCGCTAATAGTGCCATTTTGATAATCAACCCACAGCTGCTTATTGGTTTTTTGATAATGAATATAATCGTCTTGGCTAAAATCTACGTTGTAAGCTTTAAACATGCGAGTCATGCCCGCTAAAATATCAAACCTAAATAAGGTTTCGTCTGCATCAAACAATACATAGTTGTATTTCATTAAACTTCCTAAATTAATTTGTTTGGCTGTAGAGATCTACGTGTAGAAAGGGCGCCATAGCTAAAGTGAGTGCTTGTGTATAGGTGCTTTCGCGCGTGGCGTGATTGTTTGTAAGTAACCCAATAGCGCCCCCTTTTTGTTTAACGTTGGTGGTATTAAATGCTTTGTCCATTACATCGCCAAGCTCTTCGCCGTTAAGTAATGCGTTATAAAGCACTTGAGGCAAGGGGAGGCTGCTGCTGCGCCCTACAACCTGATTTAAGGCATTATCAATAACTACGTAAGCAAAGGTTGCTGCACCATAGCTAAATTGCTCTGCACCGCCTTCCATTGCCACGTAGTAGTGAGCTTGGTAATGCTCTTTGCAATAATTAACACGGTTTTGTGCGCCAACACGTGTTTCTTCTTCGCCAATAGGTTGATCTGGCACATTGGATGGAGCATCAACACCTTGGCAATCAATTTCATGTTCAGGGAAATACATTGCAAAAATATGTTTAGCCGCGTTAATTTTGACAGGGTTTTTAGAACCCACAATAATTTTTAATGAGTACAACACAATTTCCCTTATTGCTACTAAAATCAGCAGTGTACGTGAGAGAGCTCAATCTTAGAAGAGGAGTTAAATAGGTATATCCAAAGGTGCTAAGTTTTCCAGTGCACGCTTTTTCAAAATAATATCTTTAATAAGTGGAGTAAGAACCAGCTCCATAGCTAAGCCCATTTTGCCCCCCGGTACTACAAGCGTATTAATACGAGACATAAAACTGCCTTCGATCATCCGTAAATAATAAGGAAAATCAACATCATCAATACCCCTAAAGCGAATAACTACAAAGCTTTCATCAAGAGATGGAATATCTTTGGCGCTAAATGGGTTTGATGTATCAACAGTTGGCACGCGTTGAAAATTAATATGGGTACGAGAAAACTGCGGGGTAATATGATTTATATAGTCATCCATACTGCGCACAATAGAGCCCATAACCGCTTCGCGAGAATGGCCTCGTTCGGATGTATCGCGTATTAATTTTTGAATCCACTCAAGGTTAATAATTGGAACCATGCCTATTAATAAATCGACATGCTTTGCCACGTCTACATCTTGATCAACTACACCACCATGTAATCCTTCATAAAACAAAATGTCAGTATTATGATCAAGATCTTGCCAAGGTGTAAATGTACCAGGTAATTGATTGTACGGAACGGCTTCATCAAAGGTATGTAAGTAGCGGCGTAACTTTCCTTGACCTGTTTCGCTATAGTTTTCGAACAGTGTTTTTAAAGCGCCAAAGTCATTGGCCTCTCGGCCAAAGTAACTAATATGTTTACCTTCTTGTTGTGCTTCTCGAACTTTTTTATCCATTTCGGGGCGAGTGTAACGATGAAAGCTATCTCCTTCGACAAAAGCCGCTTGAATATTAAGGCTACGGAAAATATGTTTAATTGCATTCGTTGTGGTGGTTGTACCCGCACCAGATGAACCCGTAATCGCAATAATAGGATTTTTAGCTGACATGTTAATTCTCTTTTTTAGGACCAGGTTTTATAACCAGACTAAACTTAACATTATTTTAAGTCGTTTGGGTATCTTAAGAGTTGACTGACTTAGCTCAAGTGACGCCATCAGCAAATAACGTTATCATGAGGTGCTTAAAATTAAAACGAGAGAAAGCATGAAACTTATTAAACCATTACTTGGATTATTTTCTGTAGCAGCGCTGAGCCCAATAGTGGTGCAGGCTAGCATGCCAAAAAGCCAAGTATTACTTGCTGATTTAAATACACCTTTCGGGGTACAAGTTAGTATAGTTAGCGATAAAAATAGTTATAACAACCAACCGCACTTAACAAGTACAGGTTTATACTTTACTCATGAAGTAATTAATAAGGGGCAAAGCCAAACTGATATTGCTTATTATGATTTCACTTCAAAAAAAGTTACCAATATAACTAACTCTCCTGTAAGCGAATATTCACCAACGGTTATGCCAAGTGGTGATGCGATATCAGCGATTGTTGTAGAAGCTGACGGTAAGCAAAAATTGTGGCAATACCCACTCAAAAATGAAGATGCGCCAAGTCGTATTTTTGATTGGATTGAACCTGTTGGATACCATGCATGGGGGGGGCAAAATGATTTAGTGATGTTTATTTTAGGAAAGCCTCACACTCTTCAATATACTTCAGTTGCACAAGCGAAGGGGGAAATAGCTGCCAGTAATATTGGCCGAACGCTTATTTATAACAACTCAATGGCTACATTTTTATTTAGTTACACTAAAAACGAGCAACACATTTTAGCGAGTTTTAATCCACAAGATAAACAAGTTGAAGACCTATTAAGGTTACCGGCTCAAGTTCAAGATTTTATTTTAAAAGATAATACGACCATTGCTTATGCTATTAAAAACCGCGTTTATCAGCGTAAACTTGATGGAAGTGATGAAGTATCGCAATGGCTTAATTTAAGCACCTACTGCGAAACAAATATAACAAGAATGAGTTACAACAATGAAAAACTCGCTTTTGTATGTGATATAACAAAGTAAAGCAGACAAATAAATTCAGATTTTATTGTGCGTATGCGTTAATCTAATACGCAAATTAACTAATAGGGATTACACGTGGCTTATAGTGCAGACGAGCTGACAGAACAGCTCATTAAATTACAGTGCAGAAGTAATTTTAAGATTAAAAATATTGCAGAGTACATGTTAGTAAACTCTAAAGAAGCATTTTATACCCACAGCGAAAGCGGCAAGGGTAAAATAGTAATTCGCCCAGCATTTGAGGTGTTTAGCGATGATTTTAATGATATTGATGGCGTAACGCGTGCGCAAGGGTACTTCCATAGCAGTGAGATGACACGCTTTCCTACGCGCATTTTTAAAAGCGCCCAACCTATTCACTATGGTGTTGCGTTTAAAATAAATTCTGAGCAAGCAGCCAAAGATTTTATAGCCAAGCTAACTATGATTATTGGCAACTAATTTTATATAAAAAGTAAAAAGCCGCTGAATTTATATTCAGCGGCATTTGTATTTTTATAGCTCAATAAACCTAATAATTACTTACTTTTTAAAAAGCTATTAACCGATTCAAGTTCACGTGTTTTAAGCGCGATACAATCGTTTGTGCTTTCTTCAAGCTTACTTAATGTGCGCGCGTAACCAGCTACATCAGCTACTTTTTCGTTAAAGAAGGTTTTTGTTGTCGCTAAGCTTTCTGCATCACAGCTTGCAGTTGTAAAGTACGGCAAGTTAGGTATAAAGAACGGCGGTAAGCTTGCTGTTACTTTATCGTAGTTACTGTAAACCCAATCAATAAATAATGCCTGGCGCTCATCTGTGTAACTTTGACCTGACAAAATAGTACGCATGTCAGATGCCGTTACTTCATCCGTTAAGCTATAAGCTAATACCGCTTTTTGTAACTCAGGTTTACCAAAAAAGCCCATAGCTGCAAGCATGTTAGTACGTACTTGTGGATCTTTGGTCGTTTTAAACGTAGTCATGAATTGATCAAGCAGTGCTTTATCGCCATGAAAAGCAGCAAGAGTTAAGTACGTACCTGCTAAGTATGGGTCTACTTTTTGTGGATCATTTAAATAAACTTGCGTTTGTTCTTTGGCTTTATTGATGACGTTTTGATCTTCACCATCAAAACCTAAGCGTGATACAACGGCTGCACGAAGTTGTGCAATAGCACCGTCTTCTCCCGCTTTTGCTTCAAGACCATATTTTTTAGCTGCAGGCGTTACTGCACCGCGAATAAATTCAGGCCATAGGTCTTTATTGCTATCGTCTTTAAAAGTGCGCTGTTGCGATACTAAGTAACCTAGTGCGGTATTTGCTACGCGAGGGTGGCTATCGCTTACGAACACTTCAAGTGTTTGCATTAACTTAGCAGCAGATATAACACCAGCATCAAGTAGCGCATCAGTAGCCGATAGTAACGCTAAGCGCTCACGGTCACTCAGTACGCTTGGCGCCTTTTTAACAAGCGCGCTAAATTGTGCATCATCCATTACCCAGCGGTAGTAGCCTAATGCACCTTGGTCAGGATAAATCCACTCTGGTTCAAAGTCTAAATCTAGTGTTTGGCTTTGTTTATTAAGTAATACGTTTGCTGTTTTTACTTTATCGCCAGCACCATATTTAATTGCAACAGGTACATTCCATAGCTGCTCTGGCGCATCAACGCCTGCGTTTGCAAAGCGGCTTTGTGAAATAGTTACTTTGCTACCTTGTTGAGTTACTTTAACTAGTGGAAAAGAAGATTGCTCAATAAACGATTTTAAAACACTCGCTACGTCTTTATTTGACGCTTTACCAAGTGCTTCCCATAAGTCGGCTGCTTCTGCATTTTTATATGAAAACTCTTTTAAGTAGCTTTGAATACCTTTTTGAAATGCATCTTCGCCAATCCAGTTTTCAACCATAGCAAGTACTGAGCTGCCTTTACTGTAAGCAAGACCTAAACCGTCCATAATGTCGGCTTCGGTTTTAATTGGCTTACGAATAGGCTTGGTGCTTAGGCGTGCATCAAGTGCCATTACGTTGTTTTGTGGCAGGTCTAAGTGCGATTCAAACTCAGGGTTAAGCTGCTTAGTAATTTTTGCAGCCATCCAGCTAGCAAACGCTTCGTTTAACCATAAGTCGTTCCACCATTTCATGGTTACTAAATTACCGTACCATTGGTGAGCAAGTTCATGAGCAATAATTGATACATTACGCTGTTTTTTACTGCGTGTTGCTGCAGCTAAATCAACTAATAAAATATCTTCTCGGTAGGTTACTAAGCCTGAGTTTTCCATTGCGCCAAATGGAAACTCTGGTACCGCTACTGAGTCTAATTTTTTGTAAACGTAAGGAATACCAAAATACGCTTCAAGTGCGCCCAGTACTTTTGGCATGTTTTCTTTTGCGTATTGGGCTAAGTGAATTTTACCTTGAGGGGTAATTACACGACCAGGAATTGGCATGCCTTTAATATCTAACTCTTCAAATGGGCCAACAGCCATCGCGACTAAGTATGAAGGAATTGGCGGCGTTTTATCAAAGTAGTGTGTGGTCATATCGCCATCAACCGTTGCTTTAAGCTCAGGCGTATTTGAATATACTTTTTGTGATGTAGGTGCAGTAATCGTTAACTGAAATGGAATTTTGTAACTTGGCTCATCAAAAACAGGAAATGCACGGCGTGCATCACTCATTTCAAATTGAGTAAATAAATAAGGTGTGCCTTGGTCTAACGTTTTGTATAAACCAACACTTTGACGGTTATATGGCGCTGAAAAATCAACTTTAAGGGTGTATTTACCTGGTTGAATTTGCTCATCACAGCTAAATTTAACTTTACCTGTTTTAAGCATTTCGTTGTTTAAGTCACAATTTTCGTCGCCAAGCAGTTGCGCCATTTTAACAGCGTAAGCTACGCCATTTAATTCAATGTATTTTGTTGGTTTTAGTACTTCTAGGGAAATCTCAGTCATCCCTGTGAATGTATCTTGGCTCGGATCGAGTGTTAACGATACCTGTTGAGAACTTGGTTTTGCGAGTTTTTCAATAACGAATTCGTTAGCGTTTGCAGCACCCATTGCCAAAGCAACGCTCACTGTTAAGAGGCTTTTAAGAAACATAGTGATCCCTAGATTGTTGTTGTTAGAAACTACCCTAAATAGGCTTTTTTATGCTCATATTATTAGGGGGTTAGATATCCTAACAGTTTTTTTTAATAGAGTAATTGATTATAACGGTGACTTTAAGGGGAAATAGTAACAAAGTTTGTCAGTGGCTTTCGCGTGTTATAAAACGCTGCCAATGCAGGTGTGAGTTAATAATACGTATTTTTTGGATCACGTTATCTAATAAAAGCACGTCCTTAAATTCATTATGTGGGTATTCGTTAAATCCCATGAGGTAATTAAAGGCGTCTTTAGAGTTGGCTTGCAGAGCATGTATACGCACTTGTTGCTCAAAGTTAAGACGAAGGCTGCTTATGGCTGTTTTCATACCGAGTTGATCAACGTTTGGTATATCACATTTTTGTAAATAGCCGGCTCGCTCACCTTCACCTGAAAACCAAATACGGACTTTTTCACTGTATCTGCCAGTTTTAGCGGGTAAGTCGAACATTAATCGTTGTTGATTTTGTGATTTTATGAATGCTAAATATTCATTAAACCCGGCATCTATAAGTGCCTGATGCACTGGAACTAAGCGAGGTTTTATCTTACCGTGAGTATGAAAATTAAAACATAAGACATCTTTTTCAAGAGACAGATCATCAAGCGTTAGATAGCCAATTTCATCGCTATATGCACCACTGTAATATGCAATTAGAGGAAGCCAAAAATGCCAGTGTTTTGGTTGCTCACGTGCAACTTTAAAATCACCGTATATATATCCATTATAAAGAGTGTGCAGTTCCATGGCTGAAAAGGGCCGGCGACCAAGATGGGTTTTCAACGTAATACCTTGAAAATAATGATGTGTTTTATTTTATACCCAACTAGCAGTAGATGCTAGTCGGGTTTTATCCGCTCTTAAAATAAAGCGTATAAAGTATTACTCACTTAATGCGCGAGCTAAACCAGTAGGTTCAATCTCTGTACATACTTGGTCATCATTCCAGTTAATGCCAACAAGTGCGTTATCTTCATTTAAATCTTCAACCCATGCATCTAAAAATTCATCAAGATTTATTTCTACAGGGCTGTAGTCTTTCCACTCTTCTTTACATTGCGCTTTAGCTGCTTCTTCACTTTCCCAAAGCAGTAGTACGTCAGTTTCGTCAAATTGGTTAGAATCGCACACTACAAAGCCATTATCTTCTGCACCAAGTGCCCAAATTACTTCGCTAACACGTACTTTTTCTACAAAGTTAACTAGTTGTGATTCAATTTCGATATCGCTCATGTGTTTACCTTTTTAAATTAGTGACGAGGATTAGTATCTATTGCTGCTTGACGCTTGCCATATTGCTTATGAAAAGCAACAAGCTCTGAATACTGACTAAAGTCAGTTAATTCACGAAAGCAAATCCAATCAAGCAGGCAGTATAAACTGATGTTGAGGTATTCACAGCTTTTAAATTCTTCATCGCTTAAATGGGTATTTAAAAAGCTTAATGTTTGTTCAATTCGTTCGTTTTGCAAATTAAAAAAGAGTTTATCGCTTTTGGTGTCAAATCCAGAGCGTTCACATAGCAGCATTTCTACTAGCGAATCGTTACAGGCATTTATAGTCGTAAGTAAGTGCTCTTGCGGCCACGTTAGTTTTGGTTGCCCTGTTTTTTCAAGTAAATAGCGCAATATAGAATTAGAGTCACTAAGTGTTA
Organism: Pseudoalteromonas sp. SR43-7; assembly: GCF_014163785.1. Classification (NCBI taxonomy): domain Bacteria; kingdom Pseudomonadati; phylum Pseudomonadota; class Gammaproteobacteria; order Alteromonadales; family Pseudoalteromonadaceae; genus Pseudoalteromonas; species Pseudoalteromonas sp. SR43-7. The sequence continues at coordinate 28,991 of NZ_JACJDY010000002.1, read as the reverse complement.
AGTCGCCATCTACCAGAATGGGAATCTTTCGAGCTGGATTTTTACTGGCCATAGTAGGGCGATCTTGCTCAGAAAATATATCAAGACTCACAAGCTCTAGTTTACAGTTGTTTTGTTGTGCCCAAATTCTAATTCGGCGCACGTAAGGTGAAGGTACAGAACCAATTAATTGCATAATTACTCCATAAAAAAGCCGCATAAGCGGCTTTTATAAAACGTTACTTACGATACAGTTAAATTTATTCTGAACGGCTAGTAACTTCAAGTAAATGATAACCAAATTGAGTTTGCACAGGGCCTTGTACTTGGTTAATTGGAGCTGAAAACACAACTTTATCAAACTCTGGAACCATCATACCAGGACCAAACTCACCAAGAGCACCGCCATCTTGACCTGATGGGCAGTTTGAATGCGCTTTGGCTAATTCAGCAAAGTCTTCGCCTTGCTCAATTTTTGTTTTTAAGTCTAAGCATTGTGCTTCACTGTCTACAAGTATATGTCGTGCGCTTGCTACTGTCATAAAATCTCCCGAGTATAGTGTGGTGTTTTTTTAACCGAGTTAAAATATCATTCTAGTTAGTTTGAACTAATTGTACCAGTATAAACTTATTTATCAGAAAGCACAGTTTCAATTGCAGCAATCATTTGTTCTGAATCAGGTGCTGCTTTGCTGTTAAATCGTAAAACCGTCTCACGATCAGCAGACACTAAATACTTATAAAAGTTCCAATTTGGAGAGCTAGTTTGCTCATTCAAATATTTAAAAATTGGATTCGCTTTACTACCACGCACTTCGCTTGTAGCAAACATAGGGAAGGTTACACCATAATTTACAAAGCATACTTTTGCAGTTTCTTTTTCACTATCCTCTTCTTGAAAAAAATCATCAGAAGGGAACCCTAATACGACTAAACCTTGTTCTTTGTATCGTTGATATAGCGCTTCGAGGCCTTTAAATTGGGGTGTAAAACCACAGTTGCTTGCCGTGTTTACTATTAATAAAGGCTTATTTTTAAATTGGCATAAATTAATAGATTCTTTTGAGCGAAGCTTTCGAATATCGACATTGGTAAAATCTTGACAGTCTTGGGTAGAGGTTTGGTTAATAGTTGATGATGTTTCAGCGTGGAGTGGGGCATTAATAAATAAAGCCATTAATCCTATTATAATTTTTTTTAGCATTACATTACCTAAACTTTTCAATTGTTTGATTGGATAATCATACGCTAATATGAAACAAATTGATCAACCTTTGAATGACCTATGACAACCCGTTTAGCAACTATTGATGATCTTAGTGAAATTGTAGCCATTTATAATGAAACCATTGCAGGGCGAATGGTAACTGCAGATACCGAAGAAGTTACTGTTGACGAAAAGCGTGACTGGTTTAATAGCCATAACGATAAAAGGCCTATTTATGTTTACTGCGAAAATAACCAAGTACTTGCTTGGGTAAGTTATAAGTCGTTTTATGGGCGCCCTGCTTACGATGGCACAGTAGAGATGAGCATTTACATTACCCGTAAAGCACAAGGTAAAGGGCTTGGTAAAAAGCTAATGATATTTGCTCAAACACAAGCTAAGCAATTAAATATTAAAGTATTGCTTGGTTTTATTTTTAGTCATAACTTACCGAGTGTTAAATTGTTTAAGCATTTTGATTTTGAAATATGGGGCGAGTTGCCAAGCGTTGCCATAATGGATGATAAGGCGTATAGCCTTACTATTTTTGGAAAACATCTGGAATAAATTATTTTTCATAATGTTGTAATATTTTTTTACAAAATAAGACGAAGGGTTTATGCCAATTAAATAAAAATAGTCTACGCTATTAACATATTAAGTTTATTAATTTGAAGTGTAGCTTGATGATTCGAAAAATATTAATTGTTGATAGTAGCAGTGTCATCGCAATGCGTGTGAAAGTGCTTTTAGAATTAATAGGATGTGAAGTCGAATTAATTCATTTCAGCATGCTAGACATGTATACCAATATAGGCGACTACGACTTAGTTGTTGTTGCCAATGGTGTGCCTGTTGATTCTATAAAACCGCTTGTTAGCCAAGTAGCGCAAGAGCGTTTTATGCTGCTTGCTCCAAAAGCACAAAGTGGTGAGCAACTAACTGCGTTTAGTGAGCTAAATCATGTTGCGCCTGACGCAACCGTGATATATCCATTTTTTTCTAATAAAGAAATTACTTCTCTTTTAGAGAGCCTACTAGAATTAGGCTCTAATCATATTTTGCAATTACCCGCTATTTTACTCGTCGATCATGTTCCTGAGCGTCTCGAAAAAATGAAAAATAGCTTAATCGGTGCTCATATCGAGACCCATACAGCAACCACCTCTGCAGAAGCTTTAGAAATTACGAAAGAAAAGCAAATCGATATACTGATAAGCGATTTTATTTTAGATGACGGAACCGGTTTAGAAATTTTTTCAAACTTAAAAATAATGCAACCACATTGCCGTTGCTTATTATTTACCTCACGTCCCGATCAAGTTTCAATGATTGAAGCTATTCGTCAAGGTGTAGAAGACGTACTTATTAAGCCATTGAACGACAGCTCATTATTACAATCAATACATAAATTGTGGCAAACAGAGCTATTAAAACGCCATAACGCAGAACTTGTCGAAAGGCTACAAGATACAGTTGATGCCCTGATTGAAAAAGACAGCCTACTTCAGGTTATTTATAAGCATACGCCCGATGCAATTATGTTGTTTGAGAAATGCGGTAGAGTGATAGAAGCTAATGATGCTTGTTTAAAACTATTTAACTTACCGTTTAACGAACTAGAAGGTAAATCAGTATTTAGCTTTTTAGATGATGATTCAACTTTAGGTATTAAAAATAAAATTTCGACATTAAATAGTAATCGCCAATTTAGCTGCGACTTACGTTTATCTAAAACTGCAGGAGGTTATATACCCTTAGTTGGCTCTTTTAATGAGATAGATCACCATGGCGAAATAGCACTTGCGGTCATATTTAAAAATGTAACCCATCTAAAGCAAAAAGAGGATTTATTACTTGAAGCAAAAGATGTTCTTGAAGAGCAAGTAAGAGCACGTACTTCACAACTCGAGCATGCTAAAAATGTGGCTGAGGCTGCAAACTTAAGTAAATCAGAATTTTTAGCAAACATGTCGCATGAACTTCGAACACCTATGCACTCTATTTTAAGCTTTTCTCGTTTTGGTTTAAGTAAATTAGAAGCTGGAGATTTTGCAAAAGAAAAACTCATTAAGTATTTATCGCGAATAGAGAGTAGTGGTGAGCGTTTACTGTCGTTACTAAATAATTTACTCGACCTATCTAAGCTAGATGTAGGCAAGTTTCCATTTAACCCTCGTCCCTATAATTTAGCGAATATTATTAAAACAAGTATTGATGATGTGTCTGGTACGGCAATGGAAAAAGAAATTGAGATTATATTTACCGCACAGCCATTACCTGTAATTGCACAATGTGATGAAGAGCAAATAAACCAGTTACTTCGAAACGTACTAGGTAACGCACTTAAATTTAGCGAACCTAAAAGTAAAATACGGGTAAATTTAGAGTCAGATAATAAGCTTGCTACTATAGAGGTTACCGATAATGGGGTCGGTATACCAGAAGATGAGTTGGAGCATATTTTTACTAAGTTTGTGCAAAGCAGTAAAACAAATAGTGGTGCTGGTGGCACAGGGTTAGGCCTTGCATTGTGTAGAGAGTTTGTATCTTTACACCAAGGTGAAATCACTGCACGTAACAACGAAAATGGTGGTGCAACTATATCTATACAAGTGCCATTAGAAATAAACTTAGACGAGCATTTAGCTGAAGATCAGTTAATACAACACACTAATTAATTGTTTTTTGGCATACCAAGTAACTTTTTAAAGAATTTAAATGGATGATAAATTATGGCCTTAACTAAAATACTTGCCGTTGATGACGAACCCTTTAACCTTGAAATTATTGAGGAAATTTTAGAGGATCTTGATTTTGAATTACAAGTAGCAACGAATGGTCCTGAGTGTTTAAACATGGTTGAGGGCTATATGCCTCAGGTTATATTGCTCGACGTAAGTATGCCGCAAATGAACGGCTATGAAGTATGTAAGGCACTTAAAGCAAACCCAAATACAGCACACATTATTGTTATGTTTGTGTCTGCTCGTGGCACAGTTGAAGAGCGCATGGAAGGCTACTCGGTTGGTGCAGAAGACTATATTGTAAAACCCTTTGGCCATGATGAACTTAAGTCAAAGCTTAAAAATTTAAATCAAGTACTCGTTGAAAAACAAAGCCTAGAAAAGCAAGTTGAAGATGCAACATCAACTGCATTTAATGCAATGGCCAATAGCAGTGAAATGGGGCAAATAGTTAACTACGTTGAAAACATAGGCTTTATTAACGATCCTCAAGAGCTAGGTAAAGCGCTTGTAGATTGCCTGCAGTCTTTTGATTTACAAAGCAATGTAGAATTTAGAGAAAATAATGAAATTAGCCACTTTGCGCTAAACGGCGTGTGTTCACCTATTGTGGTGGAGCTATTTGAAATGCTGAAAAACAAAGGGCGCTTACATGAGTTTTCGCACCGAATTTTAGTTAACTATGAATTGATTAGCTTACTTATTTTAAATATGCCCGATCATGACCCTGATAAGCATGGTCGTATACGCGACCACGTATGTTTTATTGTCAGTGTTACCGAGCAGCAGCTACGCGCCATCATGACCAAGAAAATGCTTGAATCACAACGAGCGAAACTTAATGCCGTAGCAAGTACTGTTCATAGTAAGTTTCATAGCTTAATTAGCTTGTTGAATGAAAACCGTCAAAACAACGAAAAAGTGTTTAAACAGTTACAAGAAGAGCTCGAAGAACGTATCCCATCAATGGGACTGGATGAAGATCAGGAGGTGTTTATTTATAAAAAAGTAGATGAAACTATCCAAAACTCAGTAGCAAGAGAAGAGTCTGTTAAACAAGTCAAAGCAGCCTTTACAGAGATAGAACAAGATCTATCGTTACTTTTGAAAAACTAGTTACTTCGCAATATAAAGGTTTACTTAAGCGGTGCTATGCATCCCTTGGTAAGCCTTTTTCTACAATTCTAATTAACCTAGCTGTTTTACGAATTTGTAATCGTTGTTTATCGTTTTGCTTAGCAAGTGCCCATTCAATATGCTCTAAAACAAGTTCGCTGCATATTTGGCTTTTATCTTGTAGGGCATTAATAATAGCGGGACTAAACTCTGCATTACCTAAACCAACTGCTAAATTACGTAACCAACGTTCGTGGCCAATGCGACGAATAGGGCTGCCTTCGGTATTTTTTAAAAATGTAGGCTCATCCCAAGCAAACAGCTCAAGTAAATCTTTATCTTTTAATTGAGTGCGAGGATGAAAGTCATTTTCGTCAGTTATTTGTCCATAACGATTCCAAGGACATACCAACTGACAATCATCACAACCATAAACACGATTGCCTAATAAAGAACGGTACTGCTCTGGTATTGGCCCTTGGTGTTCTATGGTTAAATACGATATACATTTACGTGCATCAACAACGTAGGGCTCTATAATTGCACCTGTTGGGCAAAGAGTAATACAAGCAACGCATTTACCGCAGCCTTCAAAGGTGTTTTCTGCATCAATTGGTAGAGGTAAATCAATAAATAGCTCGCCTAAAAAAAACCACGACCCCGCTTCTTGGTTAATTAATAACGAATGCTTACCACGCCACCCTAAACCGGCTTTTTCGGCAAGTTGACGCTCAAGTACAGGGGCTGAATCTACAAAGGGTCTAAAGCCATACTCGCCAACTTCTTGCTCTATTTTTTGGCCGAGTTTTTTTAAACGATTACGCATTAATTTATGGTAATCGCGACCTAATGCATAGCGGCTTATATATGCTTTTTCTTTATTTTTTAAGGTTTTTGCAAAGCCAGCATCGGGAGGCAGATAATTCATTTTTACAGATATAACACGCTGTGTACCAGGTACTAATTCAGCAGGGCGGGCGCGTTTCATACCATGGGCAGCCATATAATCCATCGAGCCGTGGTAGCCTGCATCAAGCCAACGTTGCAATTGGGCTTCGTGCTTAGATAAGTCAATATCAGTAATGCCCACTTCGCTAAAGCCAAGCTCTTGCCCCCAGGTTTTTATTTGCAGGGCTAATTTTTCATAGTCTGGGGTAGGGTTGCTCACACGCTTTACACACTTAAATTAATAGCTGCGTAATTTACCATATTTCTCTGAGCCCGAAAACGCTTCTTAGTGCACAAAGCGTTTTAACTGTTGTTGGGTTTGCAAGCTTAGCTGTTGAGATTGCTCGCTATCGGCTAATGCCGTATCTATTTGCTGTTTAGCTTGCTCCCCTAAAGCTACGATTTGCTCTACCGATTGGTGAGTCGTACTTTGGGTGCCCTCAAGCAAATGCACAGCACTGGCTATTTGTTGCAGCTGCTGCTGGTTGTGCTCAAACTCACTAAGCATTTTAGTAAAGCCATCACAGGTTGCACTAATTGAGCTTTGTGCGTTATTAGAGTGAGTCATTAATTGCTCTGACTCTTTATTTGTCTCGTTTACCAAATGATTCATCTGATTTATAAAGTCGCTAATCTGCCTAGTTGCGCCACTTACCTTTATTGAAAGCGTGCGTACTTCGTCTGCAACTACGGCAAATCCTCTGCCAGCTTCACCCGCTCTAGCTGCTTCTATTGCGGCGTTGAGGGCTAACAAATTAGTTTGATCAGAAAACTCTTCAACCATTTTTAAAATACTACGAATGTTTTCACTGTTCTCTTTTAGTCCCGCAATTGTATTTGAAAAGCTACCTAGCATATTAGTAATAAGTTTCACCTGCTCTACTAAAGCAGCGAGTTCTGATGCAGATAGTTTTACAAAGTTAAGGTGTTCATTATTAACGTTATGTACGCTATCTGTATTATTTACTATGTCTTGTAAGCTTTGGGTTATTTGCATACTGGCATTAATAATACTGTGGCTTAACTGTATTTGTTGCTCACTTGATTGCTCAGTATTTTTCATTGATTCAGTGACTTGTGTATTGCTGTGTGCACTAGCTTGAGCACTGTTATATGTTGTGCTGAGTAACTCACTTAAATGGGCAGTAAATATATTGTATTGTGAACTTAAATCTTTAAATTCGTCATACGAAAAGTGGGGAAGTTTTGCTGCTAAATTTGCATCTTGTTGGTTTATTTCTATCAAAGTATCGCGCATAGCAGTAACAGGGCGAACAATTAAAAAACGCATATAAAAAAGAGTAAAAATAAAACCAGATATAATCACAAGCGTAAGCAGCCAAAATAGCCCTGTACTTTGCTGTTGTTCGCTTAAACTCTGATGCAGCCAAAATAACGTAATTGCTTGGAACAATAATACAAAACTTAAATTACCGACTATTTTACGGGTTAACGTAAAAAAGAATGTTTGCTCTATATAGTTATAAATTTTCATAAAACCACTCATTATGCTCAAGCCCTACGATTGTTATTTAAGTGAGGGGAATGTAAGTTAGCCTTTTTGTAACGACAACAAGTAAGCTTTGGTTCGCGCTGGGTAATTTGTAAAAATTCCGTCTATGCCATACTCAAGCATTAGCGCTATATCTTCTTCCCTATCGACTGTATAAGCATAAATCTTTAGGCCTCTTTTTTTTGCATCCTCTGCAAAAGCCTTATTTATAAAGGTTTTATCTGCATGTACGCTATAAGCGTTTAAATCACTAGCAAACTTTGCATAGTTAATTGGAATAGAAGAAGTAAGGGCACCTATTTTAAGCCATGGTAGCTTGTTTTTAAGCCACTGTAGTTGATGATGATCAAACGATGATACTAAAATATTGGCTTTCGATATTTTTTTAGCTTCAATGTTTTGTTCTAATTGAGCCACAAACCTTTCTAGTGCAAACGTGTGTTTAAGCTCAATATTTAATAAAGATTTATTGTTATTCCAATCAAACAGCTGCTGAAGAGTAGGAATTTTTTCACCATTTCCAGCATCAAGCTTAGAGAGCTCATGAGCGGTAAAGTTACTCACCCTACCTTTACCGCTGGTGGTTCTATCAAGCCATGAGTCATGTATTACCATGTAATCATCTAAGGAACTTTGAATATCTACTTCAATACCATCAACACCTACTTTTAACGCTTCTAAAATAGCGCTTTTGGTGTTTTCAGGAAAATCCCCACTGGCACCACGGTGTGCAAATACTTTCATTATCGAGCCTTTTTAGTGATTGACCACGTTTCAAAACAAGCGGCACTCACTATGAGTGCACCACCAACTAACGTCATAACAGTAGGACGTTCATGAATAATTACTATAGCCAGTATGGTGCCATAAAGTGGCTGCAAGCAAGAAATTAACCCCGCGGTTGCCGCTGATAAATGCTTTAAACTTGCTGCAAATAACGAGTGCGGTGTAGCTGTAAATATAACACCCGCTACAGCAATTAAAATCAGGTCGTGATTACTAACCTCATACACTGGTACTTCTATAAATACACACAACATAATGCTTGCCACTAAGGTTTGATAAAACATCGTTTGCGGCCCGCCATATTGGCTAAAGTAGCGCTTATGAGTAATGTTTCTTATTGAAAAAAACAATGCTGATATCACACCTGTTATTACACCTAGGGTTACATCATCGCCCAAGTTTGCACTTGGTACTAATAAGTAAATACCTAAAACAACCACCGCTGCACTTATTATATCTTTTGCTTTTGGCCTGCTTTTATTAAATAAGGGTTCTAAAAACACCGTCATTACGGGGTAGCTAAAAAATGCCAGCATTCCAATAGTTATACCGGCCATTTGCATACCAGCAAAATAGGTAACCCAGTGAATACCCACCGCAACACCTAAAAATAACGCAATAAGATAGTCTTTAGGTTTGTTGAGTTTAATTTGTTTTTTTTGAAAATAAAGCATGGCTAAAATAGCCATTCCTGCAATTGCAGTTCTGTAAACGGTAATATCTAAAGCATTTAAACCAATAAGTTTGGCAAATAGAGCGGTCCCGCCAAAAAGTAATACCGCTATGTGTAAATAAATTAAACTTTGTTGCTGAGGCTGCATTTAGTTTCCTTGTTGTACTTTTTGAATATATTAACATTGCTTAAAAATTCTTAAGATGAATTTTTTCCTCATGACAAAAGTCATTAAAGTTGATGACACTTCACACTCTTATTATTTTTGTACGCGGGCATAGTTACCTTACTCAACAGGAGGTAATTATGAATTCTTTAATTTTAATTAGCTTAACTATTAATGAAGTGCTAGAGGCGTTAAGTTTTACGATTACGTACGCAGATTGCTTTATGCTGGTATGCATTTTTATGTTATTTATATTTATTAATAAAAATAGTGCTATAAGTAAAAATAATATGCCAGAGGTATTAGTATGAGCTCGTTAAGCAGCTTTTCTCAACAAAGTGATAAAGGTTTTTGGAAATATGGACATTTAATTTTTACCGGCTTTTATTTACTCCCGCTAATAATTAATTTTGCGAGCTTTACCGTTAACCAAATTGTTATGTCTTTAGCCTTCTATGTTGCTTTTATTCTTTTGTATATAAAAGCAATAAACTGTAAAAGTGCAGGGGTGACTAAGTTATTTTTAGTCATGCTCTTAATTTGTTTTTGCGCTACTTATTACACCACAGGTACGCCTACTTTATTTGGTTTCGTAGCCTATATAGCAGGCTACTCTTACTGCTCCCGACAAAGAATTTATGCTGCGATCGCAATTATATTCACGGTTTTATTAAGCACATATATTGGAGATATAGGTAAGGTTCAATACTTTTTAGGCGTTGCTTTGATTCTTTGCGCCACATTATTTAGTTACGGTATTGCAGCAAAAAGAGAAAGCTTATACAAAAAGCGCGAACAAGAAAGCGCTAACCAACTAGAGCAATTAGCAGCTATTGCAGAGCGAGAACGAATAGCTCGCGACTTGCATGATATTTTAGGCCACTCATTGTCATCTATTGCTCTAAAGGCTGAGCTTGCTAATAAATTAAACCAAGGAGAGCGATACGCTCAAGCAAATAGCGAAATTGCACAAGTGGCCGATTTGGCAAGGCAGTTGCTTAGCGATGTAAGAAGCGCCGTAAGTGATTTAAAACAGCTTAATCTTGTCAGCCAAGTAGCACAGTTAAAGCAAAGGTTAATAGAGCAAGGATTTAACGTTTCATTTAATGTGGTTTTAAATGCTCTGCCCGCTAAAGTAGAGGGTATAGCAGGCCTTATAATTAAAGAGGCAGTTACTAACTTATTACGCCATAGCAACACAAAAAATTGCGAAATAAATATAGAACAAACAGCGCAGCAGTTACTTATAACCGTAATTGACCATGGTCCGTGCAGTACATTGAATTCGGGCAATGGCCTAAATGGTATTAAAGAGCGGGCAGAGCAACTAAATGGCAGTGCAGCATTTACCTGTGGCGATAATTTTACTTTAAAAGTAGTGCTGCCAATTACAGCTAAGGATTTATAATGATCAGAGTATATTTAGTGGAAGATCAGGCGCTTGTGCGCGACGCAGTAGCAGCATTGTTAGGGCTTGATTTTAATATTGAGATTATTGGGCAAGCAAGTAACGGGCAAGATGCACTTAATGCAATTGAGGCGCTTGATAGTGATTTACATCCCGATATAATTTTAACCGATATAGAAATGCCAACCATGAATGGTATAGAGCTTAGCGAAAAAATAGCTGTTAAATTTCCTACTATAAAAATGGTTATTATGACTACATTTTCTCGTGCGGGTTATATTAGGCGAGCGCTTACGACAGGCGTTAAAGGTTTTATTTTAAAAGAAGCACCAAGTGAAGAGTTAATAAATGCGCTTAAAAAAGTAATGCAGGGACAAAAGGTAATTGACCCAGAGCTTGCTATTAATGCATTAGACGACGCAGATCCACTTACCGATAAAGAACGCAAAGCCCTTAAACTTGCAAGCGATGGCCTTAAAACAAGCGACATAGCCAAGCAGTTATTTATTAGCGAAGGGACTACGCGTAACTACCTATCGGATGCCATTGCAAAATTAAACGCCACTAACCGCATAGATGCTGCGCGTATAGCTAAACAAAAAGGGTGGCTTTAATTAGCGGGTTTATAAATTATAAGCAAAGTATTACTATGATATGTAAAAGTAACGAACAGCGCTTAAAATTAGCTTAAAAAGCGCTAAAAGAGGTTTTAATGGCAAATTTAATAGAACTAACAACTAAAAATAATATCGCTATACTCATCATGAATACCGCTGAAAACCGCCACAACCCAGCGTTTTTGGCTGAGTTTAATTTACACCTAGACCACATTGAAGCAGAACAAAATATTAAGTCAGTTATTTTAACGTCTTCAAGTGATAAAAACTGGTCATTGGGTATCGACCTTCAATGGATGTCTAATCCAAGTATTTTACCTGCAGCAATTTCTGACTTTATGATTCAAATAAGTAACTTATTTAAACGTATAGTTACTTTTCCTATGCCTATTATTGCTGCGTTAAACGGGCATACCTATGGTAATGGTTCTGTACTTGCGTGTGCGTGCGACTTTAGATTTATGAAATCAGACAAAGGCTTTTTTTGTTTTCCTGAAGTGGATGTAATGGTGCCGTTTGTTCCGTCGATGTTTCCTATAATTAATAAGGCTATTTCGCAAACCTTCTTTAATCGTCTAGCTATGTCAGGAGAGCGGGTTGGTGCACAGCAGTTGCTAGAGAACAAAGTAGTTGAAGCTGTGTTTGCAAATAACGACGAACTACAAGCGGGTGTACTTGAGTTTGCCCAGCAGTTTAATAAAAATCGTTGGATTTACGCTCAAAATAAAACACAAATGAATAAGCAGATTTTACTTACGATGAAAGAAGAAGACCCGAGCTTTATTGATAATATAAGTAAACTGTTGTGGAAAAATCTACAAAAAAAATAGTATAAGTCTTAGTATTGCTACCAGATGAAAACACTTTGCAGTTAAGGGATCGTTAAGCCCCATTGCGCTAAATTTTTAAACTATACACCAAGGTAAACAGCAAGGTAAAAGTGCTTTCTTAAAAGTTTAATAGCTTTTACCTGTCTCATTATAACTATATGGGTTAAAATACCTACATAACCAACTAACAAGATAGTGAATGTCAAACCAAGATCCAAATCTCAGTCGAGAACAAGAAAAGTACGAAAACCCAGTCCCTAGTCGTGAGTTTATACTTACTCACCTTCAAGAGCGTTCAAAGCCTGCTAACTACGCGCAATTATGTGAAGAACTAGCAGTAAATGATGACGAACGCCAAATAGCATTTAAACGCCGCCTTCGCGCTATGGAGCGTGACGGACAGCTGTATTTCAATAAATTTAAATGCTATGCCCTAATTGACGAAGCCGGTTTAACCAAAGGCAAAGTAATAGGCCACAGAGACGGTTTCGGCTTTTTAGAAGTTGAAGGCGAGAGTAAAGATTGGTTTATTGCTAAGCACCAAATGAATATGGTGTTACATGGCGACATTGTATTAGCTAAAGGCACTAAACGTGGTTCTGGCTCAAAATGCGATGCACGTATTATAAAAGTGCTTACTAACGAGCGCGCGCCAATTGTTGGCCGTTACTTTGTTGAGCACGGTGTTGCTGTTGTAGTCGCTGAAGACCCGCGCATAACGCAAGATATAATGATTTTACCAGGCAACGAAAACGGTGCCCGCCATAACCAAATGGTGCAGGTTAAAATTACGCAAAACCCAAGCCGTAACATGAACGCGGTAGGTAAAGTTATAGATGTACTTGGTGAGCATTTAGCCCCAGGTATGGAAATTGAAGTTGCACTGCGCAATCACGATATTCCACATGTATGGCCAGAAGAAGTTGAAGCTCAAGTTGCTCACCTAGGGGAATTTGTTGAAGAAGCCGACAAACAAGGTCGCGTAGATTTACGTGATTTACCACTTGTAACTATTGATGGCGAAGATGCACGCGACTTTGATGACGCCGTATATTGTGAACCTAAAAAATCAGGTGGCTGGCGCTTATGGGTTGCTATTGCCGATGTATCGCATTACGTAGGAATGAACACGCCACTTAACAAAGAAGCAATTTTGCGTGGTAACTCAGTGTATTTTCCTGAGCAAGTAATTCCGATGCTTCCAAAAGTACTTTCTAACGGATTATGTTCGCTTAATCCAAAAGTAGATCGCTTATGTATGGTTGCCGAAATGACCGTGTCGAGCGCGGGTAAACTTTCGGGTTATAAGTTTTACGAAGCCGTGATGAACTCGCATGCACGTTTAACTTACACCAAAGTAAATGCCATTTTACAAAACGACGAAAAACTACGCGAAGAATACTCAGCCGTTGTGCCACATTTAACTGATTTACAGCAAATGTACATGGCACTTAAAGCTGCACGCCAAGACCGCGGTGCCATTGAGTTTGAAACCCTAGAAACACGTTTTGTATTTAACGCTCAGCGTAAAATAGAATCAATAGTGCCTGTTATTCGTAATGACGCGCACAAACTCATTGAAGAATGTATGATTTTAGCCAACGTATCAGCGGCTAAAATTCTTGAAAAGCATGAAGCGAGTGCGCTTTATCGTGTGCATGACGAACCAGATCAAGAAAAACTAGGTAACTTTACTAAGTTTTTAGGCGAGTTAGGTATTGAAAGCACATTGAGCGACGAGCCAACACCAAAAGAAATAACGCAAGTATTAGCGCGATTAGGTGAGCGCCCAGAAGCTGAACTTATTCAAACTATGTTACTGCGTTCAATGAAACAAGCAGTATATCAGCCAGATAACATTGGTCACTTTGGTTTAGCGTTATCGGCTTACGCGCATTTTACATCGCCAATACGTCGTTACCCAGATTTAGTAGTGCATCGTGCTATTAAAGCAGTAATAAAAGCACAAGGTCAGCAAACGTCTGGCGAATATGCTTACACCGATGATGAAGTTGATCAACTAGGTGAGCAGTGTTCTACAACAGAGCGTCGTGCTGACGATGCAACTCGCGAAGTAGCTGATTGGCTTAAATGTGAGTTTATGCAAGACCATGTAGGTGAAGAGTTTGATGGTGTTATTTCATCGGTTACCAATTTTGGTTTGTTTATTCGTTTAGACGATTTACAAATTGATGGACTTATTCACGTTACTAATTTAGGTGACGAGTTTTTTGCACATGATGCTGCAAAACACACCCTAATAGGTGAGCACTCTCACAAAGTTTATCGCCTTGGCGATAAAGTAACAGTAAAAGTTGCGTCGGTTAGTTTAGACGATCGCCGTATAAACTTAACGCTTAAAGGCGATGTTGCACAAGACAGATACTCACGTCGTCGTGCACCAAAAAAAGGCTCAGGTAAGTCTGAGCATGCGCCAGCAAGTGTGCGTTCGCAATTAAAAGCAGGCAAAGTACCTGGTAAAAAATCGCACAGCGATGACAAACCAAAAGGTAAAAAAAAGCCAGCAAATAAAGATAAAGGCAAGCCTGCAAATAAGTCTGCAACAAAACCTGCAGATAAAAAAGCAGCAGACTCTGCCGTAAAGAAAAAACCAAAGAAGAAGGCCGTTAAAAAGCCTAAAAGAGCAGGCAAAAATGCCCGCAAACGTACTAGCCCAGGAGCAGACAATACGTGAGTAATGAATTAATTTTTGGCTTTCATTCTGTTGAAGCAATTTTAGAAAGCGAACCAGAGCGCTTTGTAGAAATTTACGCCCTTAAAGGCCGTGACGACAAACGCTCAACTCCGATTATTGATGAAGCACGTAAATTTGGTATTTCAGTACAGTTTATGCAGCGTAAAGCCCTTGATAGCAAATCAAAAGGTGAGCAGCATCAAGGTATTATTGCTAACGTAAAAGCAGCGCCAACGTTTAATGAAAAAGATCTTGATGCGATAATCGCTCGTGAAGACACACCATTTTTACTTGTGCTTGATGGTATTACCGATCCTCATAACTTAGGTGCATGCCTACGTAGTGCAGACGCGGCAGGTGTTCACGCTGTGATTGTACCTAAAGATAAGTCGGCAAAGCTTAACGGCACAGCACGTAAAGTGGCCTGTGGCGCAGCCGAAACAGTACCGCTTATTCAAGTGACTAACCTTGCACGTACGCTTCGTGAAATTAAAGATGCAGGAGTATGGGTTGTAGGCACTGCTGGCGAAACTGATAACCACGTATTTGATGCAAGCTTAACGGGGCCAATGGCTATTGTTATGGGTGCAGAAGGCGAGGGCATGCGACGCTTAACGCGTGAGCATTGCGATATGCTCGTTAAAATCCCAATGGCAGGTACTGTTTCAAGCTTAAACGTATCGGTAGCCACGGGTATTTGTTTGTTTGAAGTATTACGCCAACGTAACGCAAATAACTAATATATAAAACGATAAGTTTTATGTATTAAAAAGCCGAGATTGAAATTCAATCTCGGCTTTTTTGTGTCTGTAATTTACGCTTTAACTTTACACCAATTGATACTCTATTATAGCGATAGGAAAATAGCTCTATAGTAATACCAAGCTGCATAAATCTTTGATCAATTTAACGAATTAAATTGCACTATAACGTCGTTAAAAATTTTTTATTTAGAACAACTAGATACAAAAATTATTGCCTAGTTCTAGTGTAATTTTCTTAACGTTAAATAGACCTCATATATAAGCAGATTGGTATAAGGCAAAAATAACGAAATATAGTGTTCTTATATGAGTTACTTTTAACGTAGCTAGTGAACCATTTCTCCTACACAAAGCGCAGGAAAACGGTTTAATAACAAGGCAATAATTTAGATGTGTAGTGTTCTTACATAAAAAATTATTAACGCTGTTAGTGAACCGTTTAACCAGCTTTCAATTTAGAATGAGTAAGTGTAGCCTACTTGAACAGTACGCGGCTTACCTGGCTGAATGCCACCGTTTGAACGGTTAGCAACGTATGTTTTACCAAACAAGTTATCAACGCTTAGGTATACTTTTTGATTTTCATCGATTAAGTATTTAGCAGCTAAATCCCATACTACGCGGCTATCAATTGCGTTTAAGCCCGATTGCGTTAAGTTAGCATGCGCATCAGATACGTAACGTATTTGGCTGTTAACTACAAACGCAGAAAACTCAGCACCTAACGATAACGCTACTTGGTTTTCTGGTACGTAAGGCATTGCATCGCCTTTTTCTACCGCGCCCCAAATTTCTGAATCAAAATCGTTTTTAAACTCAGAGTCTGTGTAGGTATACGTTAATTTAACTGGGAACATAGCTGTATCAGTTGCAAACGTACGTGCTGCACTAAATTCAAAGCCCGCTACTTCTACTTCACCGTAGTTGTATTGGTCGCCAATGTTGTCGTCGCTACAACCAACCGCTGCAGTACAGTTACCGTGCATGTTGTCGTAGTCTGAGTAAAACGCAATTACTTCACCGCTAAAGCCATCCATATTAAAGCGAGAGCCAAACTCAATGTTTACACTTTCTTCTTCTTCTTGGTCAGCATTACCAGGTGCAGCTGGTGCATAACCTTTTTGAATGCCCGCAAGTAGCGTTACGTTTTCGTTAAGCGTGTATGTAGCACCTAGTGACGGCACTAAAATTTCAGTGTCGTTCGACACATCTTTAGTTAAACCGTTGCTGCGTGTTGGATCTGATTTAGACCACTCTTCACGCGTAATAGTAATGTCTTCATAACGAAGGCCTGCACTTACTACTAATGCATCAATTGTCCACTCATCTTGAATAAACAAGGTGCTTGCTTCTGCACTATCTACGCGGTTGCTATCAGAGCCCGGAACGCCTTGCTCTGTAAGCGTTAAGCTTAGGTCTTGATTAAGTGTGTATTTGTCTTCCCATTGAAAACGATCCATTTCGTCTTCGTGGTAACGTACGCCAACAGTCACATAGTGTTCGCCTGCCGGAATATGTAATTCAGACTGAATACCTTTAGCTTGGTAGTCGCGGTTATTAGCTTTAACGCCAATACCTTCAATACCTTCGCTTGTTGGGTTTGCTTCAAAATCGCTGTATTGCTCAAGGTAGCTTTCGCTTACTTTGCTGGCTTTATACCAGTTACGATGAAAATCGTTTAAGTAAGCCGTAGCTAAAAACTCATAGCCATCACCAAAACGGTATGCATAGTTAAGTTGGTATGCGTTGTGGCGCGTATTCATTTCATCGTTTTGCGATGCAGCATAACGACGGTAAGGACTTTGTTTATAGTCTTCGTCAGTTAAGCCCATGTATGTTTCGTCTGATGTTTCGTCAGAGTACTTAATTTTTAGCTCAAGATTATGCGCATCGTTTTGACCAAACGTATGGCCAAACTTTAATAGTAAATCTGTTTTTTCAAAGCCGGTGTTGTCATTGCCTACTGGCAGCTCTTTAAAGCCGTCTGCGCCGTAAGTAAATACTTCAATTAAACCTGCTGTGTTATTTTTTTCTTTACCAAAGTAAGCGTGGCCTTTGTAGTAACCGTCGCTACCAAGGGCTGCATCTACCATACCTTTTGAGCTATTTGGCTCAGTTGGTAAGCTGCGCGAAAGTAAGTTTAAAACACCACCCGTAGTACGCGGGCCGTACTTAACTGAGGCTGCGCCTTTTAATACTTCAATAGATTCCATACGACCCATAGTAGGGAAGTAGTATGCAGAAGGTGCTGAATATGGTGCTGGTGCAACTAATACACCGTCTTCCATTACTGATATTTTATCGTTACGGCCAGTACCTGTACCGCGCATACCAATATTAGGACGAAGGCCATAACCGTCTTCTTCTTGCACGTAAACGCCCGGAACAGACGCTAAAACGCGAGAAATATCGGTAAACTGGAATTTTTGAAGTTCTTCTTCAGAAATAAACGTAGCCGAACCAGGAATATCGTTAATTGCTTGCTGAGAGCCAATAACAGTAATTTGTTCAAAGCGTTGTTCTTTATTGCTGGTGTCTTTTGCTATTGCAGTAGCACTAAAAGACAAAGCAACCGCTGTTGCCAAAGTAGATACTAAAAACTTAGGGTTCATTGTGTTCCTAATCATGTCAATTATCTTAATTGGCGCAATTTGAACACGTTAACGAATACGAATCAATGTTATTAACTATTTAATTATTCAGTTTAATAGAACTAAAAACACCTGCTTATGCAACTTAATTAACTAAATTGTTTCTTTTGTATTATTTTGTAATTGCTTTGCTAGCTATAAAGGCTGAACGAATTATATGTACTACGTAAGCGCTAGCCCAAGCGTAGAGCTATAAATTCAGCGAGTTTATCTACCGCATTTTCTGACTCACCCGAACTTTTAACCAAGCTAATACCAATATTACCAAGAGCTGGTAAATGCTTGGTTTGAACCTGATAGTTAAGCTCACTCGGTACTGTACTTTTGGCAAGTACCGTAATACCTAAGCCTTCTTTTAATGCAGCAATAAGGCCGGTTAAATCGGCGTTGCTATAAACTATTCGGTATTTAATGCCTGCACTTTTTAATGCATCAGTAGCACGGCGACGATAAATACACCCCTCTGGTGCGGTAACTAGGGTAACTACCTCGTTATGCGCAAGAGACAGATCGCCCACCCACACTAGTTCGTCTTGCATAAAAATAGGAAACTTATCAGAGTTGAGTCGCTCATTTAGCGCAAGTACTAAATCAAACTGATCTTGGCGAGAAGCCGAAAGCAAATGCTTACTTAAACGCGACTTAACCTCTAACGACACCTCAGGGTAGAGCGCCACAAAGTCGCCAATAATTGAGGGTAAAATACGCGCTGCAAATTCGCTCGGAATACCCAAGCGCACTTTACCTGCAATGTTTTCTGAGGTGAACTGCTGCAAAATAGCATCGTTGTGTTGCATCATTTGTTTTGCCATAGGCAATAATAGCTCGCCGTACTGGTTTAATACTTGGCGCTGCCCTTGTTTTTTAAATAGTTTATAGCCAAGCACGTCTTCTAAGCGCTTTATTTGCAAACTTACAGCAGGTTGCGACAGGCCAAGTAAATCGCCTGCTTTAGCAAAGCCACCTATTTCAACTACCATTACAAAAGTACGTAAACCGTCTGTTGATATGTTTTTCATATTTAAAATTACAATTTATATAGCCATATATATAAGTATTATTTATCAATTGATAAATAATTACAATTTGTTGTTGATAGGCGTGGGCAATATACTTTTGTAATCGAAAATACACAGGTGTTTGCTATGACTTTTAACCCAATAATGTTTGCCCGCCACAGCAACGCAAGTAGTGCGGTTACTAACGCTTTGCAAACTAACAACAATCACGTTGTAATGGATTTTAGCGGCACCGAAACCAGTGTATTTTTAAGCACTATTTTAGGCCTTGATTTAACTAAGCTTACCGCCAGCGGTTTAGGCTTAAAAGGCACGCTTGATGGCGACTATAATTCAGACTACAGTTTTGCTGTTTATTACTTTAGCGAAACCGCCTTTAGATTCGTACTACCACACAACGCAAGCCTTCAACTACAAGCGCTTATAAACGAGCAGCAATTACGTTTTGATATTGATTATGTAGTACGCACGGACCTAGCAAGCTTTATTTTAAGTGGCGACAACGCATTTGATACCCTTGTTAATGCTTTTAAATTAACACCAGGTTTGCGCCTTTCTGATGCGCAACTTTGCTACGGTGCACAAAGCGGTGATGTATTTATTACCGCCATTGATAAAAACGACAAACAACACTTTGTATTAGTAGCTAAACAACAAGAATTACAAAAATGGCAAAGCTACATGCAAGCGCAAGGCTTTGCACTTATGCATAGTGAAGCCGCATAACGAATAAAAACAACAGGCGAGCATAACAATGTTTACCTGTTTTTATATCTATTTAAGCCACGCCCTAAACAGGGTTAATTTAAACGTGAAGGAATGTTATGACTTCTAAAACTGTACTACATGCTAAGCACCTAGAAGCGGGCGCAAAAATGGTTGATTTTCATGGCTGGGAAATGCCAATCAACTACGGCTCACAAATAGAAGAACACAATAGCGTACGTACCGACGCAGGTATGTTTGACGTATCACACATGACTATTGTTGATATTGAAGGGCCTCAAGCAAAAGCATTTTTACGTAAGCTAGTAGCTAACGACGTTGCAAAATTAACCGTACCAGGCAAAGCGCTTTACACAGGCATGCTTAACGAGCAAGGCGGTGTAATAGACGACTTAATTATTTATTTCTTTAGTGAAACGTTTTACCGCCTAGTTGTTAACTCAGCAACGCGCGAAAAAGACCTAGCGCATTTAGCTAACGTATCGAGCGACTTTGACGTAACCGTTACAGAGCGCCCTGAGTTTGCAATGATTGCAGTACAAGGCCCTAACGCTAAAGCAAAAACAGCCACTCTTTTAAATGCTGAGCAACAAGCCGCTGTTGAAGGTATGAAGCCATTTTTTGGTGTTCAAGTAGGTGATTTATTTATTGCTACAACGGGTTATACTGGCGAAGACGGTTACGAAATAGTAGTACCGAACGACCAAGCAGCCGATTTATGGCAACAACTGCTAGACGCAGGTGTTAAGCCTGCTGGTTTAGGTGCACGCGACACGCTACGTTTAGAAGCAGGTATGAACCTTTACGGCTTAGATATGGACGAAAGCGTATCACCACTTGCAGCTAACATGGCATGGACCATTGCATGGGAACCAGAAGATCGTGACTTTATTGGTCGTGACGTACTTGTTAAGCAACGCGCAGAAAAAAGCACTGACAAACTAGTTGGCTTAGTGTTTGAAGAAAAAGGCGTTTTGCGTAGCGGTTCTAAAGTAATTGTTGATGGTGGTGAAGGGGTTATTACCTCAGGTACTTTCTCACCAACACTTGGTTTTAGTGTAGCCCTTGCACGTGTACCACGTTCAACAGGCGATACAGCTCAAGTAGAAATGCGTAAAAAATTAGTAAACGTTAAAGTAGTAAAGCCTAGCTTTGTACGTAACGGTAAATCAATAATTTAAATAATTTGGTTATATCAATCAGTGTAATTACAGTGATTGATATCCTCCCAATATAAACCAAAGGACAAATAAAATGAGCAACATTCCTAGCGAGTTAAAATACGCACCTTCACACGAGTGGGTTCGTAACGAAGGCGACGGTACATTTACTGTTGGTATTTCTGAGCATGCACAAGAACTTCTTGGCGACATGGTATTTGTTGAATTACCAGAAGTTGGCGACGAAGTAGACGCTGGCGAAGACTGTGCAGTAGCAGAGTCAGTTAAAGCAGCATCAGACATTTACGCACCTATCAGTGGCGAAATTGTTGCTATTAACGAAGAACTTGAAGACTCACCAGAAACGGTAAACAACGACGCTTACGGCGACGGTTGGTTATTCCGAATTAAAGCATCTGACGAGTCTGAGCTAGACAACTTATTAGACGCTGAAGGTTACTCGCACACTATCGACGAAGAATAATTATTCTTTGTAGATAACTAAAAGCCCCGCGTGTTTTATTTAGATATCGGGGCTTTTATGATTTTACAGTTAACTTTTCCATACAAAGTGGGCTGTTAAATCATAAGAATTTTAAGTTATTGCTGTTTACCCATCAGCAGTAGCCACATTTTTTGGATCATAGGAATCTGGACACATGTCAAACGCCAAATCTCTTGAAGAACTAGAGCAAAAGCAAGATTTTATTCGCCGCCATATTGGGCCAAGCCCAGCACAAGTAAGCGATATGCTAAGTGCTTTAGAAGTATCGAGTGTGCAAGAGCTCATTGACCAAACTGTACCGGCTAGCATTCGTCTAGAGCAACCGTTAACAGTTGGACAAAGCCGTACTGAAGTTGAAACACTAAGCTACTTAAAATCAGTAGCCAGCAAAAATAAAGTTTTCAAATCGTACATTGGCCAAGGCTACCACCCAACTAACGTACCGCACGTAATTTTACGTAACGTACTAGAAAATCCAGGTTGGTATACAGCGTACACACCGTATCAGCCAGAGATTGCTCAAGGGCGTTTAGAATCATTATTAAACTTCCAGACTATGACCCTAGATTTAACTGGTCTTGATTTAGCAAGCGCATCACTACTTGACGAATCAACAGCCGCTGCAGAGGCTATGGGCCTTGCAAAACGCGTATCAAAAGCTAAAAAAGCCAATGCCTTTTTTATTGCAGACGATGTACACACACAAACAATCGACGTAGTAACAACGCGTGCCGAGCAGTTTGGTTTTGAAATAATTGTAGGTAAAGCAGAAGATGCCGTTAACTTTGATATTTTTGGCGCATTGTTCCAATACCCAACTACATCAGGCGAAGTGGTAGACATAACAGACCTAATTGCTGGCGTACAAAGCAAAAAGGCCATTGCCTGTGTTGCTGCCGACATAATGAGTTTATTACTATTAAAAGCACCGGGTAAACTAGGCGCAGACGTAGTACTTGGTTCGGCTCAACGTTTTGGCGTACCTATGGGTTACGGCGGTCCACACGCTGCATTTTTTGCAACACGTGACGCATACAAACGTTCATTACCAGGTCGTATTATTGGTGTATCTAAAGACCGTTTAGGTAACGACGCACTACGTATGGCAATGCAAACGCGCGAACAACACATTCGTCGCGACAAAGCCAACTCAAACATTTGTACAGCACAAGTATTACTTGCCAACATGGCAGCGTTTTACGCGGTGTACCACGGCCCACAAGGCTTAAAAACTATCGCGCAGCGTATACATCGCTTTGCTGATATTTTAGCAAGTGGTCTTAAAGCTAAAGGCATCGCACTTAAGCACAGCACTTGGTTTGATACACTAACAGTAGTAAGCGACAGCAAAGACGACGTAATAGCGCGTGCAATTGCAAAAGGCGTAAACTTTGCAACAAATCACGAAGGCGAGTATTCAATTTCGGTATCAGAGACAACAACACGTGCCGATATTACTGAGTTATTCGATATTATTTTAGGCGAAGGCCATGGCCTAAGTGTTGACGCTATTGCAGCCGACGTTGAAGCAAATGGCAGCGAGTCAATCCCTGCAAGTTTAGTACGTGACGACGAAGTACTAACGCATCCAAACTTTAACAGCTACCACAGTGAAACAGACATGCTTCGCTACATTAAGCGACTAGAAAGCAAAGACTTATCGCTTAATCACTCAATGATCTCGTTAGGCTCATGTACCATGAAACTAAACGCAACTGCCGAGATGATCCCAATTACGTGGCCTGAGTTTGCAAACCTTCACCCATTCTGCCCGCTGGATCAAGCAGAGGGTTACCAAATAATGATTGGCGAGCTACACGACTGGCTAGTAAACATTACCGGTTACGATGCAGTATCACTTCAGCCAAACTCTGGTGCACAAGGTGAATACGCAGGCTTAATCGCGATTCGTAAATACCACGAATCACGCGGCGATGCACACCGTAATGTATGTTTAATCCCAAGCTCTGCGCACGGTACTAACCCTGCATCAGCGCAAATGGCGAGCATGAAAATTGTGGTAGTTAACTGCGACAAAAACGGTAACGTAGACATGAGCGACCTTAAAGCGAAAGCTGAGGAAGTGTCTGAAAACTTATCGTGCATCATGATCACATACCCGTCTACGCACGGCGTATACGAAGAAACAATTCGCGAAATTTGTGACATTATTCATGAGCACGGCGGCCAAGTTTACATGGACGGCGCAAACATGAACGCGCAAGTTGGCGTAACAAGCCCAGGCTTTATTGGCTCAGACGTATCGCACTTAAACTTGCATAAAACGTTTTGTATTCCACACGGTGGCGGTGGTCCAGGTGTTGGCCCAATTGGTGTTAAATCGCACCTTGCGCCGTTTATGCCAAACCACAGCGTAATTAACGTACCAGGTACTAACATTGGTAACGGTGCGGTATCGGCAGCGCCTTACGGGTCAGCCGCTATTTTACCTATTTCATGGGCTTACATCACCATGATGGGCAGCGAGGGCTTAAAACAAGCTACTGAAATGGCAATCGTTAATGCTAACTACTTAACGCATGAGCTAAGCAAGCACTTCCCAATTTTATACCGTGGTCGTAACAACCGTGTTGCTCACGAATGTATTGTTGACTTACGCCCGCTTAAAGAGCAATCAGGCATTACTGAAATGGACGTAGCTAAGCGCTTGCAAGACTACGGCTTCCATTCACCAACTATGTCGTTCCCAGTAGCTGGCACATTAATGATTGAGCCAACTGAGTCTGAATCAAAAGGTGAGATTGACCGCTTTATCGAAGCAATGGTGTCAATTAAAGGCGAAATTGAAAAAGTAATTTCTGGTGAATGGTCAATCGAAAACAACCCGCTAGTGTTTGCACCGCATACACAAGGCGACGTGTTAGGTAACGAATGGGACCGCGCGTACGACCGCTTTTACGCTGCATTCCCAGTGCCTGCAGTGGCTAAAAACAAGTTTTGGCCAACCGTTACACGTATAGACGACGTATACGGCGACCGTAACTTAGTATGTTCATGCCCAGCGGTTGAGACTTATCGTGACTAAGAACCGAGACTGATTTTTGAACTTTAATGGGGAGTAAGTTCCATTATAGTTTGGAAATTTATCAAAATTATAAAAGCCGTTGCAGCAATGCAACGGCTTTTTTGTGCGTGAAGATAAGCCATAAATAATATGGCCGTAGGTTGGGAAGAGTGAAACGAAACCCAACAAATCACAAATATACTTACTCGCTCAAAAGCCAAGAGTATGTGTTATTTATTGTAGGCGCTTAGCTTGCTGACGCGCGGGCGGCAGCCTTAAAGCTATAAATAACATTGTGCGCCTGTAGCTTTTAGGCTACATTAATTTAGCAAGTTGAATAAATTAGAGTAATTATTATGGCGCTACAAACATCAGATTTTAACCCGTTTGACTATATGGAAACACAACAAGAAATTAATACATTTTTAGAAGAGTGTTTAGCTGATGATGATCCAAATACCTTTATTGAAGCACTTGGCTTATTAGTTAAAAAACATGGCGTGAGTGATATTGCTAAAGCAACGGGATTAAACCGTGAAAGCTTATATAAAGCAGTTAACGGTAAAACCAAGCCACGTTGGGAAACTATTTTTAAAGTGATGAAAGCACTTAACTTTCGCCTTACAACACAAGTTGCATAGGCTAGGTAGAGTGAAACGAAACCCAACAAATCACAAATATACTTACTCGCTCAAAAGCCAAGAGTATGTGTTATTAGTTGTAGGCGTTTAGCTTGCTGACGCGCGGGCGTTAGCCCTAATAAGTATTTGAATAGGTATTTGGAATTACTATCACCGATAATATGAATGCGTTTCGCGCTTTTTGAAGATTAGAAACCTTATTCAAGGTTTTGTCGCGCTGGCGACAGCAGCCAAAGAGGGGCTGCCGCTGGTCCCTCTCTGGACACTCTCAGCGCACCCGAGCATCACGCTTAATCCTTCAATGCACAATTGATGTGAACGTAAACGGCGAAGATAGGCCATCCATGGCCTAGTTCCGCCTTATCGCGCATCCATGCGCGACATTAATCATCAATTGCTTATTTTCAGGGCGTGATGACGGGGAAGGGTGTTAAACGTGAAATTGGTGTTTTGTCTTGGCAAGAAACAAGATCTGACCTTCTGTATTTTTTTAGAATTACTTGCTAGTTAATAAAGTAAGTATCCTAAGTTATCTCCCATAAGTTATTGATATTATTTTTATAAAGCGTTAGGTTTATTTGACTCAACCGTACATTTATTATAAAAAGGAATTGGCTTTGCGGTTCAGTGTCGTAAGTTCGAACACCAGCTCTAACTTAGAACTGCGGTTTTAAGTTAAGAACAATCGTTCTAGCTATGAAAAATCTATGAAAAAACCAAGTAATAGACGCCTGAACTCGAGCCCTAAAATCATGAAAAATATTACCTTCGAAATTTATCACCCTGATCTAAATATAGTCTCAGATAGAACTCTAAGAGGGCTTCTAAAAAAATTATCGTCCCTTCTAAGGGAAATACAATATCAAGAAGTATTTTATCTAATAAATAACAGTTCTATAAGCCCTTCAGAAAAACAATCTTTAAGAGATAAGTTAAAAGGGCCATTACATCATATAGATGCTTATTATTTTGAGCGAATAGAAAAGGGAAGTATTTTAATTGGAGGTACATTAACTGCCGTAGGTTTATGGTTGTTAACAAACACTATAGGTGAATCCGTTAAAGAAGCTTGGAAGCAAAGTGAGATGCATCAAAATCTTGTGGATTACCTTTCAAAACCTAAGGAAAGAAAGGAGGTTTTGGATAGAAACATTGATAAAGTGATTGATGCGTGGGATTTTGAAAGTTTTCTTATTGAGAATATCGAAAAAAGTGAGAAAGAAGACAATTTAACAGTGAGAATTAATTTAACTACAGACCCAATGCTTAAGAAGCATGTGAAAGAGAATATAAAACAAATAGATACGGATCTAGTTTTATCTGAATTAAAAAAGGAAATCATACGTTTGAAAATAGATAAATTCTAAACTAGCGTTTTAAATTTTTTTAACCAACTTAATTAACGATTCTCAAGACTAATTTTTTGAACTTTAATGGTACGTCAGACCCATAATAGTCCGGGAATTTATCAAAATTATAAAAGCCGTTGCAGCTATGTCATGGCTTTTTTGTGCATAGTGATTTGCCATAAGTGATATGGGCTTAGGTTGGGCAGAGTGAAACGAAACCCAACAAATCACAAATATACTTACTCGCTCAAAAACCAAGAGTATGTGTTATTTATTGTAGGCGTTTAGCTTGCTGGCGCGCGGGCGGCAGCCTGAATAAGTATTTGAATATGTGTTTGAGGTTATTATCACCGATAATGTGAATGCGTTTGGCACATTTTAAAGATAAGAAATCTTATTCAAGGTTTTTTGCCAGATTGCTGGCGGCAACCAAGGGGCGGCTACCGCCGACACCCCTTAGAACCCCACGGCGCCCCGAGCATCACGCTATTTCCTTCAAAACACAATTGATGTGAACATAAACGGCATGAGAGCACATCCATGTGCAAGCATGGCTTTCATTTCATCCATGAAATGCATTACTTATCAATTGCTTATTTTCAGGGCGTGATGACGGGGAAGGGTGTTAAATGTGAGGTAGCTGTTTGGTCTTGGCAAGAAACAAGACCTGACCCTCTGCACTTTCGTTATATTTTCTCACAAAGTGACGCGTTCCTCATTATTTATAAAGCCCCACCTATTGCTAAGTAGGTATATGGATCAAGTCACGATCTTTATGAAAAATTTTATTGTGACTTGAATGTCAAAATAAGAGCCTAGTTACATATTTAATTCATAATTATATTTGAAATAAATT
Source organism: Pseudoalteromonas sp. SR43-7 (assembly GCF_014163785.1). NCBI lineage: Bacteria > Pseudomonadati > Pseudomonadota > Gammaproteobacteria > Alteromonadales > Pseudoalteromonadaceae > Pseudoalteromonas > Pseudoalteromonas sp. SR43-7. The sequence goes on along the minus strand of NZ_JACJDY010000002.1, from coordinate 1,610 downwards.
TCAAAATTCAGTGGTTCGAGTCACAAACTTTATTAACGATAACTACACATCCCTGTTTCAATGGGTGGCGAAAAACACACATAGATTGAGGTGATGAAATACGTTCTAGTTTTAATTATTTTGAAAGTTTAACTGATAAAATTATTTCCTAGAACAAATGAATAATCATATTATTTAAATTAAAATCACAAACACTGAAATTTAAATAAACAGTTAATAGGCTAATTTTATGAAATACCCCTCAAGCTCAAATAGTGAAAGAATTGGTATTTATACGGTTGGAGCACAATTCGAGCGTATTGGCTGTATTTTTAGGGAGCAAGCAATAGTTGATTGTGGTATCGATGCTCAAATTGAAGCTGTTGAAGATGAAAACACATCAGGAAAGCTCATTGCTCTTCAAATAAAATCTGGAGCATCCTATTTCAAAGAAGAAAAAGATGATGCTTTTATTTATCGAGGGAAGTTAGAGCATTTGTCATATTGGCTTGAGCACTCCCTCTCGGTGCTAATTATTTTATGTGATATCGATAATGAAGTGTGTTATTGGCAAACAGTAATTCCTCAAAATGTTAAATATACTCAAAAACAATGGAAAATAATTGTTCCAAAAGCTCAAAGAATTAATAGTGGTATGGTTACCGACTTGAAAAGACTAGTAAATAAGGTGCCTTCGTATGACAATTACACCATTAGCTCCACTTCAGATAAAAGCATAAGAGGAGCGAAAAGGTATTCTGCAAATATAATTTTAAATAAAGAACATACTCAGTTAGAAATAATCCATGTAATAAAAAAAGTAACACCAGAAATAGCAAATTGTGAATATCACAGAAGTAATATAACTAAAACACTCTGGCGAGATCAACCAGCTCAGATTGTATGGTTATATGTTTACCCATCCGCTGAAGATGAAAGAAATTGCAATCATATATGCCAAACAGAGTGGTTTTCTGAAGCATTAGATAGTGATTATTTACCTTATTCTAACAATGGAGAAAATATAGGCTCTAATGTTCGTATTGTATGGAATGATTCATACTTAGCAGTATCAAAATTTAACTCTGAGAATACCATGACAAAGGGAGGATTTATTGAAACTATCACCAAATTCTCAAATCAATCTCTGCCCTTGTTTGATTTTTCCGAAAAAACATTAAAAAATTATGATGATAAAAAAATTGGTTTTAATGAATTATATGATAACTTCAAAGATAAATTTGATGAGGTAAATGATATTTATTTAAAAGGAACTGAATTAGGTTTATCTCCTTTTGAATGTGAAGAACTTAGTAATCAATATTGTGGCTTAATGTCATGCTTGCATAGTATTTTTATATTTTTTAGTGGTATAGGAGAAAAGCGAAGCGAAAGTAATATTATCTGGAATGTTAGGCACTTTATTGACGATTATAAACAGGCAAAACTAAAATTTGAGATTGAATTTAAAAAAGTAGCATAAAGACATTGTTTCATAGGTATTACTTGTACTAGCTCAGACTTGATCTGACAGTTACCCGTTTTTTAATCGGTGACTGTCAGTCTAGATTTGAGCTAAATTTTTCTCAGCCCAGATCAATTTTCCATCTAATAAAGTTTCTAATGGCGTT